>JAWOAV010000007.1:0-6770 GCA_046498365.1 Desulfosalsimonadaceae bacterium
AATTCAACATTTACAAGAGATGGAAGCCCAATAAAAAAAGAGCAGTTTGTTGTTTATGCAAATACAATAAACAATGTATCTGTTGTAAATTCCACAAACAGCTCTAATTTCATAACAGGAATTTTGTGGGATTCTTCTGATTCAAATCCTGGTGAGTTTAATGCATCGCAGGATATAGTTTTTGTATCAAAAATAAATCCAAACAAGCAGGGGGAATATGGAATTTATAATTATGAAATGAGAATACCCTCTGAGCTTAAAAAATACATTTCATTAGATTTAACCTCTGTAGCCTTGTATGTAGAACTAAAATGATTAAAAAAATAATTTCAAGAAGCTATAAAAAATACTTTATGTTTATAGTAGTTTTAATTGCATCAATTATTATTTTATCAACCTTGGTTATTGCTCCTCCTCCTGAGCCGCACAACATAGAGGGAAGGGTTTTTTATTCAGATGGAAGCGGAGCAGACAATGATAAAAAGATTGACGGGCCTGCAACGGTGTTGTTGCTTGTCGATAACGGCCGGGCATTATGAATCCATACCCGGAGAAGGTGGGGGGTTAACAGGGTTATGGATAATTGCTGAAACTGCAAAAAATATTTTGACAAATTATCGTATTTGGTGCTAAGGGTTTTTGCTTAAATCAAAATGAAATGTATTTATCTAAAAATATAATGTGGATTGTGATGCGGAGGTTGACAGAATGATCAAACTTGATTGGACGATTTTCATCCAGATGGTCAATTTCATTATCCTAATCTGGGCCTTGAATTACGTGGCATACCGCCCCATTCGCGGCATTATCGCCAAGCGAAGGGAAAAAGTCGAAGGACTGGAAAACGGTATTGACCGCTTTGAAAGCGACGCCATGGAAAAAGCCGCTGCCATTGAGGCCGGGATCAAGGAAGCCAGGGAAAAAGGATTTAAAATGAAAGAAGCCATGGCGGAAGAGGCCCGGCAGGAAGAACAGCAGATGCTTGAAAGGATCAATAAGCAGGCAAGGCAGGATTTGGAGGAAATCCGAAGCAGGGTCGCCCGTGAAACGGATGAGGTCCGACAATCCCTGCAGTCTCAAATCGAATTTTTTGCCAATGAAATCAGCAAAAAAATGATCGGGAGGACCGTCTAAAATGAAAAATAAAACCATTTCCCACGCCGGCCTCCTCTTTATCGTTTTTGCATCTTTTTTTGTCTTATCGGCGCCCGCATACGCCGCAGAGGGCTGGCAAAGCACCGATACTTATCGCATTATCAATTTTACCGCCCTTGTATTGATTCTGTTTTTTATCCTTCGCAAACCGGTTGCCAACTTCTTTTCGGACAGGATCCGATCCATCAAAGAACAGCTCGAGGATCTTGAAAAGCAGAAATCCGAAGCCGAAAGAAAGCTGGCCGTCTACAATGAGAAGCTTTCCGCCCTGGATGCGGAGGCGGAAAAAATTATCAGCCAGTATCAGCGACAGGGAGAAGAAACACGGGACAACATTTTAAAACAGGCCGAAGCCGCAGCCGCCAAGATGGAAGATCAGGCCCGCAAAACCATCGCCTACGAATTCGCACAGGCAAAACTGAAACTGGAAACAGAGCTTTTCGACAGTGCGGTTGAAAAAGCGGAAGCCCGCATGAAGAGCCTTATTACCGACGATGACCATGACCGACTTGTTAAAGAATATATAGATAAGGTGGTGACAAAGTGAGAAGTTCCGTAATAGCCAGGAGATACGCAAAGGCCTTGATTCTGATCGGGAAAGAAGACGGCCAGGTGGAAAAATACAGGGAGGAGATGGAAGGTGTGGTTGCACTGCTCAACCAGAATCCCGATTTTGAGCAGACCATTGGCAATCCCCTGTTTGATTCCACCAAGCGAAAGAAGCTTTTTACAACCGTGTTGGATTCGCTTGATATTTCTCAAGTCATGAAAGCCTACCTGAATTTGATCTTTTCCAAGCAGCGTTTCAACCAGATTCGTGCCGTGAGCGATTATTACAACAAGCTGGCGGACGAACTGCAGGGAATCGTAAGGGCGGATCTTGTTTCCGCAACGGAACTCTCATCGGATACATACGATCAGATTCGCCAGGCGCTTGCATCGATGACCGGGAAGGATGTCGTTCTCGAAACAAGCCAGGACCCGGAAATCATCGGTGGAATTGTTACAAAGATCGGGGATCTTGTGTTGGATGGCAGCATTAAAACACAATTAAAAAATATGCGTGAATCTTTAAAAAGGGGTGAGAGTGTCTAATGGAAATAAAAGCCGAAGAAATCAGCGAGATTATCAAGCAGCAGATTCAGGAGTTCGACAAGAAGGTCGAGCTGAGTGAAACCGGAATCGTCTTGTCGGCCGGCGATGGTATCGCCCGGGTGTATGGCCTTGAAAAAGTTATGGCGCTGGAACTCGTGGAGTTTTCCAACGGTGTGCTCGGTCTTGCCATGAACCTTGAAGAAGACAATGTCGGTGTCGCGATTATGGGGGATGACACCGATATCAAGGAAGGCGATATTGTCAAGCGTACCGGTCGTATCGCCCAGGTACCGGTTGGTGATGCCGTTCTCGGCAGGGTGCTCTCATCGGTGGGGGAACCCCTCGACGGCAAAGGCCCGGTTGAGGCCAGCGAAACAAGGCGGATCGAAATGGTGGCGCCCGGTGTTATCGCAAGGAAATCCGTCCATGAGCCCTTGTATACGGGGTTGAAGGCCATTGACGCCATGACCCCTGTTGGTCGCGGACAGCGCGAACTGATCATCGGCGACCGGCAGATCGGGAAAACCGCCGTTGCCATTGACGCCATCCTGAGCCAGAAAGGGCGCGACGTCTACTGTATTTACGTTGCCACCGGGCAAAAAAGGTCCACCGTTGCCCAGGTGGTCGCTGTTCTGGAAAAGCATGGCGCGATGGAATATACGACCGTTATTTCCGCCACGGCGAGTGACCCGGCCACATTGCAGTACATTTCGCCGTACGCAGGATGCGCCATCGGCGAGTATTTCCGCGACAACGGCAAACACGCACTGATCATCTACGACGACTTGTCCAAGCAGGCGGTCGCCTATCGCCAGGTATCCCTGCTGATGCGCCGTCCGCCCGGCCGTGAAGCCTTCCCTGGTGATATTTTCTACAACCATTCGCGCCTGCTGGAACGTGCCGCAAAACTCAATGATGAACTCGGCGCCGGCTCACTTACCGCGCTGCCCATTATCGAGACCCAGGCCGGCGACGTTTCCGCATACATTCCGACCAACGTTATATCCATTACGGACGGTCAGATTTACCTGGAGCCCGGGCTTTTCTTTGCAGGCGTACGGCCGGCCATCAACGTCGGTTTGTCCGTATCCCGCGTCGGCGGCGCAGCACAGGAAAAAGCCATGAAGCAGGTGGCCGGCACGTTGCGCCTTGATTTGGCCCAATACCGAGAACTTGAGTCTTTTGCCGCATTCGGTTCCGACCTTGATGCATCAACGCAGAAACAGCTTATCCGGGGTGAGCGGCTCGTTGAAATCCTGAAACAGCCACAATACCAGCCGTTGCCGCTTGAAAAGCAGGTCGTGATCATTTACGCCGGCACCAAGGGGTTTCTTGACAAGCTCCAGACGAACGTACTGGCAAAATACGAAAGCGGCCTGTATCAATTCGTCGAGTCCCGTTATCCGGAGATTTTTTCGGAAATCGCCGAGAAACGTGCGATCAGCGATGAGCTCGACGAGAAAATGCAGAAGGCATTCACGGAATACGGCGAAGAATTCAAGGACACGATCTAGTAGCAACGGATCGTTCCTGCACGCCAATTGATGACAAAGCGTATAAAAGCGAGTGAATATATGGCATCGTTAAAAGAAATAAAATCCAAAATCTCAGGTGTCAAAAAGACCAAGCAGATTACCCGGGCCATGAACATGGTAGCGGCCTCCAAATTGAGGGGGGCCCAGGGTGCGATGGACGCGTTTCGGCCGTATGCGGAAAAGTTTGCCGAAGTGCTCGGCAATATTGCCGATAAGACAACCGATGAAACCAGTCCATTGCTCATCCCGAAAGATGAAGTCAACAATGTTCATGTTGTCATGCTTACATCGGATCGCGGGTTATGCGGCGGTTTCAACAGCAACCTGATGGATAAGACCGAAGAAATCGTCGAGGACTTTCAACGCCGCGGCGTCAACGTTTCCTTGACCGCATTCGGCAAAAAGGGGCGCGATTGGGCCCGCAAGGAAAAACTGACCATTGCCGATCAGTACCTTGACGTTGTCGGAGGAAAATTCGGTTTCAACGTCGCCTCTTCTTTCGGCCAGAAGGCCATCGAAGGGTTTCTGTTCGGGGATTATGATGAAGTGCATATCGTATATTCGGAATTCCGGAGCATGGCAAACCAGATTCCGGTGGTAAAACAGCTTTTGCCGATCGTTGCAATTGAAAAGCCGGAAGAAACGGAAACCGCGGCTGAAGATTCCCGGTATTTACCGGAGCACATCTGCGAGCCATCTGCGGACGCCCTGCTCAACACCATGCTCCCAAAGAGCATTTACATTCAGATCTATCATGCACTGCTCGAAACATCGACCAGTGAACATGCCGCCCGTATGCGCGCCATGGATAACGCAACCAAGGCATGCGACGATATGATTGAAAGCCTTACCCTTACCTATAACAAGGCCAGGCAGCAGTCAATTACGATGGAACTGATGGATATTGTCGGCGGGGCCGAAGCCCTGAGGGGATAATTAACCAGGATTAAATTCTGTGTCTTTAAATAGGAGGTCTATTCATGGCAGAAAATATTGGCAAAATAACGCAGGTAATGGGGCCTGTGGTAGACGTCGAGTTTGAACAGGGCAACCTGCCGGAGATCAAAACGGCGCTGCTCATCTCCAACCCGACGATCAATGACGAAGAGGACAACCTTGTCGTTGAAACCGCCCAGCATCTGGGCGATAATGTTGTAAGAACCATCGCAATGGACGTCACGGACGGTCTCGTTCGGGGCATGCCGGTCAAGGATACCGGCAATCCGATCATGGTTCCGGTTGGCCATGCCGCACTGGGCAGGGTGTTGAACGTTATCGGAAAGCCCGTGGACGGCCTCGGCCCTGTTTCGCAGGATATCCTTTCCCCCATCCACAGGCCTGCGCCGCTGCTGACAGACCAAGACGTTTCCGTCCAAGTGCTCGAAACGGGCGTTAAGGTGATCGACCTTCTGGTCCCGTTTCCAAGGGGCGGCAAAATGGGCCTTTTCGGCGGTGCGGGCGTTGGTAAAACCGTTATCATGATGGAAATGATCAACAATATCGCGATGCACCACGGCGGTATTTCCGTGTTCGCTGGTGTTGGCGAGCGGACCCGCGAAGGGAACGACCTGTACCATGAAATGAAGGACTCCGGCGTTCTTCCCAAAGCTGCGCTCGTTTACGGTCAGATGACAGAGCCGCCCGGCGCGCGCGCCCGCGTCGCTTTGTCCGCCCTGACCAGCGCTGAATACTTCCGTGATCAGGAAGGCCAGGATGTGCTGCTGTTTATTGACAACATTTTCCGCTTTACCCAGGCCGGTCAGGAAGTCTCTTCACTGCTTGGACGCATGCCGTCTGCGGTCGGCTATCAGCCGACGCTTGCGGTGGAACTCGGTGATCTCCAGGAAAGAATTACATCCACCCAGGCCGGGTCCATCACTGCCGTTCAGTGCGTCTACGTGCCTGCAGATGACTTGACCGACCCGGCTCCGGCGACCACGTTCGCACACCTTGACGGAACGGTTGTTCTTTCCCGGCAGATTGCAGAGCTCGGCATTTATCCGGCAGTGGACCCGCTCGACTCGACCTCCCGGATTCTTGATGCCAACTTTATCGGTGAAGAGCATTACGCAGTCGCCCGTGAAGTTCAGACCATTCTCCAGCGGTACAAGGATCTCCAGGATATTATCGCCATTCTGGGTATGGAAGAGCTATCCGACGAAGACAAGGTCACGGTTTCCAGGGCAAGGAAGATTCAGCGTTTTCTTTCCCAGCCCTTCCACGTGGCGGAGACGTTTACAGGCCTTGCCGGCGCCTTTGTCAAGATCGATGACACGATCCGCGGCTTTAAGGAAATCTGTGACGGCAAACATGATGATCTGCCCGAGCAGGCGTTCTACATGGTCGGCACGATCGAGGAAGCAGCCGAAAAAGCACAGAAAATGGCGGCATAATATCGCGGGAGATGTAAAATGGCTCAGCAGACGATTAAACTTGAAATTGTTACGCCTGAAAAATATGTGGTCAGTCAAGACGTCCGGATTGTCATGGCGCCCGGAACGGAAGGCGAGTTCGGTATTCTTCCGAATCATACGCCTTTTCTCAGTTCCCTTGAGACAGGACGGGTGCACTTCAGGGATTTGCAGGATATGGAGCATGTTGTTTTTATCAGCGGCGGTTTTTCCGAAGCCCTGCCGGATCGGGTGACCATCCTCGCGGAAACCGCTGAGATACGTGAAAAAATTGATATTGACCGGGCAAAAGCGGCATATGAAAGAGCGCGGGAACGGCTGGAATCCTCGGAAGAAGGCATTGACAAGGATCGTGCAAAGGCGGCGTTGGAACGGGCCACGGCGCGCATCAAGCTTGTTGAAACAAAAGAATAGACAGGTATTTCCACGCTTTTAGGCCGCATCGAAACACCATGAACGTTCAAAGAAGGGCAACACCGTAAGGTTTGCCCTTTTTTGGTTTTTTTATCATGCAACCATACCACGACGTGTACAGTGAACCGTATGGGAACCGACAGGTGAATTGGAAAAAAAA
>JAWOAV010000059.1:0-34661 GCA_046498365.1 Desulfosalsimonadaceae bacterium
GAAGCGCCCGTGATATCGCCTGTCAAGTTCTTCATAGCGCATGTTCCGGTTATCAATTTGCGTCAGCGGGTCCGTGGAAGAAGTTTTTCGTCTGGAAATTCCAGTGACCATCTAAATCACCCCTGTTTCTTGTAAAAGGGTATGTTTACAAATATTGGCCGGGAGTCGTGCCACGCTGTTTCTTGTGGAATGAAACGCAGTGATTATATTTTTACCAATATCTGCATTCATGTATGCATACGGAAAATCTTTTTACGGAATAAGGGCCCGTAGGGGCACCCCTTGCGGGGGCCCGAAATCAGGGCACCCGCAAGGGGTGCCCCTACGATATTATATTATTACCGGTACCCGCAAGGGGCGCCGCTACGAGGTTTCCGGATGTCTTTCGATAATTGAAAAGAATGGTGAATTACTCGTACAAACCGTAAAACAACCCGTTCAGCGGGTAGGGTTTGAATCCGCAGCCGGATTCCTGTATAACGAAAATCAGACGATAAAGACGATTCACGATAATCCATTTGAGAAGGATTCTGCAAACCAGAGGGAGTACAGCAATGACCGTCCATAAATATGCCGGTAAAAAAGCACGTCCGGAAATGCTTGTCAATGTACCCAGGCTCGTGGCTTCCTATTATTACAAGCGTCCGGATTCGGAGGACCCGGCCCAACAGGTGGCATTCGGCACGTCAGGGCACCGGGGCAGCTCGTTTGACGGCAGCTTCAACGAAGATCATATCCTCGCGATTTCGGCGGCGATATGCGAATACCGGGAAGCCAATCAGATTTCCGGCCCGCTTTTTATGGGCATGGACACCCATGCCCTGTCCGAGCCCGCCATGGCCACCGCTCTGGAAGTGTTTGCCGCAGCCGGTGTCAATGTGATGTTGCAGCAGGGCATGGGGTATACGCCGACCCCGGTGATTTCACATGCGATTTTAACCTGGAACCGCAGCGTAAAACGGTCCGGGAAAAAGGGGCGCGCCGACGGCGTGGTGATCACCCCCTCCCACAACCCGCCCCCCGACGGCGGCTTCAAGTACAATCCCCCCCACGGCGGTCCGGCCGGTGCGGATGTGACCGATGCCATTGCAAAACGGGCCAACGAACTTCTGGCGAAGGGTACGGAAAATATCCGGCGAATGCCCTATGAAAAAGCCCTGAAGGCCGAAACCACGCACGAGTATGATTATATCGCGGCGTATGTCTATGATCTTGAGAGCGTGGTGGACATGGCGGCCATCGCAAAGGCCGGGTTGCAGCTGGGGGTCGATCCCCTGGGGGGGGCCGCTGTCTGGTTCTGGGAGCCGATCGCGGAAAAGTACGGCATATCCATCGAGGTAGTAAACAAGGCCGTGGATCCGGCCTTCGGATTTATGCACGTGGACAGGGACGGCAAAATCCGCATGGACTGCTCCTCGCAGTATGCCATGCAGGGGCTGATAGGGTTGAAAGACAAATTCGACATCGCTTTTGGCAACGATCCGGACGGCGACCGCCACGGCATTGTCACACGCGGGGCCGGCTTGTTGAATCCCAACCATTATCTCGCCGTAGCCATATGGTACCTGTTCCAGCACCGCCCCGGCTGGCCGAAGGGTGCGGCCGTTGGGAAAACGCTGGTTTCCACCGCCATGATCGACCGGGTGGCCGCTCATCTCAATCAGCCCGTCATCGAGGTGCCTGTCGGCTTTAAATGGTTTGTTGAAGGCCTTCTGGATAAAACGTTCGGCTTTGGGGGGGAGGAGAGCGCAGGCGCATCTTTTCTGCGAAAGGACGGGAAGGCCTGGACCACGGACAAGGACGGGATCATCATGAACCTGCTTGCGGCGGAAATGTTCGCCAGGCTTGGCAAGGACCCCGCGGAAATTTACAGCGAACTTGAAAACCGTTTCGGCACGTGCGTCTACGAGCGGATGGACGCCCCGGCCACGCGGGAGCAAAAAGAAACACTGAAGAACCTTTCGCCCGACGACATCCGTGTGGATATGCTGGCGGGGGAGCCGGTGACGGCAAAGCTGACAAAGGCCCCCGGCAACGGGGCGCCCATCGGCGGAATAAAAATCGTATCGGATAACGGCTGGTTTGCTGCCCGTCCGTCGGGTACGGAGGATATTTATAAAATATATGCGGAAAGCTTCAAGGGGAAAGGGCATCTGAAAAAAATACAGGAGGAGGCGCAGGGGATTGTCAATGAAGCGTTCGATTCCCGTTAGCGCCGTGCCCGCACCGCAGGAACAATAACCGTATGGCCATCATTCGGAGAAGGCGAATGGATTCTGCCTCGCCATGGACCATCGTGCTGATCGATGATGAAAAGGATATTCAGGAGGTTGTGGGCATCACGCTCGAAGATGCCGGCTATATTGTTCATGCGGCTTCGGACGGAAGGGCCGGCCTGCAGCTGGTGCGCGAAAAGACGCCCGAGATCGTTGTCACCGATATCCGCATGCCCGTTATGGACGGGATCGCGGTCCTGGAAGCCGTAAAAAAGGAGATGCCCGACACGGAAGTGATCATTATCACGGCATTTGCGGATATGGATCTTGCCATACGGGCCCTGCAGCTGGATGCATCCGACTTCGTGACGAAACCGCTCAACAACGAGGCCCTTCACCTTGCCCTGAAACGTGCCATTCAGCGCTATGTTTCCCGCAGACAGCTCAAGGACTACGCGAGGCTCCTGGAGCGGGAGATGGAAGACCAGGCCCGGATCCTGCACCAGGACAAGATGATTTCCCTGGGGCGGCTTGCGGCCAGCGTGGTTCATGAGATCAACAACCCCCTGTCCGGCATTCTGAATTATGTTCGCCTGATGAAGCGGACCCTTGAAAAGGGGCGCATGGACAGCGATACAATGGAAAAATATTCCCGGTACCTGGAGATCGTGGACCGTGAAATCAGTCGGTGCTCTTATATCACCGGCAACCTTCTGGCCTATACCCGCAAATCCCCTCCTTCTTTTGACACCATATCCATTGCAGAGCTCATTGACCGGTGCGTCCTTCTTTGCTCACACAAGCTGACGCTTCAGAAAATCGAGCTGCACACAGAAATTCCCAGCGACCTCCCCGGGGTCAGGGGGGATTTCAACCAGCTGCAGCAGTGCGTTTTGAACCTGATGTTCAACGCCATCGATGCCATGCCCGGGGGAGGGCGGCTGAACTTGACCACGGGGATGGACCCGGCGGCGGACATGCTGTTTCTGGACGTGGAGGATACCGGGGGGGGCATTCGCAAGGCGGACCTGCCGCGTATCTTCGAACCGTTTTATTCAACGAAACAGGAAGGATACGGGGTGGGGCTCGGCCTGTCAACGGTAAAGGAAATCATGCAAAGGCACGGCGGCGATGTCCGCGTGGAAAATGCGGCCAAAGGGGCCACCCGGTTCCGGATGACGCTGCCGGTAAATCCTTCCTGAGCGGACCATCGGACCCTTGCGCATCAATCGCCTTTCAGAAGGCTGCCGCAGCGGGGCGCTTTATCCGTTTTCCACCACATCCCTGTGGACGGAAATGCCGTACCGCTTGATCCGGTTCCAGACGGTAACCCGTGAAACCCCCAGTATTTCCGCCGCCCTGGACTGGTTCCCCGCCGCCTCCCGAAGCGCATCGATCAACTGCTGTTTTTTTGCCTCTTCCCGGTTCAAGGTCGATTTTTCCCTCCCCCCATTTTTGGTTTTTCCTGCGTTCAGTATGTCCGGCGGGAGGTGTTCCGGCCGGATCATGGGTTCATCGCAAGTGACAAAGGCGTATTCGAATGCGCTCTTGAGCTCCCGGACGTTGCCGGGCCAGGAGTAGTGGACAAGGGCTTCCATGGCTGCATTGGAGATGCCCTTGACAGGTTTGTCGCTTTTCAGACGATTGCGCTGGAAAAAGGCGTCTGCGAGCAGGGAGATGTCCCCGCCTCTTTTCCGTAAGGGGGGCACCCGGATGGGAATCACGTTGATCCGGTAGAAGAGATCGTCCCTGAAGCGCCCGGTTTCCATCAATTGCTGCAGGTCGCGGTTGGTGGCGGTGATGATCCGGACATCGATCTTGCGCGGCTGGTTGTCGCCCACGCGTTCGATCACCTGGTCTTCCAGCACCCGCAGCAGCTTGACCTGCGTGGAAAGCGGCAGGTCCCCGATTTCATCGAGGAATATCGTCCCGTCTTTCGCGGCTTCGAACCGGCCGGTCCGGTCCTGGTACGCCCCGGTAAACGAGCCTTTCCGGTGTCCGAACAGTTCGCTTTCCAGCAGGGAATCGTTGAGCGCGGCGCAATTGACCTTGATGTAGAAATTGTCGCTCCGCCGGCTGATGTTGTGGATCGCCTGGGCGACCAGTTCCTTGCCGGTGCCGCTTTCGCCGAAAATGATCACGGGCGCATCGGAGCAGGCTGCATTTTCGATCAGGTCGTACACCTGCTGCATGGGCAGGGAGTCCCCCAAAAGGCCGTGGAAGCTGTTTTCAGAGAGGAGCTCACTGCGAAGGGCGCTGATCTGTGTTTCCTTTTCATTGAGCTCCGTAATGTCGGTGATGGTTTCCACCGCACCGATGACATGATCCTCCCCGTCCCGCAAAAGAGAAGCGTTTTTGAGTACAGGGATGATTTCTGTGTTTTTTTTCTGGATAACCGCCTCGCGCATGTTGAGATAACCGGTTCGAAAAAGAAGGCACCAGTGTTCCCCGCTTTTTTCAAGGACCGTGTCGCACATGCTGCAGTTTAAAAAGGTGCATGGTTTTCCCAGAAGCTCGTCCCGTTCATAGCCTGTTATTTCGGACATGGCGCGGTTGACGGAAACGATCACCCCCCTTTTGTCGACGATCATCACCCCGTCTTTGATCGTGTCCACCACGGTTTTCCAGTAAAGGTTGAGATCTTTTTCATGCATGGTCGATTCCTCTTTATTACCGGCCGGAAAACGGCTTGTTTACATCCCGCCTTTTCGAAATCCAAATCGAATTTTTACAATTCTTTGCATTTATCAATAGGTATGATGATCAAAAGGACCTCGTAGGGGCACCCCTTGCGGGTGCCCTAATTCCGGGCACCCGCAAGGGGTGCCCCTACGGGTCCGCATTCTGTAACAAAATTTATCCAACGAAAAGATTGACCCGGTATCCGAATTTTGAATCCGAAACGTGAGCCGTGTACCAATATGTTAAAAATTTAACATATGTTAAGTGTTAATATTAAACACATTAACAGTCAAGGGGAATCCAATGCAACCAAAAAGTGGATGCTCCCGCCTTTTTTATGAAGTTTACAGGGTTGGCACTGCTGTTGCAGTGTCTTTTCCAGAGGGTTCAGGTGGATTGAAAAATCAAATTGCCAAGCCGCTTCATACATGTACATGCGGTCGGTCCGGGCATATTTCAACATCGTCGGGAATCATTGCGTTGATACGAAAAGCGGATCATACAATCGACTTACGGGGGTTTATTCTGCCCATTGCACTGCTGAAGGTCAGTCAGGCGTTTCGCGAGATGCCGCCGGAACAGACGCTGGAAATTCTCTGCCACGACTCGGATACCCAAAGCGACCTGCTGAAAATATTGCCGCCGGATTCCTGTGAACTGGTTCATGCGGAGGCAGGCGGCGATGGTCAGTCGTTTCGGTTTCACATGAAGAAAAAGAAATCTTGAGGTAGCGGAAATGGCGCTGAAAATCGGATGCTATGTATGTCACTGCGGGATCAACATCGCCGGAAAGGTGCGTGTCGAGGAAGTGGCCGGATTTGCCGGAACGCTTCCTTCCGTGGTCGTTGCCCGGGACTACAAGTTCATGTGTTCCGATCCCGGCCAGGAAATGATTGAAAAGGACATCCATGAGTACGGCCTCAACCGGGTGGTGGTGGCGTCCTGCTCGCCGCGCCTTCATGAGAAGACCTTCCAGGGGGTTTGCCAGCGGTCCGGGATCAACCCCTATTATTTTCAGATGGCCTCTATCCGGGAGCACGTATCCTGGGTGACCGCTGATGCGGATGACGCAACCAGAAAGGCCAAGACGCAGGTGGCTGCTGCCGTCAACCGCGTATGCTACCACGAACGGCTGGAAACGCGCCAGGTGAACGTGCATCCCGATATCATGGTGGTGGGCGCAGGTATCGCCGGTATGCAGGCGGCGCTGGATATCGGCAGGGCAGGGAACAAGGTGTACCTGGTCGAAAAAGACCCGACCATCGGCGGGCACATGCTCCAGTTCGACAAGACGTTTCCGACGCTCGACTGCGCTGCGTGCATCGGCACTCCCGTCATGGTGGAAGTGGGGCAGCAGCCCAATATCGATTTGATGACCTATTCCGAGGTGATCGACGTAACCGGGTATATCGGCAACTACCATGTCACGGTTCGCCGAAATCCCCGTTACGTGAAAGAGGGTGTGTGCACCGGCTGCGGAGAGTGCGAAAAGGTCTGCCCCATTACCCGGCCCAGTGAATGGGACGTCGGGCTAAAGGACCGCCACGCCATATACCGTTCCTTTCCCCAGGCCGTTCCGATCGCCTACGTCATCGACAAACGCGGCACCGCACCCTGCAGGTCTGCGTGCCCGGCCCACGTATCCGTCCAGGGGTACATCGCGCTGATGCGGCAGGGGAAATATGCCGAAGCCCTGGCGCTCTTCCGGCAGGCCCATCCGTTTCCCGGCGTCTGCGGCCATGTCTGTCATCACCCCTGCGAAGACAACTGCACGCGCAGCGACGTGGATCAGCCCCTGGCGATACGGGAGCTGCACCGATTTCTTGCGGACCTGGGAAAAGGCGCCGGAGATGGGGCCGCTGTCGAAGGTCCCGCCCCGGGGGATGAAAAGGTCGCTATTGTCGGCTCGGGTCCGGCCGGGCTTTCCGCAGCCTATTTTCTGGCACTGAAAGGATACGCCGTTACCCTGTTTGAAAAACTTCCCGTTGCCGGCGGAATGATGGCCGTGGGCATTCCCGGCTACCGGCTGCCCCCTGATATCCTGGCCCATGAGATCCAACAGATCGAAAAACTGGGCGTCACCATAAAGACCAACACCGCCTTTGGCACAGACATAACCCTGGAAAGCCTTAAAACCGACGGCTTTTCAGCCGTTTTTCTGGCTGTGGGCCTGCACGGGAGCCAGCCCCTGGGGATTGAAAATGAGGCGGCTTCCGGCGTGATCCAGGGGGTCGACTTCCTGAGGCACGTCGCCCTTGGGGAAGACGTTTTCATTGGAAGAAAAGCGGCGGTCATCGGCGGGGGGAACGTGGCCTTTGACTGCGCCCGTACGCTCGTTCGCAAGGGGCTGGACAAGGTGTATATCGTGTACCGCCGCACCCGCGAGGAAATGCCCGCACACGAGGAAGAGATCATCGAGGCCGGCAACGAAGGGATTGAATTCATCTATCTTGCCGCCCCTGTGCGGGTGGTCGCGGATGATGCGGGAAGGGTGTCGGCCATGGAATACCTCCGGATGGAACTGGGGGATCCTGACGAGAGCGGCCGGTGCAGGCCTGTACCCATCGAGGGGTCCGAGACGTTGCTGGATATCGACATGATCGTTCCCGCCATTGGTCAGGCCGCAGACACCCGGGAAATGGCGCAGGAGAATCTCCCCATGACCAAATGGGGCTACTTCGAGGCGGACCCCGTAACGTATCAGACCCCTGTAGAATGGGTTTTTGCCGGGGGGGATGCGGTGTATGGGCCCCAGTCCGTGGTGGATGCGGTCGCCTCGGGAAAAGCGGCTGCCGAATCCATCTACCGCTACATGAACGGCCTTGACCTCCTGGAGGGGCGCAAAAGAACGTGGGATTTTGCAAGGCCCGAAGTCCCCGAAGAAATCAAGAAAGAGATCCGTCAGGAGCGCGTCGGGCTCAGATGCCTGGACCCGGAAGACAGAAAGGGCAACTTCTGCCAGGTATTCGAGGGGTACACCGAAGAAGAAGCCCTGGTTGAAGCATCCCGCTGCCTGGAGTGCGCCGTCTGCTCGGAGTGCTATGAGTGCGTCAAGGCGTGTCAGCCCAATGCCATCGATCATGATATGCAGGCCGAAGACCGGGAGGTGAAGGTGGGGAGCATCGTCATTGCCACCGGCTTTGACCTCATGGATCCCGGTGTCATCAAGCAGTACGGGTATGGCAGGTATCCCAACGTGTTTACCAGTCTCGAGTTCGAAAGGCTCAACAATGCCACCGGCCCCACCGGCGGGGAGATCCTCATGAGAAATAAAGCCGGGGCGTTCGAAAAAAAGCCGCAAAGCGTGGCCCTGGTCCACTGCGTGGGAAGCCGGGACGCCAATTATCATGAATACTGCTCCCGGGTCTGCTGCATGTATGCGCTGAAGTATTCCCACCTGATCAAGGAAAAGGTGGGCCATGATACCGAGGTATATGAATTTTATATCGATATGCGATGCTTCGGCAAAGGGTATGAAGAATTCTACCGGCGCTGCCAGGAAGAAGGAACCAATTTCATCCGGGGCAAGGTTGCGGAAATTACCGACAAAGCCAGAGCCCCCCATGAAAAAGGCAAGCTGATCGCCATCGGCGAAGACACCCTGCTGAACAGGCCCATCCGCGTACCGGTGGACATGGTGGTGCTTTGCATGGCCATGGAGGCGCGTTCCGATGCCCATGATATCTGCCGGTTGTTCGGCGTCAGCCAGGGGAAGGACGGATTTTTCCTGGAGGAGCATCCCAAGCTGGGCCCGTTGAACACCTCCACCGACGGGGTTTTTCTTGCGGGAGCATGCCAGTCGGCCAAGGATATTCCCGATACGACGGCGCAGGCGTCCGGGGCGGCAGCCAAGGCCCTGTCATTGGCGCACCGGGGCGTGGTCGAGGTCCCCTCGGCCATATCCTGGATCGATCCGGATATCTGCGCGGGATGCCAGGTCTGCATCGGCCTTTGCCCTTATGGGGCCATCGAGTTTGATCCGCGACGCGGGATTTCTGTGGTCAATGAGGCCCTTTGCAAGGGTTGCGGCAGTTGCGCCGGGTTCTGCCCGAGCAACGCGGCCCAGGTACGGCACTTCAAGCCCGCCCAGCTGCTTGCCGAACTAGAGGGGATCATCGATACGATTCATGCAGTGGGACTGTGAGGCAGGAGACATTACACGGAAACCGGAGGAATGGATCCATGGACGATTTTGAACCGACCATTATCGCTTTTGTGTGCAACTGGTGCACCTATACGGCGGCGGACCTTGCCGGGACATCGCGGTTGTCCTATCCCACCAACGTGCGGCTGATTCGCGTGATGTGCACGGGGATGGTCGATCCCAAGTATATTATCAAGGCCTTCCTGGAGGGGGCCGATGCGGTCCTGGTCAGCGGATGCCACCCGGGCGACTGCCACTACATCAACGGCAACTACAAGGCGCGAAGGCGGATCAGGCTTCTCAAGGCGATTTTACCCCAGTACGGTTTTGATGAGAAGCGGCTCAAGTTGACCTGGATCGGCGCTTCCGACGGTATCCAGTTCGCCCGGACCATCCGGGAAATGGTAGCCGAGATCAAGGAGATAGGCCCCAACGAAGCGAAACAGGCGGCGGTTGTCTGATACCGCACACGGTACGATTGATTGTTGAATATTCGGATGGAGGCTTTCCATGGCAAAAACATCCCTGTGCGATGCAGCGGAGCAGAACCTGCAGGCGTCCCTTGCGTCTTTTTTCAAGTCCGTCCTGGCCCTGGAGGATATCAGTGCGCTCATGGCGCCCCTGCGCCTTCCGGGAAATGACATGATCATGCAGCAGCTGGTGACGGACCCGGAACTGCTTGATCCCATAGACCCTTTTGCGCCGGCCTTTCCCATGAACGCCGCGCGCCTTGTCTCCCGTCTGACCAAAAGGCCCGCCGGGGAGACCGTTGCGGTTATTCTCCGCCCCTGCGAAATACGCGCCCTTGTCGAACTGGTCAAGCTGAAGCAGGGGGAAATGGAAAATATTGTTGTTGTTGGCATCGACTGCCCGGGTGCCTTCAAGAATACCGATTACGTGAAATTTGCCGGGGAAAATCCGGAAACCGCCGCTAACCGGTTTCTTGCAGGGGCGCTTTCCGGGGAAACAAAATTTGACGAAGACGTCGAAATATCGGCTGCCTGCAGGGCCTGCACACACCCGGTCCCCCAGGGCGCCGATCTTTCCATCGGCATTTTCGGTCTCGATACCGACCGGCAGTTTCTGGTTTCGGCGGACACGGAAAAGGGGGAAGCGCTTTTTGACCGGTTGGGGCTGGCCGAATGCGAGGCACCGGGCATTCGGGAGGAGGCCATTGATTCCCTTATGGCCGCACGCAAGGAATTCCAAAAGGACATGTTTGACGACGTCCGGGAAAAAACCAACACCCCGGATAAACTCGCGACCTATCTCTCCGGATGCATCAACTGCTACAACTGCCGGGTGGCCTGCCCGGTGTGCTACTGTCGTGAATGCGTCTTTGTTACCGATGTCTTCGACCATGACCCCTTTCAGTATCTCCGGTGGGCCAGGCGGAAAGGGATGATCAAAATGCCGACCGACACGCTGTTCTATCATATCACCCGCATGGCGCACATTTCCACGGCATGCGTGGGGTGCGGGCAGTGCAGCAATGCCTGCCCCAATGATATCCGGCTGGCAGAGCTCTTCACCGCAACCGCAAGCCTTGCCCAGGCGGCGTTCGACTATGAAGCCGGCAGAAGCCTGGAGGAGGAACCCCCGCTGGCGGCCTTCAATGAGGACGAGTTTGACGATGTGGTCGAGGTGAAACATTGACGGCTTCGTAAAAAGCCCAATGTCTGCGTTGCGCACAATTTTTGAAGAATCTCACGTACGGCTAAGTACGATCAATTCTTCAAAAATTGCACGCGCCTTGATCTTGAACTTTTTACATTGCCGTCCAAAATCGACTTTTTACGGGCTCATCAAACAGTAAGGAGCCAGATGATATGAAAGCCAAGATCGGACGCGCCCTTGTTGTCGGAGGGGGAATCAGCGGTATCCGGGCTGCACTGGACCTGGCCGAAACCGGCTACGGCGTTACCCTTGTGGACAAGGCGCCCCACCTGGGGGGCGTCCTCAGCCAGCTGGACAGCCAGTTTCCGAGCAATCACTGCGGCATGTGCAAAATGCTCCCCCTTGTGGAACGGGATGCCGGGTCCCAGTACTGCCTCAGAAAAGGGTTGTTTCACGAAAATATCGATATTCGCATGTCCACCCGGGTGGCAGCCATTGAAGGGGAAGCCGGGCATTTTACGATCCGGCTGCAGAAACAGCCCGGGTTCGTGGATCCGGACACCTGCATCGGCTGCGGGGTGTGCGCAGACGTTTGCCCGGTGGAGGTTGCGGACGAATTCAACGCCGGGCTTTCCCGGCGAAAAGCCGTATATTTGCCGGTGCCGCACATGACGCCAAACACCTACGTGATCGATTCCGCGGCCTGCAGCCGTTGCGGCGAGTGCGTCGACGCCTGTCCCACGGGGGCGATCCGTCTTTTTCGAGAAGGCCGGCAGGACTTTGGCGTGCTGGTGGTGGACGATGAATATACCGTTCGCGATTCCATCAAGGAATGGCTTGAAGAGGAAGGGTTTTCGGCCGAAACGGCCGCTTCGGGGGAGGAAGCCCTGGAAGCCATGAAAAAACAATCCTTCAAGATGATGCTCCTTGATATCAAGATGCCCGGTATGGACGGGGTGGCGGTGCTGAAAAAAACCAGGGAAATGTTTCCGGATATGGCCGTGGTGATGATGACCGCCTACGCAACCGTCGAAACCGCTGTGGAAGCCATGAAAACCGGGGCCATGGATTATCTCATGAAGCCGTTTGATCCCGAGGACCTCGTTTCAAAGGTTGTCGAGGTCTACGAACTCCGGGAGGCGTCGATGGGGGAAACCATAGAAGCCGGGGCGGTCATATTCTGCGGTGGAACCGAGAGCTATGATCCGTCTACGGGGAAAAACCCCTTCGGGTACGGGGCGTTTCCCGACGTGCTCACCGGACTGGAGTTCGAACGCCTCCTCAGCGGCACCGGACCCGGCGGGGGGGAGCTCCTTCGCCCTTCCGACGGACGGCCCGTTAAATCGATTGCATGGGTCCAGTGCGTGGGTTCCAGGAATCTTCAGCTTGACAAGGATTACTGTTCCGGTATCTGCTGCATGTACGCGATCAAGGAAGCCATGCTGGCAAAAGAGCGGGGCCCGGACGATTTGGAGGCGACGATTTTTTACACGGACATGCGCACGTTCGGTAAAACCTTCCAGCGCTTCCGGGAAAGCGCGGAAAAGGACTACAACATCCGTTTTACAAGGGGGCGCGTTCATACGGTTTTTACCGAGGTCAAAACCGGAAAACGGATGGTTACCTTCCCGGGGGAAAACAGCAGGCACATGGAGGCGGCCTTTGACATGGTGGTGCTCTCCACAGGGCAGCAGCCCGCCCGGGGGGTGGACAAGATTGCAGAAATGGCCGATTTCGAACTAAACCCCTGGGGATTTGCCATGGGAGAACCCTTTGCGCCCGCGAAAACAAAACGGGACGGGATTTTTCTGGCCGGTTCCTTTTCGGGACCCAAGGATATCGCCGAATCGGTTATTTCGGCCGGGTCGGCCTCTCTTTGCGCTTCTGCAACGATCCATGCGGCCGGCGGCGGCATGGCGGAAGTGGGCGAAGATGCGCCTGAATATGCCGATGTGTCCCTTCAGGCGCCGAAAGTACGGGTCGTTCTGTGCGAATGCGGGTCAACCCTGCCCGGCGGGATTGACATGGAGCGGATTGCCGCAGACCTGAAGGCAGATCCGGCCGTGGAGGAGGTTTTTGCCATCCCCCGCGTGTGCACAGCGGAAGGCTGGGATATGCTGGTAGAAAAGGCGAAGGGCAAAGGATACAACCGCCTGCTGGTGGGCGCGTGCATGCCCTATGTCCACACCCGCCGGCTGCGGCGGCTGGGGGAAAAGGTGATGGTCGATCCCGCCCTGATGGATGTCGAGGACATTCGCAGCCCCGCATTTGTGTATGCCGACGCCGCAGCCGGCGACATCGAACAGGCAATGGCGCGGCGTCTCAAGTCGGGCGTCTCCCGGTTGCGGGAGGTCGACCCGATGCCGAAGCAATCCGTTCCGATCGCCCGGCGCGCATTGGTAATCGGCGGCGGCATTGCCGGGATAACGGCGGCACTGGCCATTGCAGATCACGGATATCCCGTGGACTTTGTTGAAAAGACCGGTGAACTGGGGGGGAATCTCAAGTGGCTGACTTCTACCGTGGATGGGGACGATATTTCCGCCTTTTTCGACAGTGTGCGCCAGCGTGCAGAAAAACATCCCCGCATTACGGTTTACACAAACAGCGGGGTGGTCAGCTCCTTCGGGGCGGTTGGAAATTTTTACACCACGATTGAAACGAGGGACGCCGCACCCCGGACCCTGCATCACGGCATTGTGATTCTGGCGACCGGCGGCAATGAAGCGGAGACATCCGCCTATTGCTTCGGCCAGAGCGATGCCGTCATCACCCAGAAAGCGCTGGAGCAAAAAATCTCCCAAAAACAGATCGATTGCAAAGCGATCGATACGGTGGCAATGATCCAGTGCGTGGATTCCCGGGAAGCGCCGAGGAATTACTGCAGCCGCGTCTGCTGTACATCCACATTGAAGCATATCCTGCATATGAAAAAGGAAAACCCGGATCTGGCGGTATACGTATTCTACCGTGACATGATGTCCTACGGATTTGCGGAAACCTGGTATACGGAGGCGCGGAAAGCCGGGGCCATTTTCATTCCCTACACGGTGGATGCCAAACCGCAGGTATCGGTCTGCGAGGGGGGCGATGGCGGTGCCGCACCGGTAAAAATTGCCGCGTATGAGCCGCTTTTGGAAGCCAATGTCGAAGTGAACGCGGACCTCCTGGTCCTGGCCACGGGGATTGTGCCGTCCCTCCCGGAGTCGCTTGCCGCTGCCTTTGGGGCCGGGATCGATGCGGATGGATTTTTCCAGGAAGCCGAATCCAAGTGGCGTCCGGTGGACAGTCTGAAGGAAGGGGTGTTTGCCTGTGGCATCGCCCTTTCCCCCCGGTCGGTGACCGAGTCCATTGCAACGGCGGAAGCTGCGGCGCAGCGGGGGCTGAGAATATTGTCGAAAAATGCGCTGACGAGTGCAAGGGTCACCGCTCGGGTCCGGCACAGCCTTTGTGCGCTTTGCGAACGCTGTATCGACGTGTGCCCTTACGGCGCGCGGTCCTTTGATCTGGATTTGCAGAAAATAATCGTTAATGCGGCCATGTGCCAGGGATGCGGAAACTGCGCGTCGGAATGCCCGAACAGCGCTTCGGTGATCGACGGTTTTTTTGACGGACGGATGCTCGACATGATCGATATGGTCATCGAATGAAAGGAAATCCCATGAAACCAGCGACGGAGACCGGCAGCCCGCAGGGGGCGTCAAAAAGCATTGAAAAACGGCTTGAACCGGTGCGGAAAATGCTGCTTTGCTGCATTCAGTGCGGCACGTGCAGCGGGTCATGCCCCAATGCATGGGCGATGGACGTCTCCCCCCGGCGCCTGTGGCGTCTGCTGTTGACCCATAACGGGGAGGAAATTTTCAAAAGCCGTACATTTGCCCTTTGCTCCACGTGTTATTCGTGTACACTGAGGTGTCCCCGGGGGCTTCCGCTCACGGATGCCATGAGCATGCTGAAACAGGTGGCCGCAGCGGAAAATATGCGTATGTACCGACACAGCGTGCGCTTTTACCAGAGTTTTATGGAAAGCGTCCGGCGGCATGGCAGGGTCAGGGAGATGGAGTTTATGACGCTGTATTTCCTGTCCATGAAAAATCCCGCCATCCCGCTGCGGTTTACTCCGCTTGGCATGCGCCTCATTGCGAAGCGCAAGGTGTCTTTTGGGTTTCCCTCCAGGGGAACGGGGCGGCTGGATGCTTTTTTCAGGAAGGCAGAGGCGGTTGAGGACCAATCATGAAATACATCTACTATCCGGGCTGCTCCCTTGAAGGCACGGCTCTGGAATACAACATTTCCACGAAGTCGGTTCTGGGCGCCCTTGGCGTGGAACTGGTTGAACTCGATGACTGGACGTGCTGCGGTGCCACGGCTGCCGAAGGGACAAGCCATCTGCTCTCCTTTGCGCTTCCGGCCAGAAACATCGCCCTTGCCGAAAAAATGAAAGAAGATGCGGACATTCTCGTCCCCTGCAGCGCCTGCTATTTAAATTTGAAGCGGGTGGAGCGGGAAATTGTTATGGATCCGGGCCTGTTGAAGAAAATCAACCAGGTCCTGGAGACCGAAGACCTCGCTTTGAAAGGGAAACGCAAGACAAGGCACCTGCTGGATGTTTTGTCTTCCGATATCCCTGCACGGGATATTGCATCGGCGGTTGTGCGCCCCTTGAAAGGGCTGCGCATCGCGCCGTACTATGGGTGCCAGTGCCTGCGGCCCTACGCGGTTTTTGACGACCCGGAGGCGCCCCGTTCCATGGAGCCGATCCTTGCGGCGCTGGGGGCCTCGGTGTATGATTGGGACATGGGGGGGAAATGCTGCGGTGCCTCTCTTATGAGCACCGCACCGGAAGCGGGCATCGAGCTGGTCGCCGGTCTGCTGGATGCCGCCCAGGATGCGGATGCCGTGGTGACGGTCTGCCCCATGTGCCAGATGAACCTGGAGGCATACCAGCGGCGCGCCTCGAAAATGCGAAAAGCACATTACGACGTGCCGATATTGTACCTGCCGCAGCTGATGGGCCTGGCGATGGGCCTGCCGGATGAACAGACACGGCTGGATCTCAATTTGTGCGTACCAGACGGCTTCCGGCACAAACTGCCAGATTTGCAGCCCGTGTAAGCGGGGCAAGATATGGAAACAAAAGCTGCCGAAAATAACGAAATGAACATTTCGAAAATCTCTTTTTCAAAAAGCCTCCGCGGGAAACTGACTTGGATTCTCAGTGGAATCGTTGTCTGTACGATGGCGGCATGGGCAGGCGTGCTCTTGTTCATCGCTCCGGCCCTGCTTGAAAGCCCGGCCGCCGTTATTCTCATCGGAGGGCTACTGCTCGGGCTCGCTTTATTTCTGGTGCAAAAGGCGATCGTTTTTTTGGTTGAAAAGCCGATGTTGCAGGTCTGCGAGGCGGCCCTCCGGGTTGCCGGGGAAAAATTTCCGGACCGGCTGCCTGCATCCGTTGAAGATGAAATTGCCTGGCTTTCGGCGTACATCGACATGATATCGGACCTGCTTGACTACAAACAGCAGGAATTCGCCCAGGAGCACAGCGAGTACCACAACCTTTTTGAAACCGTCCCCTGCCTCATTACCATACAGGACCGCAACCTCCGGCTCATCCGCTACAACAGGGAATTTGCGGATAAATTCGACCCCCGGCAGGGGGATTACTGTTATTCCGTATACAAGGGCCGCACCGAGAAATGCGAGAATTGTCCGGTTGAAAAAACTTTCCGTGACGGGGAATCGCACACCTTTGAGGAGGCCGGGTACAACCGTGACGGCAAACCGATCCGCTGGGTCGCGCGCACAGCGCCCATCAAGGATGAATACGGCAACGTTGTGGCGGCTATGGAAATGAGCCTTGACGTGACACTGAAAAGGGAGCTGGAGGAAAAGCTGGAAGACTCCCAGCGCCGCTACCAGGCGATTTTTTCCAATATCCCCAATCCCGTCTTTGTTCTGGATCCAGACACAATGGTTATCCTGGACTGCAACGATTCCGTGGAAACGGTGTACGGGTATACACAGAGGGAATTGAAGGGGAAATCATTCCTTGATTTTTTCGAAAAGGAGGAGTGCGAGACGTACGCCTCAAAACTTCAGGGGGAAACGTTCATTCACCAGGCAAGGCAGTTCGACCGGAACGGCAACGCCCTTTTCGTGGATATACGGTCCTCGAGGACCGATTACCCGGAGTGGGAGGTGCTGCTTGTGACGACATCGGACATCACCCAGCAGCTTGAAACGGAACAGCAATTGATTCAGGCCAGTAAAATGACTACCCTGGGAGAGATGGCCACCGGCATTGCCCACGAGCTGAATCAACCGCTTTCCGTGATGAAGACCGCCAGCGGTTTTATGTTGAAGAAGTTCCAGTCCGGCGAGGCAGTCGGCACCGAGATCATGGGAAGCATGCTTGCGAAAATCGACAACAACGTGGACCGAGCCACCAATATCATCGGCCACATGCGGCAGTTTGCCCGAAAGTCCGAGCTGGACCTGGAAAACGTGGATGTGAACCAGGTGCTTCAGATGGCTTCGGAAATCTTTGCCGAGCAGTTGAAATTACGAGGGATTTATGTGAAATGGAATACAGGAGAAAACCTGCCGTTCATCCGGGCCAACCCCAGTCGCCTGGAGCAGGTTTTTGTCAACATTCTCATCAATGCAAGGGATGCCATCGAGGAAAAATGGGGGGACAAGCGCGCGGCGCCGGAAGACAAGACAATCACCATCACCACGCAGCGCAGCGGCGGCTTCGTTATCGTTGAAATCTGCGATACCGGCAACGGGATTCCCGAATCCATCATGGATAAAATATTCGAGCCGTTTTTTACCACCAAGCCCGTGGGAAGCGGCACGGGGCTGGGGTTATCCATCAGCTACGGCATCATAAAGGAATCCGGTGGCACCATCCGGGCCGCCAACAGAAAAACCGGCGGCGTCTGTTTTACCATTCGGTTTCCCGTTTGTCAGGAGGGTTGACGGACTGTTCGTTTTCAGAACCCGATTACTATTTTTTGCATTCTTGCATAGACAGTAAAATATCCCATAGAATATTGGCGCCTGATCATCTTGTCTATTGATAAATGCAAAGAATTGTACCACCGTGCCAATGAATATCCCGATCCGAGATGTGACCGGCCCCCCCGCAGGGCGGGCAAGGTCGCAAAACAGAGGAACCGAAAAACCGAAAGGAGACTCCCGATGGCAAAAAAAGTCATGGTCGTGGATGACGATCCCAATATTGTGAAATACATTTCCGCGGTTCTGGAGGATGCCGGGTACGAAACCTGCAGTGCCAGCGACGGGGCCGAGGCTTACGAGGTGTTGAAAAAGGAGTCCCCGGACCTGATCACACTGGACCTTGACATGCCGGAGGAATGGGGCCCCCGTTTTTATCGCCGGTATTCCAAAAAACCGGAATACAAGGATATCCCCGTAATCGTGGTCAGCGGGCTTTCCGGTATTGATCATGCGATCAACACTGCGGTGGCGGTGGTTCAAAAGCCGTTCGAGCCGGAGGAGCTGCTGAAGATTGTCAAAAATACCATCGGCTGAAACAGCGGCCCAATGAAACGCCCTTCGGCCGCGCCGTTCGTATATGCATTGAAAGGGAAAGGGGTTACATGAAAAAAACGGCAGACAATACCCTGCTGCTCGTAGATGATGAAGCGGATGTCCGCGATATCATGCGCCTGTCCGCGGAGGATCTTGGATATGAAGTGATATGTGCAAAGGACGGCGAAGAGGCGGTTGCGCTGTTTGAAAAACATCAGCCGCCCATTGTTTTGACCGATATCAAGATGCCCCGCATGGACGGAATCGAACTGCTTGAAAAAATTAAGCAGATCGACCCGGAAACTGAAGTGATCATGATCACCGGGCATGGGGATATGAACTTTGCCGTCAAGAGTTTCCGGTTTGACGCCACGGATTTCATCACCAAGCCCATCTCCATGGAGTCCCTGGAGCGCGCCCTGAAACGCGCCAGTGATAAAATTACGATTCGCAGGCAGTTTTACGAATATACCCAGCACCTTGAAGCGATGCTCTCCGAAAAAAAACAGCAGCTGCATGAGGATACCGGTCCAAGGCATGAAGGGTTGGATGGGGGAGAAACAACGGCAAGCACCATGCGCCAGGTACTCGAACACCTGCCATGCTACATCAGCCTGTGCGACAAAGACCTCACCATAATTGAAGCAAACGCTTATTTTATCGAAAATTTCGGCGATGCCGCCGGCAGGCATTGCTATTATCTGTGCAAGCGGCGCGATGAGCCGTGCCCGGAGTGCCCTGTCAAAAAGACCTTTGAACGCGGCAAGTCCTGCCAGCATGAAACGGAATACCTTACGAAGGATGAGCGTACCCGAAAGGTGCTTGTCTGGACGCTTCCCGTTTTCGAGAGCGGGGGAGCCGCTGTCAGGCAGGTCATGTCCATCGCAACCGACCTGGAGGAGATCAGTGAGATGCAGGATAATCTCTCTTCCCTGGGGTTGATGATCGGATCGCTTTCCCATGGAATCAAGGGGCTTTTAACCGGACTGGATTCCGGCGTGTATCTGGTCAATTCCGGCATGGCAAAGGAAAACGAGGAGCGCACCCGGGAAGGGTTGAAAATTATCCAGGAAACCACGGAAAGATTGAAGAAGGTCGTTCTGGATATCCTGTTTTACGCCAAGGAAAGGGAGTTTAAAAAGGAAACGCTGGCGGTGAAGGATTTTGCAGCTGACCTGAGCCAGGTGGTGGAATCCAGGATCGAATCCTACGGCATCGCATATCGGAAGGAATTTGAAGCGGATATGGGAGAATTCAACATCGATGCCAATTGCATGATCCAGGCCCTGATCAATGTTTTTGAAAATGCCATCAAGGCGTGCACGGAAGACGAGAAAAAGAGCAAAGAACATGAAATCGTTCTGGCGGTGCGGCCGGAAAACGGCCAGGTCTGCTTTGCCATCACAGACAATGGGATCGGCATGGATGCAGAAACCAGAAAGAGCATGTTCGAGCTTTTTTATTCCACCCGCGGGAGCAAGGGGACCGGGCTTGGATTGTTCATCACCCGGAAGATCATCGAGGACCACGGCGGAGAGATTCATGTGGATTCTCAACCGGGCGAGGGGACCACGGTAACCGTGTGCATTCCAAGACAGACGGAGTGAAAGTCTTGCTGTGTAACCCTTAAAACTGTGTAACCCTTAAAAAGGATTACCGGGGGATTCGAGAATCCCGTGTTCCTTCTGGAGGCGCAGCACCAGAAGGGTTGTTTCGTACGATGGATCCCCGTTGCCTGCCGGTAGGGGCAGCGCCTTCCTGCAACTTTACTCCTGTCTTTTTTTTCGAATTCCCTGGTTTTGACGAAAAATGCCGGATTTCGTTCGAAAACCACGAATACGACCTTCGGCAATTACGAATTGACATGTGAGGTCAATCTTGGTATATCCAGACAAACCGTAACATGGTTCTACTTCCTATCCACCGGCATTGGCAGACGGCCGCCCCCCCGGTTGGCCTGGTTTGTATTCCTTTTGCCGTACGGCCAGAAGGCAGTGCATTAAAAGAGGCTTGTTTTATCGTAAACCATTGTGGCAGCCGTACTAATTCAAATCGTTTGCGGCAAGTAACAAAAATCCAATAACAAGGAGACCACCATGTTCAAAAGAATCATATTTACCGTAATTGTCCTGATGATGATGATACCATCGGTTTCGGCGCGCGTCGTAGAAGATGTGGAAATGCCGGAGACGCTGACGGTCGAGGATAAAACGGTTGCCTTAAATGGTGCGGGCCTGAGAAAAGTGATGTTCATGAAGCCGTATGTTGCCGGATTGTACTTGAGGGCTCCTGAAACAGACGCTTCAAAGATCATGATGGCCGATGAACTCCAGGTGCTTCGTTTGGAGCTTCTCAGCGGACAGAGCCGGATGATGTTTCTGCGTGCCTTCAGAAACGGAATGCGGGCCGGTGGCAATTCCGTGGGGCTCAGCTGGGATGCGCTGGAACCCCAATATGAGAAGTTTACCGAGTTCCTCAGCGACGATTTCGATGGTGGAGATGTTTTCGAGTTCACCTACATTCCCGGGGAAGGGGTGCAGGTCATTAAAAATGATGAACTGCGCGGTACCTTGGAAGGAATTGATTTTAAAAGGGCGTTTTTCGGAATCTGGCTCAATGAGGAAAGCCCGGCGGATGATGATCTGAAAGCGGCCATGATTGCCGGTGACATGGAAGTTTCAATGGCCGAAATCAAGCAGGAGGAAATGGCACTGGCCGAAGCGGACACCAAGGCCGAGGAAGCGGCCCGCAAGGCAGAAGCCGAAGCGGAAGAAG
This sequence comes from Desulfosalsimonadaceae bacterium, assembly GCA_046498365.1. Classification (GTDB taxonomy): domain Bacteria; phylum Desulfobacterota; class Desulfobacteria; order Desulfobacterales; family Desulfosalsimonadaceae; genus B1SED10-16. Next base: position 20,992 of record JAWOAV010000059.1, read on the forward strand.
CTGCCCGCAAGGCAGCGGAGGAAAAAGCCGCGGCGGAAGCCGAAGCCAAGAAGCTGGCTGAAAAGAAAGCTGCTGAAGAAAAAGCCAAAGCGGAAGCCGAGGCCCGGAAAGCCGCTGAAGAAAAAGCCAAGGCGGAAGCTGAGGCCCAGAAGGCCGCTGAGATGGCTGCCGAGGAAACCGAAGAAAAAGCCGCCGATACCGTTTCCCGGGGAGAATTTGCCGGAGAGCCGGTTTATTTTGGCTTTGACGACTCCTCCCTTTCGGCAGCGGCAAAAACAATTCTGGATAAAAAAGTCGAATGGTTGAAGGCAAATCCGGACGTATCCATCGCTCTTGAGGCCTCCACCGACGCCCAGGGCGCCTCGGCCTACAACGAATGGTTGGCCGAAAGGCGCGGCACAAATGTAAAAAATTATCTTACAGAGGCCGGCATCGATCCTGCCAGGCTTGAAGTGGACGTCATCGGAGAAATCACCGTCGGTGATTCTGAAAAGAACCGGCGCGTTCAATTTCGCGTGAAATAATCCTTATAGAAGGAACCGATCTCAACATGCCGAAAGACATTGTTGAGATCGGTTCTGCCGCATCCTCTGCCCCTCCCCTTTTGCTTTTCGACCAACCCCCCATCTTTTTAACAATTCTGCTTGTCAATGGTTTGTTCATGGATTAAGAATGATGGACTCGTAAAAGGTCGTTTTTTCGATGGCAAAGAAAAATGTTCAAGATCAAGGCGCGCGAATTTTGATAAATTGAGAGTACTTGGCCGTACGCGTATGTCTACAAGGCGTAAGCCGTAAATTTCTCAAGATGAAGCGCAACGCAGGTGCCGGGCTTTTTACGAAGCCATCAGGAATTGGCACATCGGATGGATCAGCCAGGCACGCAGAAAATACAGGAGACGTTTTGACCAAAAGACCCGTAACAGCCAGTTATGTATTTTTTTATATCCTTTTTTCGCAGGATACGTGGCGGCTATGCGTTGCAATCCTGTTTTCCGTGCTGGTTGCGCCGTATACATATGCACCGGATACGGATATTTTCGGACGAGTCGTGCTGCATGTCATGGTCGCCGGAATCGGCTTTGCCGCAGGGGGGCTGCCGGCCCGTTTGATTGTCCGAATGCTGAAAAAGTGGATCGTGGGAAACAAAGCGCCGTGACAGGGAGGTCCGCCGATCGGGCGTGTCAAGCAATTCTGCAGGATCCGCAAGGGGGATCATCGTGATTGTTCATAACAATGAGGTCGTGGAAATCTTTTCCAGGGTCGCCGACCTGATGGAAATCAAAGGGGAAAACCCGTTCCGGGTGCGGGCATACCGGGAAGCAGCCCGTGTAATCGGAGACCTGTCGGAACCGGTCGCGCAAATGGTGGAAGAAGGCCGGGATCTCACTGAATACAAAGGGATCGGTAAAGATCTTGCCGAAAAAATCAGGGAAATCGTCAAGACAGGGCATCTGACGGTGCTGGATTCTCTTGAAAAAGAAATCCCCCCTTCATTGCTTGATCTGATGAAAATCCCCGACATCGGCCCGAAGAAAGCCGCCGTGATGTACAGGGAACTCGGTATAAAGAACATGGAAGACCTCAAGCAGGCGCTTGCGGAAGGAAAAATTTCCTCCGTAAAGGGGTTTGGTGAAAAAACGGAACAGAAGATCTTTGCTTCCATTTCCATGCCGAAAAAAGGGAGCGTACCCCGTATGCTCCGCTTCGACGCGGAGCCTTCCGCCCTGGCGTTCAAGCAATACCTGGAAGCCATACCCCATGTCGACAAGGTGCACCTTGCCGGCAGTTTCCGACGGGGGAAGGAAACCGTAGGCGACCTCGATATCCTTGCCGCTTGCCGGGAAGGGCACGAGGAAGAGGTCATGGACGCGTTTGCCGGTTTTGAGGAAGTGCGCCATGTCTACGAAAAAGGAGGCACCAAAAGTTCTGTCCTCCTGCGAAACGATCTTCAGGTGGACATCCGGATTGTACCGGAGGCTTCCTACGGCGCGGCCCTTCATTATTTTACCGGCTCAAAGGCGCATAATCTTGCCATTCGCAGGCTTGCGATCAATAAAAAATTAAAGATCAATGAATATGGCGTATTTGACGGAAGCAAACAGGTAGCCGGCAAAACCGAAGAGGCGGTGTATGCGGCAGTGGGCCTTCCATACATCGAGCCGGAGCTTCGTGAAAACCTGGGAGAAATCGAAGCGGCAAAAGAGGGGAAGCTGCCGGCGCTGATTGAACGAGGGGATATCCGCGGGGATCTTCATATGCATACTACCCGGACCGACGGCAGGAATTCGCTCGCCGAGATGGCGCAGGCTGCCAAGGCGCTCGGTTACGAATATATCGCCATAACGGAGCATTCACAGAAAGTAGCCATGGCCAACGGGCTCAATGAAAAAGACCTGCGCGATTACATGGATGTAATTGATGCGATTGGCGGGGAAATCGACGGCATCACCATACTCAAGGGGATCGAGGTGGACATCCTGCAGGACGGCAGCCTTGACCTTCCGGATTCCGTGTTGAAGGAGCTGGATATCGTGATCGGTTCGGTCCACTATCAGCAGCGTTTTCCCATAAAGCAGCAGACAAAGCGCATTATCAAGGCCATGGACAATCCGTATCTTCAAATCCTCGGGCATCCAACGGGACGCCTTTTAAACAAAAGGGAGCCCATGGATATTGACCTGGACAGCATTATTGCGGCGGCTGCGGAAAAAAATGTGGCTCTGGAGCTGAACGCCCAGCCGGACCGGCTCGACCTGCCGCACCCGTACTGCAAGCTTGCGGCGGACACAGGCGTAAAGATCGTGGTTTCGACCGATGCCCACAGCACGGAAAATTTAAACCGCATGAAAAACGGGATCACCGAAGCCCGCCGGGGATGGCTTACAAAGGACCATGTGGTGAATACGAGACCGCTTGGGAAAATGCTGGCAATGTTGAGACGGTAGCGGGGGGCGGGAAAGACATGTTCTTCGATGTCGGAGGCGGGCGGTGTCAGCTGCTTTCCGGTTTCAGCCAGAGCCGGTCATAGGGGTCCAGAAAGGTCGAGAGAATATTTTTTTTGATCCCGAAAGCGTTGTTTTCAAAAAGATCGACCCACCGCGTTACAGGGGGAAATCCGTCGGGCGCGATCACCGCTGAAATATCCGTTTTTATATGCTGCTTATCCCCCGTGGTATTGATTATTGTAAGGCTGCGGTGCCCCTGAAAGCGGTTGCAGACGACTGCAACGGCTTGATTTCCGGAAGGGAGCGTCTCGGCTTCATTCCCCTCCGGATGGAGGGACAAATCATGATCCACGATGTGGATGAGCGCATCCATTCCCCGCGCAACAGCTTGATAGAAGCCGTTTTTTTGCGATATTTTTGCCGTGAGATCCGGATACCGGGACCGGGTACGCTTGATATCCCGGTATTCCCCGGTTCTTTTCAAGCGTTCGAGATCGTTTGGCAGTCCTGACATATCATTGAAATAGATGGATTTGACATTTCTTCCCATCAGGGCGAAGGCAAGGGTGTAAAATCCCAGAAACCGATTTGCCTCGGTTTGTTCATCGTCTATCCGAACCATGCTGTCCCTGGTGGAACAGCACAACTCGTAAGGCTCTCTCCCCTGCAAGACCTTTTCTGCCAGAAACAGGATTGCACTGTTTTTCTCCGGCGCCTCCGTCTGGATGCCAAGGGCGGCAAAAATGTGACCCGTGGTTTTGATGCCGTTTTTCAGGACGAGGTCGTTGCCGTGAGCCGCCGGAGCAGGGGATTTGAACAGCTGTTTGACCGCCGTGGGGTATTCAAGGCCCGCCTCGCGGCATATTTTCATGAATTCTTCCGCGCCGCACCTGCCCATGGGTGTCGCCTTGTACTTGATGCGTCCGTTGTTTCGTTTTACCGTGTCCGCCAGCGTTTGCCGCTCAGAAAAGCGCAGAAGGTCCATGGATCCCCTGACGGACTTGCCGTCGTGGCTTTCCGCCAGGCTGAACCGGATGCATTGCTGTGGAACGGCATACCGGCTTGTGAGCTTGCCTATGCGTTCAAGAATCCGGGCGTCCCCCGTATTGAAAACCACGGGAAGCATACAGGGCAAATGAAAATCATACATCATGGGCGGCGGTGTATCCGTATCGGCCATGTGGGACAGGACGACTCCCAAATGATCGTTGACTTCGAGGTTTGCCACGATACGCGGGGAAACGCAGTCCATGGAAAGATACAGGATTTTCATGAGCTTTTTTACTTCCGGCAGGCCGAAGCAGGATGTGTGGAATTTTTTAAAGGCATAATTGGCGGCGTCCAGTCGGAGCATGTTGAGGTCTACGCCCAGATACCATGAAAAATCATCCGCGAGCATCTTCAGGCCCTCGAAGGTAGCGGTGTTCACGTCCACCTGGACGTGTGAAAATGTCGTCATTGCGCGAATCTGTTCCCCGAAAACGACGGCGTCGAAGGATTCATAGCGTTGTGCGATCCGTTTTGCATCCTCGTTGGCATACCCGATTGCCGAAAGCAGGTCTGCGCGCGTGCCTATCAATTCGCTGAAAATATAGGGCGGATGGGTGCTTTCCTGGGATTGGGAAAGCCGGAAAACAGCATCCGGATGGACGCCCCTTTCTTCAAGATATTCCCGAAACGCTGCGACGTGCGCGTAGTCCTGCTCCAAAAGCCCCTGGTCGTTCTGTATTTTTTCAAAAACGCTGAAAAGTTTAATAACGGCGTCATCGAGCACGTCCGGGGCCAGCATCTCATGGATCGCGGCGCATCGCTGGGTAAAATTCATCTGTTCGAACAGGTCGTCTTCCGGGGCCCTTCGGAAGAGGGTAAACAGGGGGAACGGACGGGGGCGAAATATGTCGTCAAAGGCGCCGGATACCAGCAGCTGCCGGTAATGGTTTTCGGAAAACACGTAAAAACAGCGGCCTGCATCGTCGTCACCGTCAAGGTAGGCCCGAAAATTCGGGTTTTCGATATCCACGTGGTTTAATACGAAATCGGCCATGGAAAAATATTTTTCCACGAGCCGTGAAAAGGTTTCATTGGTGCCGAATCTTTCGTGAACTACGTCTCTTTTCACCTGGGAAAAATACCCGTCGTTGAAACGGTTTTCCATCACCTGGCAAGCAGGCAGGATATGGAGGCCGCCTACGGAAGGAAAATAACGGTCCAGGAATCGTTCGAGCGTCAGCAGCGTGGCCTCGTCTTTCATGGATACGCTGTCCGGGTAAGCGATGACGACGGTGCGGGGAAGAATGCGGGAGAGGGGATCATCCGGATGGAAGGCAACGTCTTTTCGCCGAATGGATTCGGGTTTGGCCTTCCACGTCTGCGCCAGCCGTTCGAGCCAGTAATCGGCAATATCTTCGGCAAGCCCGCCGTATTCGGACTCCGGAAAAATATCCGCAAAAAGGTCATCAATGGCATTCAGGAGATCTTCGCAGAGCGGCTCCCAGGTGCGGTGGTTCTTACCGGAACATCCTTGCGGGTTTCTATCCAATCGATTCTCCCCCTCCGGCCCCGCGTCCCGAATCAATATCCGTCGGGCGGCCGGTATGCACCGATTACTTCATCGATAATTTCCGCTATATCAAGAAGTTGTAGATCTTCCCAGCGTTTCCCAACAATTTGGACGCCGATCGGTAAGCCGTCCGGCGTAAAGCCGGCCGGAATGGTCACCACGGGATGCCCCGTCAGGTTGAAGGGGACTGCGTAGGCCAACAATGCCGTATAATAATTCAATTTGTGGCCATCCACGGTTATGGGTCGGGTATAGATCGGCATGTGCGAGCGAATTGCGTCCGGCGGATAATGTTCGATGGCGGGCACGGTCGCGACCGGGCAGATGAATACATCCCAGTCGGAGATAAACCTTTCGAATCCGGTTACAAAGTGATCCCTGCGGTTTAGGACCTGGAGATACTTCTCGATGGAAAGGGGATAGACCATTTGCAAAAGCGGCGTCTGCGCCCGGTATGACCAGCCGAACAGGAAGGTGAAAAACCGAATATGGCCTGGCTGGTTATACATGATCTGCAAATTGATCATTTCCCCCCACGTTTTCCAGGCCTCTTCGAAATTGATATCCGGATCCTCCCGTACCACGGTCGCACCGGCGTCTGAGAGCGCCTTTACAAAAAGCGCCATTTCATCGCGGATCTCCTCGGAAACCGGTATGCCGCCGAAATTGTTCGACCATGCAATGCGAAGGGAGTTGATGGTCTTTCTGTTTTCGCTTGGGTACGGTGCGAGCGGCATGACCAAGGCGTCTTTTCCGTCAGGGCCCGATATAATCTGAAATATCCGTTTCAGGTCGTCAAGCGATCGTGCAATGGGGCCGAAGGATGCCATGTGTCGGACGCTTCTTTCATCGGGGTCAAGCAGGCCGGGAAAGCTGCCGTAGGCGGAAACCGTATTTTCCGTCGGCTTTATGCTGTATGTGCCTGTAAAGTGGGCCGGCAAACGAAGTGATCCGCCAAGATCGCTGCCGATATCGATGGGCGTCAGGCCCGCTGCAACCGCTGCGCCGCCGCCCCCTGTACTGCCGCCGGGCGTACGGTCGAGATCCCAGGGGTTGTTCGTCCGCCCGAAAATGGCGTTATGGGTTTGCAGATCCATGCCGGCAAACGGCAGGTTTGTTTTTCCAAGGATAATCGCTCCGGCCGCTTTCAGACGCTCCACAACCGTTGCGTCAAACAGGGTGATCTGTTCCGCCATTTCCGGGTGGGCATTGGTGGTTCGCATGTTCCGGACTGCGAAATGATCCTTGACGGTGACCGGAACCCCGTGGAGAGGACCCCATACAATCCCTCTTGCAAGCGCCCGGTCCGCTTCGGCGGCTCGTTTTAAGATGGCGTCTTCATCCAGCGTGACAATGGCATTCAATGCCGGGTTGTGCAGATGTATATGGGCAAGATGGGCTTTGACCAGTTCCAGCGAGGTGATTTCCTCTTTTTGTATTGCTTCGGCCATTTCGGTTGCTGAATAAAAAACGTATGGCCGGCCGCTTCTTGCAACGGCGTCTGTCGGCGCCTGGTATGGTTTCGGCGGCGGTACGGACTGGCAGCCGGTGATGCCGGTTGCGAGAAGAATCCCCGTGCAAAAAACAAGGCAGGTAAAAAAAGTGCTTGCGCTACTGTCAAAAAGTCGTTTCATCCGCGTTTACCCCGGGTGTAAAAGTTGTCTGGCAGATGCTGCGGTACCTGACTGCGTAAACGGTCAAGGGCATAATACCTTTTTTCGATAACAAAATTCAACCACTTCCTGCTTGACGGCAAAGAACATTATCGGTAGAAGTATAACCGGTTTAATGGAAGGCAAATGATTGCGTGTCATCCATAGCAGGTTGCTGCGGCATATAGCGGCATATATCGGGGGAACGGCGCGCCGTGCCCGTACAGATGCAGGCACAACCGGATGAACAATTTTCGCATTCTGGTATAGACACGATAAATATACTCGCAGGATACGGGCCGGTAGGGGCACCCCTTGCGGGTGCCCATTCGGCTGACGTTCAGCGGTGTCGTTTCTGATCGACCGTGGGTTTTACCACAGAGGACACAGAGGAGACACAGAGACTCACAGAGAACCCCGTAAAACAAATATCGTCTCCTCTGTGGCCCTCTGCTTTTCCTCTGTGCTCTCTGTGATTAATCCACTGTCCACGCATAGACCATTGTTCCCGCATATGCTATGCGATGCAATCAGCGCGAGGACATATGGCAGCAGCTTCCAGGTCGTGGACATGGCCTCGCTGCCGGAAGGAGCGCTGCGGCTGATCTGTGGCGGTGTCGTTTCTGACGGACCGTGGTTTTTATCACAGAGGACACAGAGGAGACACAGAGTTTCACAGAGAACCCCATAAAACAAGAATCATCATGTCTGTTGATAAATGCAAAGATTTCTAACAGCGATAGGTACAGCCTGATTACAAAAAACCAGGGGCAGGAGAAAGTGCATGACCATTACAGAAATTCCGTTTGAAAGCCTGGATGCCGAAAAGTTCATCGATGAAAAATGCCGGAAACTGGTCGAGGAGACCGGTGGGGATATTGCGGTAAATGCGCTCTCCGGAGGGGTTGATTCCTCCGTGACCACGATGCTTGCGCACCGCGCCATCGGCAGTCGTCTGAAAACGTATTTTATCGACAATGGACTGATGAGGGAGAAAGAGCCGGAGTCCGTCATTTCCGTCATGACCGGCCTTGGTGTTCCCGTGGAACGGATCGATGCAAAAGACGAATTTTTTTCGGCCTTGAAAGGGGTAACCGATCCAGAGGAAAAAAGGCAGGTGATTACGGATACATTCTATAAAACCGTCTTCGGCCGCCTTGTAAAAGAAAGCGGGGCAAGGTTTCTGCTCCAGGGTACGATCTATACGGATGTCGAGGAAACGGTCGCCGGCATCAAGCGCCAGCATAATATCCTCTCGCAGCTCGGCATTGATACTGAATCGGCCTATGGCTACCGGGTGATCGAGCCGCTCATCGAACTGAGAAAAACCGGCGTGCGTGCCGTTGGAAAGGCCCTTGGAATGCCGGAATCGGTTTACAACCGCCCCCCTTTCCCCGGGCCGGCCCTGGTGACCAGGGTTATCGGAGAGGCCGTACCGGAAAGAATCGAACGGGTCCGGAAGGCCACGGCCATCGTAGAGGAGGAGCTGGCCGGGGTGGATGCCTTCCAGTATCTTGCGATCCTTCACGAGGACAGGGTAACCGGCATATACCAGGGAGCCCGCCGGTACGGCAACCAGATCGAAATCCGCTGCTGGGACAGCAAGGACGCGGTTGTTGCCAAACCGACCCGCCTTCCGTTTGCGCTGCTGGAAAAAATGGCCGGCCGCATTACCGCTGAAATCCCTGAAGTAGTGAGTGTTACATACAATATCACCGCAAAGCCGCCATCGACCATCGAAGCCCTGTAGGCCCGGGACCTCATCTTGATCTTGAACTTTTTACGAAGCTGTCAATTGTTGGTCATGTACAAAATCAACCCATATCGATATTGGAGAAAAATATGACAGTCAGAATCATGCCTTGCCTGGACATGCAAAACGGCCGGGTCGTCAAGGGCGTACAGTTTGTGGATATCCGCGATGCGGGAGATCCCGTGGAATGCTGCCGCGCATACTGCGAAGCCGGCGCCGATGAACTGGCCCTGCTTGATATCACCGCAACGGTGGAAGGGCGCGCCACCATGCTTGACGTTGTCCGCAAAGTGGCCGAAGCGGCATCCGTGCCGTTCACGGTCGGCGGCGGGATCAGCAATGTGGCCGCGGCAGAGGCCGTCCTGGAAGCCGGGGCGGACAAAGTCTCAACCAGCAGCGCTGCATTTCGAACACCGTCGGTCATTGGCGAAATGGTCCGGGAGCTGGGGGCGGATCGGGTTACCGTTGCCATTGATGCCGCGGTCAACCCGGCGCTGCCTTCCGGGTACGAGGTTTACGTGGATGGCGGCCGAACCCCCACAGGTGCGGATGCGGTTGAATGGGCAAAGCAGGTCGACGGTTTCGGCGTGAAAACCATACTCCCGACGAGCAAAACCACCGATGGCGTAAAAACGGGATATGACCTGGACCTGATTCGGAAATTAAAAGGGGTTGTTTCCGGGGAAATTGTGGCATCCGGCGGGGCCGGAACCATGGAACATTTTTACGAGGCTGCCCTTGCCGGCGCTGATATTCTGCTGGCCGCATCGGTGTTTCATTTTCACATGATATCCATACCAGAGTTAAAAAATTACTTGAAGGAACGTGGTATAAATATCTATATTAAAAAGTAAAATCGTTAAATATTCCGTTTTCCAGATCCGCGTAAAGCATGGTTTTCCGGAAAGAACGGCCGCGCTGCAAAAGAATTTTTACTGCCTCCATGGCCTGCAATGATGCAATAACAGCCGGCGCAACAGCGGGGGTACCCATGAGGGCTTCTGCTGCGGGGCCTTCTCCGTTATCGAATAGCGCCTGTATATCCGGGTCGTCCGGAAATATGCCCATTATCCGCCCCTCGAAGCCGCATATGGCCCCGTGCACAAGTGGAATATTCAGCGTGCGGCAAGTTTTTTTCAACACACGCCTTGTTTCCATGTTGTCCAGGGCGTCCACGACAAGGTTACACCCGTCAAGAAAGCCTTCTGCGTTGTCCCCGTCCAGGTAAACGGTATGCGGATAAACATCCACCGCAGGGTTGATCCGGCCGACCCTCTCCGCCGCGATGAACGCTTTTTTTTTGCCGATCGCCGCCGTGTCTGCAAGGAGTTGCCGGTTGAGATTGGATTCGTCGAAACAGCCGCCGTCAACAACGGTAAGACGGCCGATGCCGATTCTCGCAAGGATTTCGATGACGTATCCGCCCAGTCCCCCCGCACCGATGACCGCAACCCGGCTTCGGGCCAACTTGATTTGCTCATTGATACGGATGCTGCCGCGGTTCCGGATATAGCGGACGGGCCATATATTTTTCCCCATGGCCGCAGCATAGACATCTTTTAGCGTGCATTGGTGAATCCCTGAAATCCGTAATGCATCCGTCTCGAAAATGACGGGTGCATTTTTGCCTGCAGGATCGGTGATGGTCTTCGCAGAGACATCGATGCTGTTTTCAAGAGTGCCGGGGGATCGGTCCATTGGCAGATGTCCTGTAGGGTTTCCGGGGGCGTTTATTTTTTATGAATCTTTGCATTTGTCATAGACATTGTGATTCGTGTTTTACGGGGTTCTCTGTGGATCTCTGTGTCTCCTCTGTGTCCTCTGTGGTAAAACCCATTGTCCGTCGGATACGACACGCCGGACGTCAGCCAAGGGCTCCCTACGCCAGCAAGGCCATGCCCATGACCTGGAAGCTGCTGCCACATGTCCTCGCCCTGATTGCATCGCATAGCATATGCGGGAACAATGGTCTATGCGGGGACGGTGGATTAATCACAGAGAGCACAGAGGAAAAGCAGAGGGCCACAGAGGAGACGATATCTGTTTTACGGGGTTCTCTGTGAGTCTCTGTGTCTCCTCTGTGTCTCTCTGTGGTAAAACCCACGGTTGATCAGATACGACACCGCTGAACGTCAGCCGAAGGGGCACCCGCAAGGGGCGCCCCTACCGGCCCATATTCTGTGAGAATATTGATTGTGTCTATGAAAGAAGGCAAAAATCGCTACTCCGTCACAAAAAGAAACAGCGGTTCGATAAATGCAGGGTCCTCATGGTCCATGGCATCGAGGATGGGTTTGTGCATGCGCTTTTTGTGTTCGCCAAAAATGCCCCTTTTTTTGTTGAAGCCCTTTGCGAAAAGGAGCACATCCTCCATCAGGGCCTCTGCGTCAGGGCTTGCCTTTTCAATCACATGGTGCGCTTCGAGTTCGGAAGCGTCCGCCCTTTTTCCCGTCAATTTCATTTCATTGAGCTTGTGTTGGGGGATGGCCTTTTTAATCATTTCGACCATTCCGGGGAGAAAGGGAATGCCAAGATCGACTTCCGGCAGGCAGAAGTACCCGCGGTCGGCCTTCATGAACCGGAAATCACATGCGCAGGCCAAAATGGCGCCGTTTCCGAATGCATGGCCATTAATGGCTGCGATGACCGGTGCGGGGAACAGGAGCATCTTTTTGAAAACGCCGTTCATTTTGTACATAAAGGCTTTGATATCGTCGAAAGACTGGTCCTGCATCCGGTTTCCGATCCACTCCACATCCACGCCCAGAGACCAGAATTTGGCGCTTTTCGAGGTAAGAACAACCGCCGTTACGGTGCTGTCCGCTTCTACTTCATCAAGCACCGAATGCAGTGCCTGTGCAAATTCGAGATTTTGACGGTTTTCGCCATTGTCCATATATACGACGGCAACGGATTCGCGTTTTTCCCAGTGAATCATCGGCATATACCTTTCCTGTGACCCGGATCAGTTGCTCGATTGCTGCGGCGTTTTCTTCAAATCTTTGAGGCGCCGCAAAATTTTCTCCTGAACGGTCAACAACTCCTGTTTCAGGATCTGCAATTCTTCCATCCGGCTGTTGATTTCCTTTAATTTCATTTTTCCGTATTGAAGCGCCTTGATCAGCTGCTGTTCTTCATCCATGTCAAAGTCGGCCATGCCGATCATTTCGGAGATTTCGTCCAGGGAGTACCCCAGCCGCTTTCCCCGAAGGATCAACCGGAGCCGTGCACGGTCGCGCCGGTTGTAAATACGGTGGTTCCCTTTTGTCCGCTGCGGGGAGATAAGTCCTTTTTCCTCGTAGAAACGGATGGTTCGCGTACTGATATCGAGTTCATCGGCAAGATCGGAAATGGAGAATGATTCAGTTTCTGAAATTTTTTGAATATTCATAATATTGTCCCGATGGTATCGGTTAGCGGGGAAAGGGTCCTGCAGCCTACCGACCCCGGAAAGACCGCTCTTTTGAGCGATTGCCGCTGTCGATTACGGCAGATACGTGCAGATCCGTATCGACATTCGTCACCCGGCAATCAACAATCCGGTTGGTTCTGATATCGCCACAGGCTTGAATATATACCGGAATGTAATTGGAAGAAAGGCCTTTATAAAAAAAACCTGGCGCCGCCATTTTTTTTTCGATGATCACTTCCAGGAGGCTTCCGCACATTTTATTGTAAAAAGCGGTTTTTTTGGCTTTTCCAAGTTCTGATAGCATGCGTGCGCGCTCTTTGGCGATATCTGCCGCTACCTGGTCCGGATAGCGCGCGGCCGGCGCCGGCGGCCGGGGGGAAGAGGGAAATTAAAAAAACTTTCAATAATAACCGAAAAAAGCGAACATGCAAGAGCTGAAGAAATAAGAAGGTGTTTTTTTTCAAGATAAGGATATGACGCGTCAAATCTTGCGGCGCAGGCAAAGAGAAACACAAGGAACAGCAAAAGGCCTGTAATGCCGAATTCCGAGAAATACTGCATGTAATCATTATGAGTATATGATGTATTTACAAATTCATGGGCAGCGTCTTTTTTTAAAAGAAATGACTGATAGAACGGATGGTAATATTTATAGGACCCGGGGCCGCTGCCGAAAACAGGTGATTCAAGACCCAGGGCATAAGCGGTTTTACCCATGAGTATTCTGTTATTAAAGGCCGGGCTGTCAAGCAGGGTTTTTGGAGAAAAACGTTCAGGGAAAGCAGTGTCCCGGGATACGGAAAAAAACAGTCCTGATATAATAACAGCAGAGAACAATACGGAAAATGAATACAGCAGAAGTTTTTTCAGTGATATATATCTGTTATGAACAAGAATAAGGCTCAGCAGAATAAACTGTATTGAAACTGAAATTAAAGGTCCTCTGGAGGATGAAAGCGCCATGACAACAAGAATGCCGAGTGTATTGAGTGTGAAGTAAAAAGTGTTTTTTCTGAAATAAAACGTGGATATTATTACGAGAGAAAAGTTTATTAAAAGAAATTCAGAAAGAAAAATAGGGTTCCCGAAAAAAGAATAAGGCCTCTGCATTCCGGAAGCATACTGTAAAAAAGCATAACCTACGGATAAAGTTACAAGTATATTTATAAAAAGGAGAAATTTTTTAACTGAAAAAACAGAATGCATCGCGGCAAAAACAAAAACAGGAGAAAAAACAGCGGCAAGGTAGTATGCGGGGGCGGGGATGGCTGAAAATAAAGAACGGAGAATAAGATAAAGAATAAGAATAAGAGCTGATAAGCCGGGGAGGCCCGGAGAAAACGACG
>JAWOAV010000108.1:0-6202 GCA_046498365.1 Desulfosalsimonadaceae bacterium
GTGGCTGCCACCCCCGGTCTTTTTTTCGGCCGGATCGGCAATTTCATCAACGGCGAATTGTACGGCCGGGTCACGGACGTGCCATGGGGCATGGTTTTTCCGGGTGCCGGCCCGTATCCACGGCATCCGTCGCAGCTCTATGAGGCGCTTCTGGAAGGGCTCGTCCTGTTTGCTGTTTTGTTTTTCCTGAGCCTGAAGGTGCGGCTTCGCGGGGTGCTTATTGCCGTTTTCCTGGTGGGGTACGGTCTTGCCCGGTTTTTTGTGGAGTTTTTCCGGGAGCCGGACGCGCATATCGGCTTTGTTGCCGCCGCCCTTACAATGGGGCAGGTTTTAAGCCTTTTCATGGCGGCGGCAGGCGCCGCCGTTTTCGTCGTACTGGTGATGCAGAGGACTTCAGTAGAGTAGGCATAATTTCGTGCATGGTTGATAGGTGAAAATGGGGCCCGCACCGGCATACGACTTTCCGGGCGGGCCGGGCAAACCAACCAACCAGGGTTATCCGGATTGGATCTGTATTTTCCGGGATTGCGATTCCTTTGTTTTTTTCATGCGCACCGTTAACACGCCGCGCTTGTATTTCGCATCCACCGAATCCGGGTCTACCGGCGCGGGGAGTTCAATGGTGCGGCTGAAAAAACCGTATCCGCTTTCCATGCGGTAATAGTTTTCATCCTTTTCCTCTTTTTCCTGGTGTTTCTCCCCTTTTATCCGCAGGACATTGTTGTCGATGGAGATGTCGATGTCTTTTTTGTCAACGCCGGGAATTTCCGCTTTTACCGTGACATTACGCCTTGATTCCGTGATGTCCACGCGCGGAATCAGCCAGTCATCCCTGAGAAAAGGAAAGCCGGGAAGGAAACTGTCCATCCCGAAGAGATCGGGCCTTTTTTCGTTGTATGGGAGCGCATCGCCATCCCGCTGTTTTTTTCGCCATGGAATCAGTTTGTCAAGCATCTGTTTCTCACCTCCTTGCATTGTAAGTAGAGGGATATCCCCTGGATTTGTAAAACGCCGGGTCTCGTTTTTGCAGATGTTCGCATGGGTACAAGAGGTACCGGAAAGCCATTCGCTTTTTCTGAAAACGAAACCATCCGGCGTAACGGAACAATAATAAAATAAGTACGCTGGCGTTTTTGTCAAGATCATGAGTTGTATCCATGGGTTATTGGCATTTCCGTCTTCGGGGAACGGCCTTTTCCCTTTTCGGGGAAAGGCGGGCCGGCAGTCGCAAATCGGGGTTCAAAACACCGTGCCGATATCGATCTCAGGGCGAGCGGGCAGCAGGGAAAAGAAAGTCGCTTGCGGCCGGCAAAGGGCTGCCGTGCTTTCCTGGTCACCTTGGGGCAGTCGGCGTCAGGGGGTCCACAAAAGAGGGCGTTGATATTTTTCGTAGAACTTGGTGACGACCGATGCCAGATCCGCGGGAAGATGGGTTTTTACAGGCCCCGCGATGTGGGCGGGAACAGAGCCGTAAAAGGCCTCGGCAATCCCGCCCGCAATGCAGGCCTGGGTATCCGCGTCTCCGCCCAGGGATACCGCGTTTCGAACGGCATCTTCATATGAATCCGATTCGAGAAAGGCGATGATCGCCTCTGGGACGCTTCCCTGGCACGACACGTCAAACCCGTAGGAGGGCCGTATCTTTTCAAGGGAACGGTCAAGGTCATAGCCGGAAAGGGCGGCAACTTTTTTTTTGATCGTATTTTTGTCCTGCGAGGTGCGTGCGTAATACACTGCGGCGGCAACGGCCTGTGCGCCTTTTATCCCTTCGGGATGGTCGTGGGAAATGGCCGCACTTTTTTCGGCTTCTTCGATGACGGTGTCGATGTCGTCAAAGGCGAAGCCCACCGGACTCACGCGCATGGCCGAACCGTTCCCCCAGCTGTGATACGGCTCAGGGGCATCGGAGAGGAGCCAGCGGATAAAGGAGCCCCCGTATCCCGCGTTCGGATAGCGCCTCCCGGTTTCGTGGACGCAGCTGCGGTAGTCGGTGTTCTCAAGGATGGCCCGTGCAACCGCTATGGTCAATACCGAGTCGTCCGTAAAGCGGGATGCGGGATGAAAAAGGGGGAAATCCTTTGTTTTGACCGGCCTGCCCTCGTAAACCGATCCAATGATATCCCCGGCAATTGCGCCGATCATGGGTGCCTCCTACATACGCTCTTCTGGATTATTACAAACGTTCCACCGGCGGGATGCACCGGTTGGAATGTTTTTATTGTAACCATGGCCGCCGGGAATCGTCAACCGTATTCACTTTTATCCTTGTGGCATTTTCGGGCATGTGCGAAAACAGAAACCATGGCAAAAACAGGGTCCAAAAAGAATTATTATGCGGTATTCCGCGGGCGCAAACCCGGGATTTACACTACGTGGTATGGGGAGGACGGGGCATATGCCCAGGTGCACCACTTTCCGGGGGCGGTGTACAAGGGGTTTGCTACAAAACTCGAAGCCATGGATTTTCTCGACCAAAAACGCAGAAGGGGTGTATCGCCTTCGGCGCCAAAAGCGGAAAAAAAGACCGGGGGAAGCGGCAATGTCGCGGTTCGCCCCGGAAACGGGAAGGTCGTCATTCATACAGACGGCGGGGCGCTCAACAATCCCGGACCCGGCGGATATGGGGGGGTCATCGATGACGGGGAGGCCAGAAAGGAGATCTCCGGCGGATTCCGCCGCACCACCAACAACCGGATGGAGCTTATGGCGGCCATCAAGGCCTTGGAGGCGCTGGAGGCACCGTCGGACGTCATTCTTTTCAGCGACTCGAAATACGTGGTGGACGCTGTTTCAAATGGCTGGGCGGAAAAATGGCGCCGGAACAACTGGATGCGAAACAACACAGAGAAGGCGCTGAACCCGGATTTGTGGGAACGGCTTTTGGACCTTCTTGACCGTCACCGGGTTGAATTCAGATGGGTGCGGGGGCATTCCGGAAATCCTGAAAATGAGCGATGCGACGAACTGGTTCGCATGGAATCGGCCAAGACCGGGCTTCCCCCGGATGAGAAATATGAAGAGAATGAAAAGAAAAGGGGGGAGCCGGTTAGATGACGCCCGCGCCAAGGGCAAAAGCGATTCCCAGCAGCAGGATGCCGGTGAAGGTCTGGACGGTGCCCATGGCGACCTTGTGCAGGTAGCGCTTTCCGATCAATACGCCGGCAAATGCGGCGGCGATACCGGTCAATACAAGGGGCAACTGTCCTGTGCCGATTCCAGCACCGGTGCCTGCGATGACAAACATATAGGCGTAAACGGCGATACGGGCCGCATCGACCATGAAGCCGATCATGGCATTGGTCCCCACAAAAGCCTGCGCCGATAGGCCGACTTTTGCGAGAAAGGCCGACCGCAGCGCCCCCTGGTGCCCGGATAACCCGCCGAAAAAACCCGACAGCAGCCCGCCCAGAAAAAGATAGTCTTTGCTGAAGTTCAGCCGTTTCAACCGGGGAAGGATCTCAAAAAGGGCAAAGGCGAGCATGAGCAGCGCCATTACCAGTTTCAGGGGCGTGATCACCGCTGTCTTTGATCCGATGCGGTAGGATGCGATTTCCCCGAAATGCGCCATGGCACCGAGGGCCGCCGCACCCGCAAACGCAGCGCAAATGGCCGGCAGGCCGAATTTCAGGACAATAGACATGTCCGCGAGTTTCCCCACCAGGCTTACCTTGAATATGTTGTTCGCCCCGTGGACCACGGCGGTGGCCGCCACTGCGGTTTCCACCGGAAAAAACAGGGCGAATACCGGGAGGAGGAGGGTGCCAAGGCCGAAGCCGGAATACATGGTCAGCCCGGACACCAGAATAGCGGCCGTGCCGACGGCGATAAACGGGATCATTGCTTGGCTATTGCATGCCCCGACATGAGTTCGACACCAAGTTCCAGGGCTTTTATGTTGATTTCGTGAAAAGAGGGGTGGAAACGTTCGCGGATCAGTGCGGCCACGGATTCGGGCCGGACCAGCTCCGTCAACCGGACAATGGCTCCCAGGAGGCAGATATTCAACACCACCGGCTTGCCGATTTTCTCCATGACTGTTTCGTAAAAAGGGAGCTCGATTTTTCGGGCATCCACCAGCCCCGGGTTCTTGACGAACCGGTTGTCGGTAACCAGCGTGCCGCCGGGGCGGATGGAGAAGATATACTTGTCGAACGCTGCCTGGGTGAGGCAGATCAGGATGTTGGGCTGGTTGACCTTGGGGAAAAAAATGGGTTTGTCCCAGATAATGACATCGCTCCGGGTGGCGCCCCCTCTTGCTTCGGCCCCGTAGGACTGGCTCTGGATGGCGTTCAAGGATTCATAGCGCGTGGCGGCCTCGGCAAGAAGGATCGCCGAGGTAATTACGCCCTGGCCGCCCGAGCCTGAAAAAAGCAGTCTGCACTTTTCCATGGTTATTTCTGCCTGGCTTTTGAAATGATGTTATCGTACTCCCGGCAGTATTCCGGGAGTTCCTTTTGCACGAAAATACCGCGTTCCAGGAGATCCGGGTTTTCCTGCTTTTTCTTCGATCCGATCCGGACGGTGCTTTTCTTGTAGACTTCCATCATCTCAACGGCATCCCCGATCCGGTTTCGCCTGCCGAAGTACGTGGGGCACTGCGTCAGCACTTCCAGTACGGAAAATCCCTTGTGGTTGATGGCTTTTGTAATCAATTCCGCCATTTCGTGCACGTGATAAGTCGTAGTCCTGGCCACGAATGTCGCCCCGGCGGACGTGGCCAGGTCGACCACGTCGAAATCATGATCAATGTTGCCGTAAGGAACGGTCGTTGCCATGGTGCCGTACCCGGACAGCGGGGAAAACTGGCCGCCCGTCATGCCGTAGACCCGGTTGTTCATGACGATGGCGGTCATTTCGATATTGCGCCGGGCCGCATGGATGAAATGGTTTCCGCCGATAGCGAGCGCATCGCCGTCTCCCATGGGAACAATCACGTTGAGCTCTGGCTTGGAAAGTTTTACACCCGTGGCAAAAGCCAATGCCCTTCCATGGAGCGTGTGCAGCGAGTGAAAATCCACGTATCCCGATATTCGTGCACTGCAGCCGATGCCCGAGACCATGACGATGTTTTTCTTGTCAAGGCCCATCGTATCGACGGCCCTTAAAAGCGCATTCAGGATGATGCCGTGGCCGCACCCGGGACACCAGATATGCGGGAAAAAGCGTTGTCGAATATAATCTTTTAAAGCCATGGATCAGACTCCTTTTCCCTGTATCACGCGAAGCGTATTGCGAATATCGGTCGGCGTGATCAACACCCCGTCGATGCGGTTTGCCAGAAACACTTTTTTCGGATCATCCACCGCCAGCTTGACTTCCTTTGTGATCTGCCCCATGTTCATTTCCACAACGATCACCAGCGGCACGTGCTGGCAGGCCTCCCGGACGATGTCCGCAGGAAAGGGCCACAAGGTCTGAAGTTCCAAAAGGCCCACGTTTTCCCCCCGCCTGCGGCGGTTTTCCACGAGGTGCAAGGTGCTTCGGGCGGAAGCGCCGTAGGAGATGAACAGGGTTTCGGCATCCTTTGTATAGTATTTTCGAAACCGGGTGATCTTGGGTATGTTGTTTTCGATCTTGTCCACCAGGTGCCGGATCAGTCCGTAGACAATCTGCGGCTTGTCCGTGGGGAACCCCCACATGTCGTGGTAAAGCCCGGTCACATTGTACCGGTGCACATCCCCGAAATCGGACATGGGCAGCCGGCCGTCTTCGCGCGGCAGATAGGGATGGTAGTCCACGCCGCTTTTCACGGCCGTTCTCAGGCGCTGGGTCAGCGGGATTTTTCCGGGTTCCGGAATTTCAATCTTTTCTCTCAGGTGGCCGGTGACTTCGTCGAGCAGGAGGATAACCGGGGTGCGGTACGTTTCCGCAATATTGAACGCTTCTATGGTCATGCGGAAAATATCCTGGTGGTTGGAAGCCGTAAGGGTGACAATGGCATGATCCCCATGGGTTCCGTAGCGCGCCTGGCAGACATCTCCCTGTCCCACGTGGGTGGGAAGCCCGGTCGACGGTCCGCCGCGCATGACATTGACGATGACGCACGGGATTTCCGCCATGATGGCATACCCCAGGGCTTCCTGCATGAGAGAGAAACCGGGCCCCGAGGTGGCAGTCATGGTTTTGTTCCCTGTGAGGGATGCACCTATGATGGCACACATGGATGAAATTTCATCTTCCATCTGGATGAATTTGCCGCCGG
>JAWOAV010000169.1:0-6261 GCA_046498365.1 Desulfosalsimonadaceae bacterium
GATATCCATAGAATCCGTTGTCCGCGGCATCGGGGTGGGGCACGTAAGCGTCATAAAACCCTATAACGTGAAAAAGAGCATGGCGGCCCTGAAGGAGGCCATCGAATACAAAGGCGTTTCGGTTGTCATTGCGCAGGAGGATTGCGCCCTCCAGGTCAAAGGAACGAAAAAGTCCGCGGGCAGGCCATTTACCGTAAGCGATCGGTGCAAAGATCACCGGACATGCATAAACGAACTGGCATGTCCGGCCTTTTATATGGAAAACGGGCGGGTGAAGATCGACGCTGCGCTTTGCACCGGGTGTTCGGTGTGTGCGCAGGTATGTCCCGAAAATGCCATTGTCCCGCTCAAGTAGTATATATCTATAAAATTGGTTTATTCTCGGTGCCGGGGGGATTTTCAACATTCGAACCCTGACGCCGATATCGACCCCGACACCGACCCTGGTAAAGCCGGGTTCAGCACTTTTTATTTCAGGGGCAGCGGATGAATAATAATTTTTTTACGAGCCATTCAGGAAAAAGAATATGGATGTCACACGACTGATTATTGTTGCAGTTGGGGGGCAGGGAAACCTGCTGGCTTCAAAGGTTCTGGGTGAAGCCGCCCGTCGCGAGGGGATTGCCGTGCGGATGAGCGAAATCCATGGCATGGCACAGCGGGGGGGCGTTGTGGAGTCTGCGCTGGTTTTCGGCCCGGCGGAGAGCACCGTTATTTCTGATGGGGAAGCCGACATCCTGGTCAGCTTCGAACCCCTGGAAGCATTGCGTGCGCTGAAAAAATGCAATGCAAACACCGTGGTCATTACCAACACAAAGCCGCTGCCGCCGTTTACTGCGGCCATCGGCAGGGGCATGTATCCGGATATCGAAACCATCCGGAAGCGTATTGGGGAAAAAACGGCGCGTTTTATCGAAGTCGATGCGACCCGCCTCGCCTCGGAGGCGGGAAATGTTCTTTCCGTAAACATGGTCCTGCTGGGAACGCTGGCGGCAACAGGACTGCTCCCCCTTTCCGAGGAGAATGTCAAAGCCGCTATTGAAGAGACCACCCGGCGCGAGTTTCTGGAGATCAACCGGAAGGCCTTTGAAATGGGCAGGCAATCGGTATAAAGGGTTCCTTATTCCGGCAGATTTTCTGAAAGGTGGTTTTTCACGATTTGTTCCTGCTCGTCAAGGATTTCCCGCAGGATTCCGATGTCGGTCATGGGATTCATGATAACACATCGGAGCACCACGATTTCGCAGGGGGCGAAAGCGTTCTGTCGCAGCGTGGTGCGGGAGACGAAGCTGTTTCCGGCCTCCCGCTGCAGCCGCTGCAGATCCCGGTTGATGACATTTAATGCCGAATTGATCCGTTCTTTTTCGCCCGTATCGGCGTGGGCAATTTTTTCCCGTGTCCGGGCGGGGAAAAATCGGTAGGTCAGTATGTTCAGCACGGGGGGCGTCACCAGCTGGAAATCCTCTCTTTTTTCGATCTCTTCGGCAAACGCGCGGGCGGTTTCGATCCCGTGGTTGATCAGGAGGGCATACCCTTTTGCCCCCATTATTTTCAGCGCACAATCCAGAATGAGCGAATTTGCCTCCCTGGAGCCGGAAAGCGACCGGATGCCCAAATCCACGCTCCCCCGCCGGTTGACGTAATTGGAGTGATACGCGATGACATCCAGTATTTTGGGATCCCTCACGTAGAGCATGCCGCACGTCATAGGCATGTAAAATTGTTTGTGCCCGTCAATGGTCACGGAATCGGAATGCTGGATGCCGTCCAGAAGATGCCTGTATTCCTTGGAAAACAGCGTTGGACCGCCCCAAGCGGCATCCACATGGAAATGGATGTTGTGGGTTTTGCATATTTCCGCGATCCGGGCCAGGGGGTCCACGGTCCCCGTTTCCGTTGCGCCGGCAATGCCAACGATTGCAAGAATACATGTCCGGCTGTTTTCGACGTGAATCTGTTTTATGGTTTCTGTAAGGGCGTCGATGTCGATGCGGTAATCGGTGTCGGTTTCAATGGGAATGACGCTGTTGCTGCCGAGCCCCAGTATGCCTGCGGCCTTGCGGAGGGAATAGTGGGCGAGGCGGGAGGCCAGAATGACGCACCGGTCCACGTTGTAAGCGGCAAATGCCGCCGGCACCCCCTCGGATTCAATACCCGAGAACCCGGTCTTGGGGGCGAAGCGGGCATTTCTTGCCACCCACAGGGCCGTCAGGTTCGCGGTGGTCCCCCCTTCGGTAAAAACGCCCAGCGTGGTGTCGGTATTCTGGACGTGCTTTTCATAGAACGGCCGCCCCCTCTTGTATATCATGCCATGGATCTTGGCGATGACCTGTTTTTCGATGACCGACACGACTTTCGAGGTTTCCACCTTGACCACGTTCTGATTCAGGGCGGCGACGATGGTTTTCAGGTGAACCATGAAAAACGGAATCGCAGAGGTCATGTGCCCGACGAAGTAGGGGGATGCCACGTTAACGGCATGCGGGGCGATTTCCTTGATCAGGCAGGTGATAACATCGGCGAGTTTTTTTTCAGGGTCCTCGCTGATTTCCGTGATCATGAAATGTTCGGAAAGTTCCTTAAGGCTTTTGGCCTCGGTAATGCCCACATGCTTTTTTAAAAATTCGTGCAAGCCGAAGAGCATCTGTTCCATGTACTTGATCAGTGTCTGCCTGCTTGCATCGTCTTCCGGCCGGAGAAAAACCCGCATCAGGTGGTTCCAGTCGGCAACCAGGTCCTTTTTTGTCGTCAGCCTTTTATCTGTGCGGATATCTGCCATTGATTCTATATATCTCTCATATAAAGTGCCGGTTGACCATCGTTTCGGTTTTGTCCCGCAATGCTTTTCGGTTTTCCGCCTACCATATTTATGAAAAAAAAGAAACGGATATTTCATGCGGGCAAATCTCGGTTTTTGGGGTTTTGCCGGAAAGGGTTGTGTGATAGGCTCGGGTTGTGTAAAAATGTATTGCAAAATCACAATCCGCAGCACCGGATCATTTATGCTAACCATTCCATCCCTCCAAGCGCCGAAAGTCCACGAAATGCTGGAGCAGGGCGCGACCCTGGTCACCGTGAACCAACGGCTGGCAAAATACGCCAGGGACCAGTATGGCCGTAAACAGGTTGAAACGGGTCGTTCGGCATGGGAAACACCCGATATTCTTTCGTATAACGCCTGGCTCGAACGATGCCTGGATGAAAGTTCGATGCATGCCGGTTTGTGGGATGAAAATGAAAAGGAAATCCCGGTTCTTTTGCGCCCCCTGCAGGAGCGGATGCTCTGGGAGCAGGTAATCGAAAAGGACGACCCCCGCAGGATGCTTTTCCGGTCTTCTGCCGCCGCACGTACGGCGGAGAAGGCCTGGCGGCTATGCGTTGAATGGCGAATCCCGATTGATTCTGATCCGTTGTGGTCCGAGGTCGACCCGGGTGCGTTTGCCCTGTGGGCCAAAGAATTTGAAAACCGTTGCCGGTCGAATCACTGGATGGACCGCGCCCGACTGGCGGATGCCGTCTGCGAAGCAATTGTCGCCAATCGCCTGCCTGCCCCCCCGGCGGTTATTTTTTCCGGGTTTGACGATTTCCCCCCCCAGTTGAGAGCGATTATGGATGCACTGGTATTGAACGGCGTCCAAACATGCACCCAGGCGTTCCCTTCCCGCGCCGGAAAAGCCGTTCGGGCCGTTTTTGCAGACAGTGCGACGGAGATAGAGGCGGCGGCGGCATGGGCCCGTACAAAGATGGCGGCGCACCCGTCGCATCGCATCGGGATTGTCGTCAACGGCCTTTCGCAAAACCGCGATGCCGTGCACCGGGTGTTCGAAGAAGCCCTGCACCCTTCCTCCATGGTTTCCCTGAAGCCCCTTGATGCGCCGTCTTTCAATATCTCCATGGGAAAGCCGCTGTCGTCGTATCCCTTGGTAAAAAGCGCGCTTCTGATCCTTGAAATGGTGAAGGACAATCCGGAAATGGAAACCCTAAGCGCGCTTCTGCTTTCGCCTTTCATAAATGGTGCGGCAGAAGAAATATCCCTGCGGGCTGTTGCCGACCGACTTCTACGGAAAAGCAAGCAGCCCCGGATGCCGGTGATGCAGGTGTTCCGGCGGATGAAAAACAGATATGATCCTGCCGGCAAAGGCGGTTACATCTGCCCGGTGTGGTGTCAAAGCCTTGGGGCATTTGAAGAAATATGCCTGGATATGCCGGAAAAGCAGGCACCATCAGCATGGTGCATGACCTTTTCCCGCCTTCTCGAGGCTTTCGGCTGGCCGGGGGATAAATCGCTCGACAGCGACGAGTACCAGACCCATGCGGCCTGGCAGGATGCCCTGGTCCGGTTTGCTGCCACAGAGGAAGTCTCTTCCGGGTTGTCCTTTTACCAAGCGGAAAGCATCATAAAGCGGCTTCTTAACGAGACGCTGTTTCAGCCGGAAACAGGAAACTCCGGGCTGCAGATCATGGGGCTCCTGGAGGCCGCGGGGGAAGAATTTGATGCAGTCTGGATGACCGGACTCACTTCAGAGGAATGGCCCCCGTCCCCAAAGCCCAACCCCTTTATTCCGGTGCCCCTGCAGCGACGCTTCGGCCTTCCCCGAGCGACCGCGGCGCGTGAACTCGATTTTGCCCGCAGCGTTACCCGGCGGCTTCTCGCATCCGCCGACGAGGTGGTGGTGAGCTGCCCCGGTGTTTCCGGGGACAGCCCGCTTTTCCCGAGCGCCTTGATCGCGCATCTTCCGGAAGTGTCATCTATCCTCTCCCCGGCCGGGGGCAGGGCGGAAGGAACAAACGACCTGCAGGTAAGCGATTATCGGCTTTTTCTGTCTGCTTCAGGCGATCTGGAGGATTTTACGGACACCACGGCCCCCCCCTTGGAAAAAGGGGAATCTGTCCCCGGTGGAACCGGCGTGGTGAAAGCCCAGGCCGCGTGCCCTTTCAGCGCCTTTGTTCAATACCGTTTGGGTGCAAGGCCGCTTGAATTTCCGGTTTCCGGAATAGATGCTGCAGACCGGGGGATCCTGGT
Organism: Desulfosalsimonadaceae bacterium; assembly: GCA_046498365.1. Lineage (GTDB taxonomy): Bacteria > Desulfobacterota > Desulfobacteria > Desulfobacterales > Desulfosalsimonadaceae > B1SED10-16. Next base: position 5,024 of record JAWOAV010000169.1, read on the forward strand.
CCATAAGGTGTTGGAGATGGTCTGGAAGTCGCTGGAAAACCAGAAGCAGTTGCTCTCGAAGAAACCGGATGCGCTGTCTGCGGTGGTCTCTGAATCGGCTGCAAAAGCGGTTGCCGCCATGGCCCGCGAGCAACCCCAGACTTTTACCGTCCGCTTTGCAGACTTGGAAAAGCAGCGTCTTGAAGCGCTTGTTATGCAATGGCTTGAACAGGATGCTGCCCGCTCGTTTTTTGACGTGGTCGCAACGGAAACGCGGTTGAGCGTGGAAGTCGGCGAGATCCGGTTGAGTGCCTTTGCGGACCGGATCGATCGCCTTGCAAACGGCAAGCATGTCATCATCGACTATAAAACCGGCGATGCGACAGCGAGGGACTGGTTTGCTGAGCGGATCGCCGAACCCCAGTTGCCGCTCTACTGCCTGGCGCTGGCGGACATCCCCGCCGGTGTTTTTTTTGCCAGGGTCAAAAAGGGGGGCATGACATACATCGGGATTGCCGATGACGAAACAATCGCCAGCGGCGTAAAGGCCATTGCGGATACCGGTGGATTGAACGAGCGCTTCGGCGGCATGGAAGATATCGTGGGCCACTGGCGGTCTGGTTTGGAGGCCCTTGCCGGTGAGCTGGCACGTGGTCATGCGCCGGTGTCGCCGGTGTCGGTGCACAAAAGCTGCCGGTATTGCCCCTTGGGCATGGTCTGCCGAATCAATGAACTGCTGGACATGGGTCTGGTAGCGGCGTAAGCCATGTCTGCGAGATCGAGATTGCGTATTTTTTCATCCCGGGGAGGTTCGTGCGGCAAAGCCGCAGCCGGAAGGATCAGGAAACCGGATAAATGCAGCGGCTGCAACAAAGGCTTTTGTCTGTTGCATATCCTGGAATCATCAGGGAGTTGAAATCGTAGCATACATGAACCGGCAATCCATAAACATACCGGACGGACAGGCGCGCCGGAAAGCGCTGGACCCGGAAAGGTCCTTTATCGTGCAGGCGCCGGCGGGCTCCGGAAAAACCGGCCTGCTGATCCAGCGGTATCTTTCGCTGCTTTCCCGGGTTCGGTCCCCGGAGGAGATCATCGCCATAACCTTTACACGCAAAGCGGCCGCGGAGATGAAGGAGCGGGTGCTTTTGGCATTACAAGGCGCCGGCTCCGATGCTGTCAGATTTAGTTCGGGATGCAAGGAAAAATAATCAATAATGGTGCTATTATTATGCGACAGGTACAACCCCAATTAACGG
>JAWOAV010000176.1:0-18179 GCA_046498365.1 Desulfosalsimonadaceae bacterium
TCCGCCACAAGGGTCACGTCATAATCCAGATACGCAAGGGGGGTATTCGTGACAATGAGAATATCGTCGAAAATGGACTGAAACGCCTCCACAATGGGGTCAATGACCCGCCGGCCGTTAAGTTCGAAAAAAGCCTTGTTTCGGCCTTGAAAACGGGAACTCAAACCGCCGGCGAGGATTACGCCGGAGCAGGAGATGTCCATTTTGAAATTCCTGGGGTATTGAAACCATTTCCACTGTCTGCATTGTTGTTTGGGCATCATCGGCAAAAGCCGCGGCTGCGGCTCAAAAACCGAGGACGGCACCGTTTTAAACAGGATCCCGAAGGCCGGGAAACCTTGTCGGTGCAAGGTCAAACATAAATCTTGATCTCCTATGAATTCATAGTATATGGTGCTATTGTTTTCAATTGTTTTCAGCGCTTTTGAAGAAAAAGAATTGTATGTTAACCCATGAAGGAACAATTTGATGAAACGCAAAACGGTCCTCGAATCACGGGAAATTGAAAAAATCCTGTATCAGCTCGCCGATGCAGTCACAAACGACAGGAGCGACCCTTCCAGATTTGCACTTGTAGGGATTCATACCCGCGGTGTACTCCTGGCGGAACGGATCCAGAAAATCATCCAGGAGACCCGCAACCTGCGCCTCAGCATCGGCAATATCGATATCAACCTATACCGTGATGACTGGACCCGCAGCACGCATCACCCGGAGGTTCGCGGCAGTGATATTCCCTTCCCTTTGGATGGCAGGGAGATTCTGCTGATCGATGATGTCTTGTTTACGGGACGCACCATTCGCGCTGCAATGGATGCCCTGATGGACTACGGCCGTCCCGACCGGATCGCCCTTTGCGTTCTTATCGACCGCGGGCACCGGGAACTTCCCATTCAGGCCAATTATACGGGCAGGCATATCGAAACGAAAAAAAGCGAATCCGTAAACGTCATGCTTGCTGAATGTGACGGCGAGGACCGGGTCGATATTCTGGCGCCATAACGACATCAATAAAAACACAGGAAACCATGGCCAAAAAAGATCACCTGAAACAGGCGCCGAAAACAATCAAGATCGGCATCATAACCGTATCGACGACCCGCAGCACAGGCGAGGACAAAAGCGGGCAGTGGATGAAGCGGCAATGCGAGAAGGAAGGCCACGAAATTGTCGACTACCGAATTGTAACCGATGACCGCCACAAAATAACGAAAACGGTGAGTGCATCCATCGACATCCATAAACCCGATATCCTGCTGGTCAACGGCGGTACCGGTATCGGCCGTACGGATGTCACCATAGAAGCCGTCAGCCCGCTTTTTGTAAAGGAAATGAGTGCTTTTGGTACGCTGTTCGCAAAACTCAGCTTCCATCAGATCGATTCGGCGGCGATCCTTTCGCGTGCAACAGCGGGGGTGATCGGGGAGACGGCGGTATTCTGCCTTCCGGGAAGCCTCAAAGCGTGCAAACTGGCCTGCATTGAGCTTATTTTGCCGGAAATCGCGCATGTTGCCGCCCACTTGCGAAACTAGGCATACATGGTTGAGTATACATGGCGACGCAAAAGCGCCTCTGCCTTTTCTGCCGCAGGAACGCAGGGGGAGACCCGGCGCCCTGAAAAACGACCGGGGAAAACAACAGCATGAGCCTTTACAATCATAACCATCCGTTTTCATGGAGATATGAAAAATGTTCGGTATAGGAATGCCGGAATTGATATTGATTCTGGTTGTGGCACTCATCGTCATCGGCCCCAAGAAGCTGCCCGATATGGCCAAGTCCCTGGGCAAAGCTGTAAACGAGTTCAAGAGCGCTACCCAGGATTTCAAGGATTCCATCGACACCGAGGTCAAGGACATCAAGGCCCTTGACAGAAAAGACTCGCCGGGACGTGTCGGAAAACGGGTTCCGGAAAATGCCGGAAACGATGCAGCATTGTCTGAAAAGGAAGAACAGGAGGCTTTGAAACCGGAAACCGATAGCCATACCGACGACATAAAAACCGGTATCCCCGAATATGACGATGCAGCGGAAGACAACCGGGAGAAAACGGTAAAAAACAATGAATGAAGACGCAGAAAAACTGCCTCTAACCGAACACCTGGAAGAATTGCGCAATCGGCTGATACGCTGTATCATTGCCATATTTTCATGTTTCGTGGTCGCATACGTATTCAAGGAAAAACTTTTTGAAATCCTTGTCGCCCCCCTGATAAAAGTGATGCGCCAGGAAGACACCCTGATCTTTACCGGCATTCCCGAGGCGTTTTTCACCTATCTGAAGGTTTCGCTGCTTGCCGGCATATTTTTTGCGGCGCCCTTTCTGATCTATCAGTTCTGGATGTTCGTGGCCCCCGGCCTTTACAAGAACGAGCGAAAAACCATGATCCCGATCATTTTTGTTTCTTCGCTTTTTTTCATCGGCGGCGCCCTGTTCGGTTATTTTGTCGTCTTTCCCATTGGATTCAAGTTCCTTCTGGGGTTCGCCTCGGAAACCATTCGGCCGTTGCCGTCCATGCGCGAATACCTGAGTTTTTCCGCCAAGCTGCTGGTGGCCTTCGGCATTGTATTTGAACTGCCGATCGTGATCACCTTCCTGGCGAGACTGGGCATCGTTAGCGTCCCCTTTCTCAAAAAAAACAGAAAATATGCCATTTTGATATTTTTTGTGGGCGCTGCGCTGCTGACCCCGCCGGACGTGGTCACCCAGGCACTGCTGGCGATGCCAATGATCATTTTGTACGAAATCAGCATACTGGGAGCCTATGCATTCGGCCGGCAAAAAGCTGCTCCGGAGCCGCCAGACGATTGACCGGGCGAATGAATGAATTTCATTGACATAATCGGATATTTTTGGTATTCATTTACTTTACATAAAACGTTGGGATAAATCCGTATGAAACGAAGAACATCTGAAGATATATGATTCAACAATCAGGAGGTGGTCGAAATGAGCAAAAAATGGATACTGGTGGTTCTTTTCGCTAGCGTTGCAACCCTTTTTATTGCCGCAGGACTTCAGGCCGGTCTTGAAGGGTGTCCGGAGGTCATTACCATGGAAAATAACGAGGCGTTTGAGTCTCACCGCATGGGGATTGTCGAATTCACCCACACAAAGCATGTCGAGGATTACGGATACAGCTGCGGAGAATGCCACCACGATGACACTGGCACCCCCACGGATGACATCGCATGCGGGGACGAGGTCGCATCCTGCTTAGAATGCCACAGCGAACCAGGGCAGCCGGAGCGCGGCGCCTCCAAGGAAGAAGAACTTGAGTATTATTATGGCGCAGTGCACCAGAACTGCATAGACTGCCACAAAGCCTACAATGAGGAAACCGGGGAAAAAACCGCACCCTTTGCATGCACCCAGTGCCATCCGAGAAAGTAATGAAATAGCTTGATCCATAAAGGAAATACGGACAAAAAAAGCCGGACAGCAAACGCTGCCGGCTTTTTTTTATCCTGCAGAACAAAAAACACGCACCGCCCCGGGAAATGGGCGCATTATCATCCCCGGCATACCGGGTCGTGTAAATCCATGCCGCTCCTGTACGACCTTGCCAGCCGAACAATGGCGCGCGCCCAATGAGGGCACCCGAGGGCATGGAGGTGCGTGTAGGTCGCCATGACATTTCCCCTGCAAACCCCATCCTTGGGCACCCCTTCGCAATCAATGAAACCCCGCCCCTTTTCCATGTCGAAAACCAGGTCGCAGGATTCGCCACCCCATTTCATCACGCGGGAATAATGGAACTCATGCCCTTTTAGTTCCATGCCTTTGGGGAAGAAGGGATTGTCCCGGTTGACATTCACAACGGTATATCCGTGCCCCTGGGGACGTTTTGAAAAACCGAAAACGATGGGCAACACACCGGCCATGGGGTAAACGGATTGATCCAGCACCAAAGATTCTCCAAGGTACATCAGTCCGCCGCATTCCGCATAAATAGGGAGCCCGCCGGCTGCCATAGAGCGAATGGCTTCCCGGAACCGCCGGTTGCCCGAAAGCGCCTCCGCATGGGTTTCTGGAAACCCGCCGCCGATGTAAAGGGCGTCTATATCCAGCATATCCCCCGCATCAAGCGGGCTGAGAAAAACAACATCCGCGCCGGCCTCGGCGAGCGCTTCCAGGTTTTCCGGGTAATAGAACTGGAAGGCTGAGTCCTGTAAAACCCCGACGCGGGGGCGGATTTCACCGGATCCGGAAGCAACCGAATCTTCTAAAGACGTCAGCGATTCGCAATCCGTGTCCATTTCGCTTTGAAAAGGTAAAGGCGATTGCGTTGAAATGCCTTTCCGGGCGATCCGGCACACCGCCTCCAGGTCGATATACGCCTCCGCCATCCGGGCTGCCGATGCGATGGAAGCAGCGGCCCAGGATAGCTCGGGGGTAGGGATGAGCCCCATGTGACGTTCGGGAAAATCTTTGCCGGGAAGTTTGGGGATGGCGCCGACCACGGGAAGGCCGCAATAGGATTCAATGCAGTCTCTAAGGAGGCGTTCGTGCCGAATGCCGGCGACGCGATTGACAATCACGCCCCCGATTCTCACGCGCGGGTCGAAATGAATGCATCCCATGACCAGGGCGGCCATCGTGCGCGTGCTCTTGGTGCAGTCAATGCACAAAATCACCGGCGCGCCGAGCAGCATGGCAAGGGCGGCACTGGAGGTCGCTCCCGTCGCATCAAGGCCGTCATACAGACCGCGGTTTCCTTCGATGACGGCAATATCCGCATTGCGGCTTCGGCGGGCAAAAGAGCGGGCAACAAGGGGGTCGCTACAAAGGAAAGAATCCAGATTATGACAAGGCCGGCCGGCAGCCATGGCCAGCCAGCCGGCATCAATATAATCAGGCCCTTTTTTGAAGGGGGCAACTATCTTGCCGGACCGGGCCAAAGCGGCGATAATGCCGATCGATACCACGGTCTTTCCGGACCCCCCTCGCAGTGCTGCGATCAGGACCCGCGGAATATCAGTGGTGTCGGCGTGATGCATTTGCGCTCAAATCCGCCCGGTCTGTAGACCATATAAGCAAAAGATATCAGGCAGCGTATATTCGCTAGTCTTCGTGCTCAGCGGCGCTTTGCTTGCCGGCGCCCTTGAGGCCGTACATGGAGGTGCTGCCGCTCGACCAAAATACGAGCACGCCTTCTTCTACCATCTTGTTGACGATTTTCTTGGCTTCCCGAGGCTTCATATCCAGGATTTTCGCCAGATCGCTGAAATAAAACTTTGATTTGGTCTTTTCCTTCTTTTTCAGCGCGTCAATGACCATCTGCTTTTGCTCTTCGTATTCCATTTCCACGATTCCTTTGCAGTGAGAAAATGCCGCGGCCGGTATCGCTTACCGGCCGCGGTAATCATTTTCGTTTATTTAGAACTTGAAGTTCGTGGTCTGGCGCCAGGTGTAGTACGCCGGGTCACGGAAGTCATCGATCAGGTGATGGGTGAACTCGAGTTCGCATTTCTCGAAGAACCGCTCCCATCCGATGCGCTCGGCCCATTCGCCGAGACGCTCGTACTTGCGGGCATCCGATGCGTAGACCTCCACGATCTTCTTGATCGTGTCGGTGGTTTCCGGCCACCGGGGCGCCGTGTTGGGCAGAAATGCCACGGCCACCTTGGAAAACTTCGGCGCCGTGCGGCTGTTGGACACCTTGCCGCCAACCATCAAAACGATGCCGTCTCCCGGCCCATCCGCAAGCGGCAGACAGGGGCACATGGTGTAGCAGTTGCCGCAGAACATGCAGCGGCTGTTGTTGACCTCGACGCTGTTGAGCGTCTTGCCGTCGAACTCGACCTTCTTCGGCTTGATGGCGGCCGTCGGGCAGGCAGCGATCGCCAGCGGAATTTCGCACATCTTGTCCAGGTATTCGTGGTCGACCAGCGGCGGTTTCCGGTGGTAGCCCAGCATCGCAATATCCGAGCAGTGAACCGCGCCGCACATGTTCAGGCAGCAGGCCAGGGATACCCGCAATTGGGCGGGGAGTCGCATGTCCTTGAAGTCATCGTAAAGCACGTCCATGGTCGCCTTGACCGGGCCGGATGCGTCGGTGGCCGGCGTATGGCAGTGGATCCATCCCTGGGTATGGATGATGTTGGTAATGCCCGCGCCGGTACCGCCGACGGGAAACTTGTTGGACCCACCGTTAAATTTCCGGCTTTCCAGGTCGTCGATAAGCGGTTTCACCTTGTCTTTGCCGTCCACCATGAACTCGACGTTGTTGCGGGTCGTCCAGCGAACGTAGCCGCCGCAATGCTTGTCCGCGATGTCACAGATTTCACGGATCAGGGAAACGCTCATGAAGCGGGCGCCGCCCACGCGAACCGTGTAGACTTCATCGCCGGTTTCCGATACGTGTACCAGAACGCCGGGCTCAAGGATTTCATGATACAGCCACTTGCCTTTGTTCTTGGCAATGACCGGCGGATAAAAGTCGTCGTATTTTCTCGGCCCGATATCTGTAATCCGATTTTCCATCGGTTTTTCGGGATTGTATCCTGAAGATATAAATGCCATTCTTCCCACCCCCTATCGTTTATGACGTTTTCTGAATTCATTGATATCCCGGTCAAAACCGCCTTCCACTTCTTCTTCCTTCCAGAAGATGTAGGGGTTATGCCTGGGTTCGGAGACATGCTGCGGCATCGGCTCGATACCGGTCGCTTCAAGAAGCTGCTGGAATCCGCGGCGCTTCATGAGTTCGCCGAGACGCTCGCGGTTCTTACCTTCTTCCATCCACCAGTCCCATATCGGCTCGATGACATCCTTGATTTCCTCGTAGCCGCTCTCCTTGTTGACTTCCACAAAGGGGACCAGCAGGGAGCCCATTTGTGCGCCGTCAAGGATCGGGGCCTTTGCACCGACAAGAATGGAGCAGCCGGTCTGGGAACCGGGGCGCAGGGCGCGCGGCATCACGTTGATGCAGTGCATGCAGCGGGTACACTCCCGGTTGTTGATCTCGAGCTTGCCGTTTTCATAGCGCATGCACTCCGTCGGGCAGAGATTGATGACTTCTTTTTCAATGTCGAAGGCACCCCAGTCGCGACCGGCATGGGCATTGCCGTTCGGTTTGAGCTCGCCGCCCACATAGGCCTTGACCGCTTCCTGGTCGATGCGGATCTCGTCTTTCCAGGTTCCCACGAACGCCATGTCCGCACGGGCAATCGAGGCCACACAGCAGTTGGGGCATCCGTCGAACTTGAACTTGAATTTGTACGGAAACGCCGGACGGTGCAGTTCGTCCTGGTAGTCAATGGTCAGCTGATAGCAAAGATCCTGGGTGTCGTAGCAGGCCCATTCACACCGCGCCTGGCCGATGCAGTCGGACGGGGTTCGCAGGTTGGAGCCGGAGCCGCCGAGGTCCTGGTTCATGTTGTGGGTGAGTTCGTAGAAGATTTCCTCGAGCTGCGGCGTGGTAGTTCCGAGCAGAATGATGTCGCCCGTGGAACCGTGCATGTTGGTCAGGCCGCTGCCGCGAAAATCCCAGAGGTCGCAAATCTGGCGGAGATACTCGGTTTTGTAGAACTTGCCGGCCGGCTGGTTGACCCGCATGGTATGAAAATGCGCCACACCGGGAAACTTTTCAGGCTGGTCGCAGTACCGGCCGATAACGCCGCCGCCGTAGCCGAAAACACCGACGATGCCGCCATGCTTCCAATGGGTTTCCCCTTCCACAAAGGAAAGCTCCAGAACGCCCATGAGATCTTCAACGACGTCCACCGGAATCTGGTACTCAACATTGTTTACGTTCTTGGCCCTTGCTTCGGCTTCCTGCTTCATGTCCGATACAAAACTCGGCCATGGTCCGCTTTCAAGCTCATCCAGCAAGGGGGTTTTGTGTTTCGTCATTGTCATCCTCCCTTTCGTTAATAATTAAGCTGCACATTCACTTTTTTCGGTTCTATGTTTTTGCTTCTATCTGGCTGCTGGTTGTAGTGCTTTTCTTCTGCCCTTATCGGCCGCTTTGCAGGCGTCCATATCGGATACGATCAGGCATCGGGCAGACGCTACTTCACCGATACTATGTCGATAAAGCATAAAGATTTTTTTATAGTTTCATTGTTGCTCTTTGTCAATGAAAAACAACGTTTTTTGGCAGTGCAGCTTTCTCACGGTTGAAAAGGTTCGACGCAAACATCGCCTTGCCAGCGGGAATCCTTATTTCATCCGGCGCTGCCCTTTTCAATCTCCCTGCGAATTTCCGGCGCAACCTCGAAGCCCAGCGCTACCGCTTCCTCGCAGTGCTTCCTGGCAAGCGCGTATTCCCCCTTCTCCAGGTAACTGATGGCGAGGTTGTTGTGGGCAAAGGGAAACGCGGGGTCGACATCGAGCGCCTGCCGATTGAGTTCGATGCTTTTGTCTACATCCCCCTTCATCAGGTAGGCATTGGCCAGCGTGGCGATCGCCTGTATAAAGTTCGGGTTGAACCGAATCGCTTTTTCCAGGGCAAAAATCGCCTCATCGACATTCCCTTTCTGGAGCTGGACGAATCCAATATTGCCGTATCCTTCAAAAAATCCCGCCCGGACCTTTACACTCTGCTGGTTGTAGGTCAGGCATCCGTCCAGGTCCCCCCGCTGAAGACAAATCCCGCCAAGCTGCACATAGGCTTCTGCAAGCGTGGGGCTGCAGCGAATGGCCTCCTTCAGCTCCATTTCCGCCTCATCGAATTTACGCAGTCCCAGTAATGCGGTGGCCAGGTTGTAGTGACTCGTTCCGCATTCGGGATTGCCGGCTACCGCCGCCCGCTGCTTTTCAATATACTCGTGGACATTTCTCGCTTGTGCCATAATATTTTATACCTTTGATTTCATTTTATATATTTATTTACTGATGTTCATGATGCACAAAAGGACAGCACCCGACATCTGGGAAACGGACATACTTCAGGCAAAATTAAAAAAGAGCATTGCCCATTGTCAAGGAAAATCCCCGGAAAGCAACATTCAATGTCAACACCGGCCCATTTTTTTAATTGACAGCCCAAAGGGTATGCATAATAATTGGTGGCGATAATTATGCCTTAAAATACGGTTTCATGGACGCTGAAACAAAACCTTTTCCTGAAAAAAGCGTGTCCGGACGCAGTACTTTCGAACCCGCGTCTGCAGAAAAACCGATCAAGAGATAAAAGGGCTCCCGCAAACGAAAACCCTTTTCAGGGTTCAACATACATATTTTAAGGAGGTCTCATGCAACCCGGCTTGCAGCATGGATGCTTTACAGCACTTGTTACTCCGTTTACTGAAGATGGATCGGTTGACTACACCGGCCTTGAAAAAATCGCCTCGTTTCAAATAGAAAACGGCATTACGGGCATCCTTGCCGTGGGTACGACCGGAGAAAGCCCCACCTTGAGCTGGGATGAACACATTGCAATCATCGATACCATCGCGGATAAAACCAGGGGCAACTGTGCATGCATTGCCGGGACCGGCAGCAACAATACCGCGGAAGCCATATCCGCCACCGGGCACGCGGCAAAGGCGGGATGCGACGCCGTGCTCCTGGTCGATCCGTATTACAACGGGCCCAGCTCCCTTGAAATTCGGCGCGAATACATCGAACCCGTCGCCAGTGCGTACCCGGACATGCCGATCATCCCCTACGTGATACCCGGAAGAACAGGCACCCAGCTCCTCCCCGAAGACCTCGCCCTTTTGTACAAAAAACATCCCAATGTCGGATACGTAAAAGAGGCCACGGGGAACCTCGATAACATGCGCCAGACCAGAACATGCTGCGGAGACGGCTACACGATCTATTCCGGGGATGACGGCATCGCCTTTGACATAATGACCGACCCGGAAATCAGGGGAATGGGCATGATATCCGTTATGTCCAACATCGCACCGAAAGCCGTGACAGAAATGGTCGGTCACGTGGTGGAAGGGCGTATCGAAGCAGCCGGAAAATTGCGCACGGCACTGGCCCCGCTGTTTGATCTTGTGACGGTCACCACAACCGAAACAACCCCCTTCGGGGAGGTATCCTGCAGGGCCAGAAACCCTGTGCCTGTCAAGGCGCTGATGTATATAATGGATATCTTTCCGGGCAGCTGCCGGCGGCCGCTGGGGAAAATGACCCGAAAAGGCCTGGCAAAGGTGCTTGACAACGTCCGGCAGGTTCAGCGGAACCATCCGGAAATATTGCGCCCCGCAGCCGGTTTTTTCGACGTGGACCTTGATTTCCGTCTCAATGACCCGGGACTCGAAAAAGACTACTACAAGGCCCTCTGCTACCCGGACTATTGATCTGTTTAGAACCCATCTCAAAATTGTCTTTCGGCCCAATATCTTTGTTGGCGTCTTGCTTCAAATCCTCGAAATACGCAAGTATGTTTGCGGTTTGAAACAATCCGCCGCTGCTATCTTGAACCGAAATCCGAATGCTGAGATGGATTCTATCCTTTGGTGCGTTTTGCCGCCGCCGCCTCGTTGATCTTGAAGTCCCCCTGCTTGAACAGGAGCCAGTCGAGCCACCGGAAGCTGAACTTGAGCAGCGCCAGTTCATCGTTTTTAATCTGTTTGGCTTCTTCTTCGGAAATGTCATAAATTTCAAGAAATGAACTTTCAAAAACAAACCTGCGGAACCGGTCAATATCGTAGCTGGCGGTAAAAAACATGTTCTTGGTTTTCTGCGTCAGCCGGATATTGGAAGGAATAGAGCGTTTTTTTACAATGAGATCCGTCCACATGGCGTTGATTTCATCATAGACGTCCACTCCCTGGTCTTTTCGCCACTCGGCGACCGTCATGGGGGAATGTTCCTCAAAACCCCGGCAGTGGGGTTCGTTGACAAAAAAATAAAACCCCTCCGCATTTTCTTCCTTGTAGTTGAGCGATCCGACGCCGATGGGGTAGTAGCGGCAGGTCGTGGGGCGATCGGAATACACGAGGCACCCGTCCTCCCGCACGAAGGGACATGCCGGCTCTCCTTCCACATCATCGAGCATTTTCAGGGTAACCACTGGAAGATCGGTTTTTTCAAGTACCTGCGGGACCGTATAAACAGCGAGAAACTCCTCGGATGTCATTTGAAGCCGGTTTTTAAGCCGGATAATATCATACGGGGTGAGCATGATGTTGATGCCGTGGCAGCATTGGGTAAAACACGACACGCCCTTATGGCATTTGAAGGAAAACGTGCTGTTTTCGCTCAGCTTGACCGGAGGGATGCCGGCCTTTTCGGTTGGTTCCATCTTTCAGACTCCTTTGGGTTTTCTATATATCATCTATAACCTTTATATTTTCCTGACGATTCACCTCAGACATCGCCCTGCCCCTCTGGCATGGGCGGGACGCGGTCTGCTCCCAGCACATACCCCCCGTCAATGCGGATGACGCTTCCGGTCATAAAGGGGGCGTCGTTTAACAGAAACAAAACCGCGCGGACCACATCCTCAATCCGGCCGGTACGGCCCAGCAGCGTATGATTGATAATATCCTGTTTCTGATGCGCCGAAAGCAGTCCCCACCCGCGGGTGCCCTCCGCATGGCGGGTTTCAAAAAAACCCAGCATGATTTCATTGACCCGGACTTCCGGCGCCCCCAGCCGGGCCCACGTTTCCGTCAAAAGGGACACCCCCCGGTTCGCCGCGGCATATCCATCGTTGAAGACCATGCCGGCGGGGCCGCTGCGCCCCACAATACCCGCAATGGAAGAAATGTTAATCACGCTCCCCCTACCGGAGCGCTTCAAATACGGCAGGGCCGCATCAAAAACCCATCGCTTGGCTTTCAGCGTGGTGGCCATTTCAAGATCCCACTGCCCGCTTGTATACGGACCGTGTACCACCGGCCAGCCGCCGCGCTCTATATTGTTTACCAGGATATCGACACCACCGAAATGCGCTGCCGCGTTTCCCACAAAGCGTGAAACAGCCGCCACATCCAACAGGTCGACCTTTTCGATAAGGTGGGGGGTGCCGGTGTCGGCAAAATCCGATTGCATTTCAGGAAGCGATTCTTCCCAGTCATAATAGGTCATTGCCAGCCGCACGCCCTGCTTGGCCAGCGCGAGCCCCACGCCCTTGCCAATGCCCTTTATGCCACCCAGCAATATCGCGACGTTGTTTTTCATTCAGCTAAAGCACCCGATCACATAGTCATATGCGGCAAGCAGAAATGCCTCGTCATCTTCTGCAGACGCTGGATTTTTTATGACCCCAGCAAACCGGTCCGAATCATAAAGCGCGGTATATATCCTGTCCGACAGATGGGCCGGCAGCATGCCCGGATACTTGTCCCGCTTGGCGGCCAGGATCTGGAGAAATTCGTCATTGGCTGCATTGTATGGCGAAAGCCCCTGCTCTTCCATCCAGGCGATGACGGTAATCTTCCGGTCTGTCTCAAAACCCCGGCAGTGCGGTTCACGGATCAACATGAATTCCTCGCGGATATTTCCGGTCCCTCTGTCCCTTGCCGCCATCCGCAAAATGGGATACATGCGGCATGATGCCGGACGGTCCTCGTAAACCCGGCACCCCCGGGGGCTCACAAACGGGCATGTTAATCCCGATGTGCTCTGAGGCTGCAGCGCAACGACGGGGAGGCCCGACCGGGGGCCGTCATGACGCTGCGTGTAGGATGCGAGAAAAGCAGAAGAAGAAACCCCAAGGTTTTTTTTCAACCGCAATATGTCATAGGGGGAAAGATACTGGCTCAGGTTCCCGCAGCAGGCATTAAAACAGGAAACTTCCGGCCCGCAGCCAAAATGAAAATGCACATCCGCCGGGATGGGGACAATCTCGCTTTCTCCCGTCGTATTCATCGGTTTACCTGGCTCCTCCACCAACGTTGAAACATCCGTCTCCCATATGCCATTTCAATAGCCCGCACGCAGAGAATATATCCTTTCCCTCTGCCCTGCGGGAACATTTATCGTAAAAGGTTATTTATATATCATTTTTTGGAAATCGCAATGAAAAACGCTATTTTTTCTTGCATTTTCCCGGTTCTGTGATATAGATTTCTGGTTATAATACGCATTGCATCGGCCATTTTTTATTAAACCGGAAATCATTATGGGAGGTGTCAAATAGCCAAGCAGCGAAACACTGACAAGCAGGTTAAAATCAATCGGGAAATAAAGGCAAAAGAGGTCAGGGTAATTGACCCTGAGGGCAATCAGTTGGGTGTTGTACCATTTACTTCCGCCATTACCACTGCCGAAGAATTCGGACTTGACCTGGTTGAGGTTTCGCCCAATGCGAAACCCCCCGTATGCAAGATTATGGATTATGGCCGGTACAAGTACCAGCTCGATAAAAAGCAGCAGGAAGCCAGAAAAAAACAGGCGACCTTCCAGATCAAGGAAATCAAGCTTCGGCCGAAGACCGACAGTCATGACCTTGAAATCAAACTTGGACACCTGAAACGATTTATCGAAAAAAAAAACAAGGTGAAAGTGACGGTAATGTTCCGCGGCCGCGAGATCACCATGACGGAGCGGGGAAGAGAAGTCCTGCAGGAGATCGCCGGCAAAGCCGTTGAATTCGCCACGATAGAACAGCATCCCAAGATGGAAGGCAGAACCATGACGATGGTATTGAGCCCGAAATAGCGATTTTACAGCGCGTAGCTGTTGATAATACCGTATTCATCGTTAATCATCGGGGACAGTGCCGCCGCAACGCTCCGGAAAAAGGATGGAGCGCTTCAGGTTAATAAAAATTTTTGTTTTCCTTATTGACAAACGAATCAATATAGAAGATATGACAGAATCGAATTATTTTTAATTGTATTTGCATGCCTTTCCCCGGCGTTTGCAATCGTACCGCATATACGAGGGGCAACGGGTCGGTATAACCTGTCCGAATTTCACTGAATACGAACAGTCCACGACCTTTAACGGATTGAAATACATGGCGCGGAACGTATTTTTGCCGCGCCATGTGATTTTTGCCGACGGCTGGCAAACCAAAAAGGCATCTTTTGATGTTTTACAATATCGACGGATAAGGAGCATACCCATGCCGAAAATAAAAACCAACCGCGCCGCGGCCAAACGGTTCAAATGCACCGGCTCCGGCAAATACGCTTTTTCAAAATCCCATGCGAGCCATATACTGACCAAAAAAACACGGAAACGAAAACGCGGGTTGCGCCAAAAACAGATCATTGACGCAACCAACATGAAACAGGTCAGACGAATGCTTCCCTACGGGTAGCCATAAAGCGATTTAAAGACGCACAAACAGGAGCAAAACCATGCGAGTAAAAAGAGGGTACAAGGCGAGGCATCGCCGGAAAAAAGTACTGAAACTGGCCCGGGGGTTCAGGGGCGGCCGGAGCAAGCTGTATCGCACCGCCGCGGACTCCCTGGACAAGGCGCTGATGTATGCCTACAGGGACCGCAAAGTCAAAAAAAGAGAATTCCGGCGTCTCTGGATTATAAGGATCAACGCAGCATCCCGTATGAACGAGCTGTCTTACAGCCGGTTGATCAGCGGTTTGAAAAATGCAAATATCGAACTCGACCGGAAGGTCCTTGCAGACCTTGCGGTTTCCGATCCCTATGCGTTTTCACGGATTGCGTCAGCAGCGTCTGAACATCTGTAAACGTTATAGATACGATAATACCTCATTTGCGAACCGTCGCCCTGCGGAACATGCCGGCAACATCCGGCACCGGAAAGTGCGTTCCGGAGGGCACCTACAGCAATCGGATAAAGTTGCAAATTGAACAAGTCAATCGAACAGATCAGGACCGAGGCGCTTGAAGAGATCGAAAAAGCAGGCGATACCGAGCAGATCAAGGCGGTTTCCGTCCGTTACATCGGGCGGAAAGGCATCGTTACACAGTATTTGAGGGATATCGCAGCGCTTCCGGCGTCTCAGCGTCCGGAAGCCGGGAAAAAGGCCAACCAGACAAAAAAGGCCATTGAAAAGGCAGTTGAAAAAGCCCTTTCAAAACGCGCCTTTTCCGCAAAAGGCAGCGCCGAGGCAATCGACGTATCCCTTCCCGGCCGGGCATCCCCCCGCGGGTCGCTTCATCCGGTAACACGCATCACAAGCCGCATCTGCCATATTTTCGAACGGATGGGCTTCGATATTGCGGAAGGGCCTGAGGTCGAAACCGATTACTACAATTTCGAAGCACTCAATATCCCCAAAAATCATCCTGCCCGGGACATGCAGGACACCTTCTACATCTCGGAAAACATCGTTCTGCGGACGCACACCTCCCCGATCCAGGTCCGGTTCATGGAAGCCAGCACGCCACCGATCCGAATCGTCGCCCCCGGAAAGGTATACCGGTGCGACTCCGATTTGACCCATACACCCATGTTTCACCAGGTGGAAGGGCTCCTTGTCGACGAGAACGTCTCCTTCGGTGACCTCAAGGGGCTGCTTACCCTCTTCGTACAGCAGATGTTTGACGAAACCACCGGGGTACGGTTCCGGCCCAGCTTCTTCCCCTTTACGGAACCGAGTGCCGAAGTGGATATTCAGTGCGTCATGTGCCGGGGGGAAGGCTGCAAGGTCTGCTCGGGGACCGGCTGGCTCGAGGTGCTGGGCTGCGGCATGGTCCATCCGGCCGTATTTGAAAATATCGGATACGATACGTCAACCTATTCCGGCTTCGCTTTCGGCATGGGCGTGGAGCGAATCGCCATGCTGAAATACGGAATCAACGACCTTCGAATGTTTTTCGAAAGTGACATCCGGTTTTTGAGGCAGTTTTAAAATGAAAATCAGCCTTGACTGGTTACACCAGTATGTCGATATAGATACGACACCGGCGGAACTTGCGGACATGCTGACCATGTCCGGATTTGAAGTCGAAGCCGTCATGGATCCCTACGAACACCTGAAAGGGGTTATTACAGGAAAAATCCGCGATATCAATCCCCACCCCGATGCAGACAGGCTTGCATGCTGCAGCGTGGACACCGGTGACCGAATTCGTGCGATCGTCTGCGGGGCGCCGAACATAGCGAAAGAAATGACCGTGCCGTGCGCCCTGCCGGATACCCTGCTGCCTTCCGGCATACGGGTGGAATCCGGGAGCATCCGGGGGCAGGTCTCCGAAGGAATGCTCTGCAGCGAATCCGAACTCGGACTCGGCACGGACGCCTCGGGGGTAATGCAGATAGAAGATGCCTTTTCTCCGGGGATGCCGCTTACGGAAGCCCTTTGTCTTTCCGACACGGTTTTTGAAATCGGCCTGACGCCGAACCGGCCCGACTGCCTGAGCGTTATCGGCATTGCCAGGGAAGTTGCTGCACTACTCGACAAAAAACTGAAACGCCCTGACGCCGTGATCCGGGAATCCGATTCGGACATCCGGGAGATGACATCCGTCTCCATACAAAACCCACAGATGTGCCCCCGCTACTCGGCGCGCCTGCTCACCGGGATCACGGTGCAAACATCGCCCGCATGGCTGCAGAGACGGCTGATTTCCATAGGAATAAAGCCCATAAACAATGTCGTCGACATCACCAATTACGTGATGATGGAAACCGGGCAGCCGCTTCATGCCTTTGATTTTAACCGGCTTTCTGGAAAACGCATCGTGGTCAGAACCTGCTTGTCGGAAGCGGAAAAAACCTTTACCACGTTGGACGGAAAACAGCGGCGCATGGACGACGAGGCCCTGATGATCTGTGACGGGCAGGAACCGGTGGCCGTCGCTGGCGTCATGGGCGGGGAAAATTCAGAAATCGGGGATTTGACCACGGATGTTTTGATTGAAAGCGCCCACTTTGATCCGGTTTCCATCCGAAAAACGGCGAAAAAACTAGGCCTTTCCACGGATGCATCCTATCGTTTCGAGCGGGGGGTTGATCCGGAAGGAACTGTTTTTGCCATGAACCGGGCGGCCGCGCTCATGGTTGAAACGGCGGGGGGCACTATTGCCGGTGGAATGATCGACGAGTATCCCGGCCGACAAACGATTGAACCGATACGCCTCAGCGCCGAAAGGACAAACCGGCACCTCGGTACCGGCCTTACCGCCGAAACCATTGCCGGCCACCTCGCCGCCATTGAATTTATCGTCACCCCGAAGGACCAGGACGCCATGGACGTACTCCGCCCCTCGTTCCGGGTGGATGTGAGTCGGCCGGAAGACCTCATGGAAGAAGTGGCAAGGCTTTCCGGGTACAATAACATAGAAACGACATTCCCCGCCGTATCCGCAAAAACGGAGCCTCCCCTGCGCAGTTTTGCATTGAAGTCCGAAATCCGGGAAATGATGGTCGGTTTCGGGTTCAATGAAGCCATTCATTACAGCTTTACCGGCAAAAACGGGGAGCGCCTTGAGATACCGGAGGATGACGTCCGGCAAAAGGAACTGTTGGTGCTGAACCCCATTTCCGAAAGCCAGTCGATCATGCGGACCACCCTGATCGCCTCCCTGCTGGAAGCCTGCCAGAAAAACATTTTCCGCCAGGAGCGGGATTTGAAATTTTTCGAGCTCGGAAAGGCGTTTTACAGCCACGGCCCGGAATCCCTGCCGGATGAAACAGGGCTTTTGTCGGCCGTTTGGACCGGTGCACGGCGCCCCCCTCTCTGGCATGAAAAACCGGTTTCCTGTGATTTCTACGATATAAAAGGAATTCTGGAATCTCTTTTTTCCGCGCTCAAAATAAAAGATGTCGCTTACAGGCAGGCGGAAGAGGCGCTTTGCAGCTATTCCCGCCCGGGGCGCAGCGCTGCCATCCGTGCAGGCAACCTGGAAATCGGCATCGTAGGGGAGATCAAGCCTTCCGTCTTGCACCGCTTCGATATTCATCAACCCGTGTTTGCCTTTGAGATAAACATCGATTTGCTGATGTCGCTTGTGCCGGAAGACATCGGATTCACCCCGATTCCACGGTTTCCGGCTACTTCGCGCGATATGACGCTGATTATGGATGAAACCGTGCCGGCTGCGGATGTTGTAAGGACAATTGACGCCCTGCAGGTGGGTATCATTGAGGACATTACGATTTTTGATGTGTACCGGGGCAAACCCATTGAAGAAGGCAAAAAAAGCCTGTCCATCCGCATAACCTACCGTTCCCATGAACAGACCCTTGAAGACGGCCCGGTCAACGCCCTGCACCAGGAGATCACTGAGAAACTCCTGTCCGCATTTGATGCGGGGCTGCCAGAGTAGAATTTAACGCAAGCTCCGCCCCTGCTATTGCCCGAAGCACCGGTAAAGCCCTCTCATAAAA
>JAWOAV010000015.1:0-11518 GCA_046498365.1 Desulfosalsimonadaceae bacterium
CCCCAGAAAAGACAGGTTGGCGTCATCAAAGGATTGAACCCCGATGTTGATCCGGTTGATCCCTCCCTTTCGAAGCGCTGTCAGCTGGTCTTTGGAAAGCGTTGCGGGATTGGCCTCGATGGTGATTTCAGCAACATCCGAGATGAAAAACGTTTCGTAAAGGGCGCCCATGATGCGCAAAAGAGCCCGGGTATCCATTACCGTGGGGGTGCCGCCGCCAATGTATACGGAATCAAATTCTACAGCATCCCACGCTCTTCCGTTACCTTCCATGCGTATTTCAGCGATCAGCGCATCGACAAAGGCCGATACCAGGGAAAGGTTCGACGTGGAATAAAAATCGCAGTACGGGCATTTGCGTATGCAAAAGGGGATGTGGAGATATATTCCGGCTTTAGGAGCCACTGCGTTCATTATCCTCTCCGTGTCTTTATCGGGGTCGGGGTCGGTATCGGTATCGTTATCGGTATCGGCGTCGAATCCGGAAGCCAGCGGACGAAGCCGGAATCCGGAACCCCCTTGCATCAAAATTTTTGCCAACGTGTCTGAAAAAAATATATTCAATTCAAACATTCAAAGGCTGACCCCGATACCGACGCCGACGCCGATAAAACCGTTACGACGCAGCGTCAATGGCCTCCGACATCCGGTCTCCCCTATGGCCTCAGATATACCGCGTCATCATGGTATCGATAAACTGGTCCACGTTTTCCGGGGTGATGGCATAGCTCTTACTGATTTTATCAATTTCCGCTATGGCCTTTGGGTCTGCTGCGTCCTCGAGGCGCCGGAAGTATCCCAGCCTGCGGCCGACCTGGTAGCGCATCCGGTCGGGGGGGGTCATTTCCAGAAACGTCCGTATTACCCGGGTCATGCGTTCCCGGTCTTCGGGCAGTTTCCCCTCGACCTCTTCAAACAGGTTCAGGATATGATCGCTTTTGACGTAACTGGTGATGCCGTCCAGCGTCTCCAGAAAAAGCAGGATTTCCTCGGCCACCTCGTAATCCGTGAGCTTTTCGAACCGGCCGGTACGGAATTCTTCATACAGGGGAACGGAGCCGGGGATTGCCAACGTCCGAAGCCTTATGAAATGCGGGTTGATCTGGTTCAAGGCATCCGCGGTCTCTGTGGCATGGGCGCGGGAAAGTGCTCTTCCGCCAAGTCCCGGCATGACATATTCGGAAAGTTCCATCCCGGCGTTGACCACCTTTTTTCCTGCCTTTACATGCTGTTCTTTTGTCGTTCCCTTGGCAACAAGCGTAAGCACTTCATCCGAGGCGGACTCCATGCCGATGTGGATCCGGTTCAATCCGGCCGCCGCGATCTCTTTCAACTCCCCGTCGCTGATCCGGGCGATGGTATGGGACCTTGCATATGAGGTGATCCGGGCCACCCATGGGAAATGGGCCTTTATATGCGTAAGGATGTCGACCATGTCCGCCGGCTTTATAATCAGGGAATTGGCATCCTGCAGAAAAACCGAAGACATGCCCGCGGCAAACCAGTTCAGCGCAGCATGAAAGGCCTGCCGGTCCGATCCGGATATTTCCGCCATATACGCATCAATATCACTTTTGGATATTTGTCCGGCGCTGTCCGCCATTTCCCGGAGCGCATGGACGTGCCGGGCAACGGCATCGATGTCTTTTTTAACATGCGCCACCGGCCGGAGGGAAAACCGCTCCCGCTTGTAAACCGGGCAGAATGCGCATTTGTTCCAGGGACAGTTGCGGCTGACGCGAATCAGAAGACTGTGCGCTTCGCTGGGGGGGCGTATCGGCCCCTGCTCAAAGCCCTTGTATTCTTCTTTTTTATCTGACTTGGCCATAAATGATCGTTTCTCCTTGATCCGGACAGGGGTTGCGGGTTACTTACAACGGTAAATAATAAATCATTTACACGCGTGAAACCATGAAAAAATTATTTGCCGCCATACTGCTGACGGCCTTAGTCTCCATTGCGGCCGCGGGCGTTGTTGTACATGATCTCATACGCTATGCGCAAACGCCTGTCGGGTCCATCCAGGAGCCGGTCATTTTTGAAATCCACCGCGGCGAGAGCTTTGATTCGGTATCGCGAAAACTGGAAGAAAAAAACCTGATGGGGAGCCGTCTCAAGTGGACCATCGTCGCGCGGTACACCGGCCATGATGAAACGATCCGGTTCGGGGAATACCGCATCACCCCGGATATGACCCCCATGGACATTCTCAACCGGTTTTCCCGGGGGGACGTGGTGCTTCACAAGGTGACCCTGCCGGAAGGCTTTACCATGAGGCAAATCGCGGCCCGCCTGGAAGCCGTCGGACTCTGCGGCAGGGATGCCTTCATTTCCCTTGCAACGGATCCGCAATTTGCGAAAAGCCTTCAAATACAAGGTGAAACGCTGGAAGGCTACCTTTTTCCCGACACCTATTTTTTCGAAAAAAACCCTTCTGAAAAAGACGTCATCCAGGCAATGGTGGAAAGGTTTCACAGCACCTTCACACAGGACTGGATAAATCGCGCAGCAGAGCTGGGCTTTACCGTTCATGAAATCGTGACACTGGCGTCCATTATCGAAAAAGAAACCGGCCTCGACACGGAGCGCCCCACCGTTTCCTCCGTATTTCACAACCGCCTGAAGCGCAATATGCGGCTTGACAGCGATCCTACGGTCATTTACGGCATTGACGATTTTGACGGCAGAATCCGGACCCGGCACCTGAGGGAATCAACACCGTACAACACATACGTCCAAAAGGGGCTTCCGCCGGGACCCATCGCCAATCCCGGTTTCGGATCCCTCCATGCCGCCCTGTACCCGGAAGATACGGACTACTTGTTTTTCGTGGCCAAATCGGAAAGAGAGCATCATTTTTCAGAAACATACGAGGAGCACCGCAGGGCGGTAAGGAAATATATCCTGGGGAAATGAAAAGACCCGGGCCGAGCCGTGCGGAGTTCACTTATTTACCGTATGTTATATCCGCGCCCGGGAATACACGTCGTCGTCCAGGCGTCCCCGGAGCCCTTCGGGGTCTGCCAGGTGGTGATATCCCGCCGCCGCAATCATGGCCGCGTTGTCGCCGCACAAGGAGATGTCGGGGACATGCAGGTTCAGGCCCTGTACACCGGCCGCTTTCGACACCGCCTCTCTCAGCCGCCGGTTGGCGGCTACACCGCCGACAATGGCAATGTCTGCGCACCCGGTTTCTGCGGCTGCATGCAGCAGTTTATGGCAGAGCACATCGACCACTGCCGCTTCAAACCCGGCCGCAATATCCGCCATGTGCGATCGATAGTCGGCATGAGTATCGATGTATCGCTTCACAGCCGTTTTCAAGCCGCTGAAGCTGAAGGCAAATCGGTTTTTATCAATCCACGCTCTTGGAAAACTTATTTTTTCAGGGTCTCCCTGCCTGGCCATCCGTGATATTGCCACCCCTCCCGGATACCCCAGCGCCAGCATCTTCGCCACCTTGTCAAAGGCCTCGCCCGCCGCGTCGTCCCGGGTGTGCCCCAGGCAGCGCGCATCCGTGTAAGATATGACATGGTAGACGGCTGTATGCCCCCCGGAGACCAGCAGCGCGACAAACGGGAAGGACGGGGGGTCCTCCGCCAGAAAAACGGAGTTGAGATGCCCCTGGAGATGATCCACGCCGACCCAGGGAATTCCCGTTGCGTAGGAAAGCGCCTTTGCAAAGGAGAATCCCACAAGAAGCGCCCCGACGAGTCCGGGTCCGCGGGTAACGGCAATACCGTCCATGTTCCCCATCCCGATGCCGGCCTCCGCAACCGCCTGGTCCACCACGGCACAGATATTTTCGATGTGCTTTCTGGCGGCCAGTTCGGGAACCACTCCGCCATATTCCTGATGCACGTCCACTTGGGACGCGACCACGGAAGACCTTGTCCGGCAGCCGTTTTCGACCACGGCCGCGGCGGTTTCATCGCATGAGGTTTCAATACCTAAAATGTTCATGGGAGATTTTCTGGAAGTACCTATGGAGACCCGCGCAGGATGCCCAGAAGAAGGTGCTACTTTTCAGACCACTGGAACCGTGTTGTATCCGATTTTTTCCGCTTGACGACCTCGCCGATGAGAAAGGCCTTGTCGTTCATCCCGGTGATCCGTTCCACCACATCCTGTGCCGCGGATTCCGGCACAACGGCAATCATGCCGATGCCGTTGTTGAATGTACGCATCATTTCATGCGCCTCAATGTTGCCGGCTTTCTGGAGAAACGGAAAAATCGGCGGCACATGCCACGAATTTTTGTACAGCACGAAATTGGTGGTCTGCGGCACCACCCGGATCAGGTTTTCCACAATTCCGCCGCCGGTGATATGGGCCAGTGCATGCACCGGAAGCCCCTTTATCAGCCCCATCACGGCATCCGTATAGATGCGGGTCGGCGTGAGCAGTTCTTCCCCGAGGGTTTTTTCAAATTCAGAGACGTATGTATCCACGTCCATTTTCAGCATGTCAAAACAGATTTTTCGGACCAGGGAATAACCGTTGCTGTGCAGTCCCGAGGAAGCGATGCCAACCAGCTTGTGCCCCACACGGATTTCAGAGCCGTCGATAATCTTGTCGTTATCCACGACCCCCACCGCGAATCCGGCCAGATCATACTCGTTTTCTTTATAAAGATCCGGCATTTCGGCGGTTTCGCCTGCTATCAGGGCGCACTTGGCCCTGCGGCACCCCTCGGCGATGCCTTCTATGATTTTTTCGGCAACGTCAAGGTTGAGCGATCCGGTGGCGAAATAATCCAGAAAAAAAAGTGGTTTTGCCCCCTGGACAATGATATCGTTGACGCACATGGCAACCAGGTCTATGCCGATCGTATCATGCCGGTTGGTTGCAAAAGCGATCTTCAGCTTGGTCCCGACGCCGTCGGTGGAGCTGACCAGTACAGGCTTTGCATAATTTTCAGTGTTCAACGAAAACAGGCCGCCAAAGCCCCCGATTTCCCCCATGACGCCGATGCGGGGAGTTTCGGACGCGATCCGTTTGATGGATTTTACAAAATTATCGGCCTTGTCTATGTCTACGCCCGCATCCGCATATGTCAGCTTTTTGTTCGATTCGTTCATGAAAAACCCCTGCCAGGCAGAAAATGACATGCATAAAAAAACGTTCGATACCGATAAAAACGCCGATAAGACTTTCCAGCTAGTAGAAAAATAGGCATTGGTAGCCCAAAAGCCAACAAAAGTCAAAACAATTTTTTTGACATCGCCCGTCATGTGGTGTATTCAGACAAAACACCATTGATGGCGTCGTAAAAAGGCGTTTTCAGACGGCTTTGTATAATGTTCAAGATCAAGGCGCGTGCAATTTTTGAAGAATTGATAGTACTTATCCGTACATGAGATTCTTCAGAGATTGCGAGCAACGCAGATATTGGACTTTTTACGAAGCCGTCACCATTCATCGTACACAAAGGGCCGTCTTCTTATGAACAAAAAAACCTTTGCCAGGCTGGACAGACTGCCGCCATATGTTTTTGCAGCGGTAAATGAACTGAAAATGGAGCTGAGGCATGCCGGGGAAGATATCGTTGACCTCGGCATGGGCAACCCGGACCAGGGAACGCCGAAACATATCGTCAACAAAATGATCGAGGCGGCCAGAAAACCGCATAACCATAGATACAGCGCTTCCATGGGCATACGCAAGCTGCGCATGGCAATCGCGGACTGGTACAAGCGCCGCTATGACGTGGATATCGACTATGAAACCGAGACGATTGTCACGATCGGGGCTAAGGAAGGCATTTCCCACCTGATGCTTGTTACCGTGGGCCCGGGCGATGTTGTGTTCACGCCCAGCCCCACGTACCCGATCCATCCTTTTTCCGCCATCATTTCGGGGGGAGATGTCCGCTACATCCCGCTGGGGCCGGATACGGACTTTTTTGAAAACCTGGTAAACGCGACCAAGCACACGTGGCCGAAGCCCAAAGCACTGATTTTATGCTTTCCCCACAACCCCACCACGGAAACAGTGGACCTGGCGTTTTTTGAAAAAATCGTCGCCTTTGCAAAGGAGCATGACATCCTGGTCATCCACGACCTGGCATATGCGGATATCGTCTTTGACGGGTATAAGCCGCCGAGTTTCCTGCAGGCAAAGGGGGCCAAGGACGTGGGCGTTGAATTTTTTTCGCTTTCCAAGAGCTACAACATGCCGGGATGGCGGATCGGGTTCTGCGTGGGGAACAAGGAAGCCATCGCAGCCCTCAAACGCATCAAGAGCTACCTCGACTACGGCATTTTCCAGCCGCTGCAGATCGCGTCCATTATCGCCCTCAACGGCCCCCAGGACTGCGTAGGTGAAATCTGCGATCTTTACAAGGAGCGCCGGGACGCGCTGATAACCGGCCTGCACCGCGCCGGGTGGAAGGTTCCGCCGCCCAGGGCAACCATGTTCGTATGGGCAAAAATACCGGAGCCGTTTGCCCATATGAAATCGCTCGAGTTTTCCAAAATGCTCATTCGGGAAGCCAAGGTGGCGGTTTCCCCGGGAATCGGCTTCGGCCCCTACGGCGATGATTATGTGCGCTTCGCCCTTATTGAAAACAAAATGAGAACCAACCAGGCCACCAGGGGCATTAAAAAACTGCTGCAAACAAAATCATAACATCGATGGTACATGCTTTTAAGGATTAGGGCGCAACAATGAAACAGATCAATATCGGCATTGTCGGCATGGGAACGGTGGGTACCGGGATCGCAAAGATCATGGTCCAAAACAAGGATATCATATCCGCAAGGCTTGGTGCGGAACTAATATTGAAAAAAGCCGCTGACCTGGATATCGAGCGGGAGCGGGGCATTGATTTCGGACCGGACCTTTTGACGACCGATCCGTTTCTTGTCACGGACGACCCGGATATTGCCGTTGTGGCTGAAATGGTGGGGGGAACCGGAATCGCAAAAGAAGTGATCGAACGCGCCATTGAAAACGGCAAGCACGTGGTTACCGCAAACAAGGCGCTTCTGGCCGAACACGGCAACGCGCTTTTTGAAAAAGCGGAAAAAAAAGGCGTTGCCCTCGCGTTTGAAGCCAGTGTGGGCGGCTGCATGCCCATTATCAAGACGATTCGGGAAACACTGGTCAGCAACCGCATTGAAGCGGTTACCGGCATCCTGAACGGCACCTGCAATTACATCCTTACGCGGATCACCAACGAAGGCATCACCTTTGCCGACGCACTGAAAGACGCCCAGTCAAAAGGATATGCGGAAGCCGACCCGACGCTGGACGTGGGCGGATTCGACACCGCGCACAAGCTGGCTATCATTTCCGCGCTGGCCTACGGCATGAAAATCAACCTGGAGGATATATACATCGAGGGGATATCCGATATCACCCCCATGGACATCGAATTTGCAAAGGACTGCGGGTACCGCATCAAACTGCTGGCCATCGGCAAATTCGACGGCAGCGCTGTCGAGGCAAGGATTCACCCCACGATGGTCCCGCTTTCCAACCAGTTGGCCAATGTTTCGGGTTCCATGAACGCCGTAAGCCTCACCGGCGATGGCATTGGCAACATGGTCCTGTCCGGCCGCGGCGCGGGCATGATGCCCACAGCGACGGCCGTGCTCTCCGATGTCGCTGATATCGCCAGAAATATCCTGGCAGGCGGCGGGATCCGGGTTCCCATGCGCTCCTACCAGGCAGCGAACATTCGCGAAGTCCCGATCCGCCCCATCGATGATATCAAAACCCATTACTACTTCCGCTTCACGGTTTTCGACCGCCCCGGGGTGCTTTCCAAAATCGCCGGCATACTGGGCAACCACGGCATCAGCATAAAATCCGTCCACCAGACCGAACGAAAACTCGACGGTGGCGTACCCCTTTTCATGCTCACCCACAGAGCAAACGAAGCCGATGTCCAGAGTTCTCTCAAAGAAATCTCAGCCATGGAGGTCAGTACGCAAAACCCGGTCCTCATCCGTATCGAGGAAGACGAGAGCTAACCGATCATACCAGGCGCTCCCGGAAAGCCCCGGGTCTGCGTGAAAAATATACGACGAACCAAAAAAGGGAATCACCATGCACATCATCTGTTCCGATCTTGAGGGGGTCTTTGTGCCTGAAATATGGATCAACGTGGCGGAAAAAACCGGCATTGAAGAGCTCCGGCTGACCACCCGCGATATATCGGACTACAACGTTTTGATGAAAAAGCGGCTTTCTGTTCTGCATGCGCACAACCTGAAACTCAAAGACATCCAGGACGTGATCGCCGGTATCGATCCCCTGGAGGGGGCGCCGGCCTTTCTGGACGAACTGCGGGCCTCCCACCAGCTGATCATCGTGTCGGACACGTTTGTCGAATTTGCCGGCCCCCTGATGGCAAAACTGGGGCGCCCCACCCTGTTCTGCAACAGCCTGGAGGTGGCGCCGGACGGCACCATCCAGGATTACCGGCTGCGCCAGCCCGACGGCAAAAAAAAGACCGCCCTCGCCCTGCAGGGGCTCAATTACAAGGTGATCGCGTTCGGCGATTCCTACAACGACATCAGCATGCTGAAAACCGCGGATGCCGCCTTTTTGTTCCGGCCGCCGGAAAACGTCATTGAACAGTTTCCGGAGTTTCCCGTCACCCGGACGTATATTGAGGCAAAAGAGGAAATCGACAAGGCGATATCGCGGACCATCGAACCCGCGTTCAACAATTGAGAGATGCTTGAAAGCCGGATCACCACGGAAGGAATCCTGTTCTGGGTGTATGTGCAGCCCAGGGCATCGGCCAACGCCGTCGCCGGGCTGCATGAAAACGCTTTGAAGATCCGACTGACCGCCCCGCCGGTAGACAACGCCGCCAACAAGATGTGCTGCAAATTCCTTTCCGGACACCTCAAAATCCCGGCATCCCGCGTAGAAATCGTCTCCGGGCGCAGCAGCCGGAAAAAAAAGGTGCTCATCCGGTTTCCGGAGGGGAGCGACCCGAAAGCCGCTGGCAAAGA
Organism: Desulfosalsimonadaceae bacterium; assembly: GCA_046498365.1. Classification (GTDB taxonomy): domain Bacteria; phylum Desulfobacterota; class Desulfobacteria; order Desulfobacterales; family Desulfosalsimonadaceae; genus B1SED10-16. The sequence continues at coordinate 8,973 of JAWOAV010000015.1, forward strand.
AATCAAACAACAGCTGCGCGGACTTGCCGGCAGCGAATAACCCCTTATTTCCCCCCTATTTTTCCTGCGGCCAGGTATCCCTGGTGAACCGCATCCTGTATCCTGCCCGGCTGAAGCCCGTCGCCGATTACCTGGAAGGCAACCTCCGAATCCTTTAATTCGCCTGCCAAACGGCTGACCGGTTTTGCCCCGGCGGAAAGGATGACATGGTCAAAGGGCTGCTTCTCCACCCTGCCGTCTTTCTCAAAACGGACATTTCCATCGGCAACGGAGATGACTTTCGTATTGGTGTGAACCGTGACGCCATAGCGGTCCAGGTTGTCAAGAAGCACCCACTTCGTGGATTTTCCCAGGTCCGCCCCGGCCTTGGGCAGCATCTCAAAAACCGTCACCCGGCTGGTCCCACGGAACATCAGCTCCCGGAGCCGCGCAACGCTTTCGGCTTCATATGCAAACAGAAAATAGAGTATTTCGGGGGTTATGGTGCCTTTTGCCGCCGCAAAAAAAGCGGTTTCAAGACCCACGGCCCCGCCGCCCACAACAGCAACGGCTTGCCCCAGGGGCGGATTGTTCTTCAGCACATCCCACGCTGTCAAAACGTTCGGCGCGTTTTTTCCTTCGATCCCGGGAACCACGGCTTCTGCGCCTTCCGCAACGATCACGTGGTCCGGGCGCCTCTCCTGGATGAAACGGGCGTCCACGGCGGTGTTCAAATAAAGCGGGATCCCGTGCCTGCGGATCATTGCCCGGTAGTAGCGGATCAACTCGAGCAGCTCGGCCTTATGGGGCGGCGCGCCGGCCATCCACAACTGCCCCCCGATATCCCTGTCCTTTTCATAGATCTCAACCTGGTGGCCGGAAGCGGCCGCAGTCACCGCCGCTTCAAGCCCTGCCGGACCGGCGCCGACGACCATCACCTGCCTGGGAAAATCCGTGCGTACGATTTTCCGCTCCGCTTCATACCCCGCTTCGGGATTGCCCGCGCAGAATACGGGACGCCCTTGGAACACCTGGTCGGTGCACCCCTGGGAACATGCCGTGCAGGGACGGATTTCATCCGTACGCCCTTCAAAGGCTTTATTCGGCCACTGCGGATCCGCGATCAAGACCCGGCCCAGGTTGACCATGTCGGCATACCCGTTTTTGATGATGGACTCGGCCGTGTCCGGGTCGGCGATCCGGTTGGAGGCCATGACCGGAACGGTCACGGCCTTTTTGATATTGTGTGCCAGAAAGGCAAACGCCGATCTTGGCACGTCCATGGGGAGCTGGGGCACCCGTGTTTCATGCCACCCGCCGGTAACGTTTACGGCATCAATCCCTGCTCTCTCATATGCCCTGGCGATGTCGGGCATTTCATCATCCGTACAGCTTCCCGGGACAAAATCATTGCCCGCCATGCGGATGGTAAGGGGAAAATCCGGCCCCACGGTGCGCCTCACCCGCCCGATCAGTTCAACGGGGAACCGGAGGCGGTTTTCAAAAGAGCCGCCGTAGGCATCGGTTCTCAGATTCTTCACCGGAGACAAGAACTGGGATAGCAGGTATCCGGCCGAGGCAATGATCTCAATGCCGTCGAAACCCGCCTCTTTGGCCCGTACAGCGGATGCGGCAAAGGATTGCTGCACCATTTCGATATCCTCCGGGGTCATTTCTTTCGGCGTGGTGCGGGAATACCGGGAATAGACGGCTGAAGGCGCAATAGGCTGCTGCCCGTCGATGAGTATGGGGTGGGAATACCCGCCGGCATGAAACAACTGGATCCACGCGCGCGCCCCCTCGTCCTTGATGATCCGGGTAAGTGCGGAAAAATCCGGCACAGCCTCGTCCGTATCGATGCCCAGCACCAGCACCCCGGAGCCGATGAAATCGACCCCCACCGGCCCGACGGTCAGCAGGCCCACCCCGCCGCGGGCCCGTTCACGGTAAAATTCCACATATCGGTCATTGAGCTTTCGGTCATGGGAATACAGAAGGCCTAACGCCGGATAGGCGATCCGGTTTTTGATTTCCAGAGAATTGATCCGTATGGGGCTGAAGAGGTTTCTGTACATGGGCTGGCACCTTTTGCTTTGGGGTGAATCAAAAGGGGGTAACATCGTTTTCGCTTATTTTGCAAAAATGCATACCATATTCCCATGCAAAAAAATATTACATAAAATTACTTCTTGACACCAACAGGCAAATATCTTAGTTTACAAAATTCAAATGATGCGGGGTGGAGCAGTCTGGTAGCTCGTCGGGCTCATAACCTGATTGTTTTCAAGCCCCAAACCACCCCACCGTTACAAATATCTATTATAATTTCAACCCTCTATAATTCTGAAAAAATCCTCACCGTATTAAGCGCTCCTCATTTTGGCCAACTTTGGTACCACTTTCGATTTTATTATCCTTTCATTCTGAAAAATATTTTTCGCCAGCCTGAGCCTCAATATCTTTTTCTTCACCTTCATCTGATTGTTCTTTATTATCCTGTTCCATAAACATACCTTCCAATCGTTTGAACGCTTCATCATCCAATCTTGCTATCCCCGACTTGGACT
>JAWOAV010000036.1:0-5897 GCA_046498365.1 Desulfosalsimonadaceae bacterium
GGTCTTCGAGGATTGTATCGATTCGGTCCGCGTATTCAAACCGGAATGTGATATGAACGAATTTCATGGTCATCCTTTGCCTACCGGGATTTTTTGCCACGACTGAATTGGGCGGAAAAGAATTTTTCGATCTGGTCATAGACGGTATAGACCACCGGTATCACCAGCAGGGTCAGGAAGGTGGCTGAAATCAGACCGGCCGCTACCGAAAGACCAAGCGGCGCCCGGGCTTCCCCTCCCGCACCAAAACCGATCGCGATCGGCGTCATGCCAAGTATGGTCGATATGGCGGTCATGATGATCGGTCGGAACCGTTCCTTGGCGGCGATAAAAGCCGCATCTGCCGTTGTCTGCCCCCTTTCAACGAGGGTATTGGTGTAGTCGATCAGCAATATGGAGTTTTTGGTCACCATCCCCATGAGCATGATCACCCCGATGAACGCATACACGTTGAAGTTCAACCCGAAGATCCACAGGGAACCAAAAGCGCCCACCGTTGCCAGGGGGAGCGCTGTCATTATGGTCAGCGGGTGAATAAAGGACTCGAACTGGGCTGCCAGGACGAGGTAAATGAATATAATGGAAAACAGGATGGTAACGGAGAGGTAATAAAAAGATTCCGCAAAAATCTGCGACAGTCCGGCCATCTCGTAATCCGTTCCGGGCGGAAGTTCGTTTTCAAGGTATTCTTCCAGTGCGGCGACCGCATCCCCCATCGGCACACCCGGCGGGGTATTTGTCGTAATCGTTGCCGAGCGAAGCCGGTTGTAGCGGTTGATCTGGCTGGGGCCCGCCGCCTCCTCAAAAGAGGTGAGATTGTCCAGCGAGACAAGCGCCCCGGTCTTGCTCCGAACGTAAACATCCTTCAAAATATCCGGGGTCATCTCCCCCCGGCCGATGACATCGGTCAACACATCGTAGCGCTCTCCTTGCTGCTCGATTTTGGAAATATCCACCTCGCCGAACAGGTAGCGAAGGGTGTTGGATATTTCGTACACTGAAACATCCATTTCTCCGGCCCGGTCCCGGTTTATTGTGACATTGAGCTGGGGCTTGTTGAGTTCGAGGTCCGTGCGAATCCCCACGTAGAGTTCCGGTCGGGATTCCATCCATTCCATGACGGTTTCCTGGAGGCGGTCGAGTTCGAGCAGGTCCGGGTTTTTCAGGACCACCTGAACCGGGTCCCCGCCGGACCCCGTGAGGGTGATCTCCACGGCAAACGCTCTTCCTTCGGTCAACCCCGCAAGCTTTTCCCGATATTGCTGCATTATTTCGAACTGATGAAGGTCCCTTTCCTGACGGGGGGTCAGCGTAATAAACGCCATCCCCTGGTTGGGCTGCCCGATGCCGCGCCGGGCCATGCCGAGGCCGAGAAACTGGTGGCTGACATTGGGGTCTTCTTCAAGCATCGTCTCGATTTTTCTGGCGAATTTGTCGGTTTCTTCGATGGTCGTCCCTTCCGGCGTTTCGATAATGAGCATGAAGCGGGAACGGTCCTGGTCCGCGGCAAATTCCCGGGGAATGTTCATAAGGGCCATGATGCCCAGCACAAACGCAAAAAGCGCGATGACGATCAACAGAAAGCGCCTTTTGAGGGCTTTCCCCAAAATCCACGCATATCCCGATTCAAGCTTCCGGATGTGGCGCTCGGATAGTTGAAACAGGAATCCCTTGTTCGGCTTGTATTTCAACACCCGGGCGCAGAGCATCGGGGTCAGGGTCAGTGCCACGAACGTGGACATAAAAACGGTTGCGGCCACGGTCAGGCCGAACTCGAAAAAGAAGCGGCCGATCAATCCGCCGGTAAAGGCCACCGGTATGAAAACAGCGCCAAGCGAAAGCGAGTTTGAAATGGCGGCAAAGGCGACCTCGGTGGTCCCCACGCGCGCCGCGGGAAGGGGGTCGACCCCCATTTCCATGTGCATGTAGTTTCGTTCCAGCACGACAATGGCGTCATCCACCACGATGCCGATCACCAGGATCATTCCCAAAAGGGTCAGCGTGTTGATGGAAAAACCCATGACATAGATGGCGGCCAATCCCCCCAAAAGAGAGGTGGGAATGGCAAGGCCCACCACGATGGTCGCCCGCCAGTTGCGCAAAAAGGCAAGAACGACAAAAATTACCAGTGAAGAGGCAATCAGGACGGTTATCAAAAGGTCCCGGATGTTTTCCTCGATATACTCGGAACTGTCCATCGCCATTCGGTATTCAAGGCCCGGTGGAAAATTGTCGGACAAGTCCTTTATGGAATCCTTGAGCAGACCGGCAAGGGCGACCGTATTGGCGCCGGTTTGCTTGACAATGCCCAGGCCCGTGCTGGGTTGCCCGTTGAACCGTGCAAGTACGCGTTCGGTTCGCAACCCGTCCACGGCTTCCCCCACGTCGGAAAGACGGATGGGGGATCCGTTCCGGTACGTGATGATCAGGTCGTTAAACGGTTCGGCTTCGGAGAACTGCCCCTTGGTCCGGATGATAAATTCGCGCGTCTGGCCTTCGACGCGGCCGGAAGGGACATCAACGTTTTCACTCTGGATGGTGCCGACCACGTCCTGGACGGTCAGACCGTGCGCGGCAAGCAGTTTCGGATCCAGGCGGATGCGAACGGCATAGTTCCCCCCACCGCCGACCATGATCTGCCCCACGCCGCGAAGCGTTTCCAGCTGCGGCCGAAGGACGTTGTCGGCGTATTCGCTCAGGCGGGTGTCGTCCCACCGCTCATCCCCCACAAGGGCGATCCACATGATGGCCTGGGCGTCCAGGTCCAGCTTTCGAACGATCGGCGATTCCGCATCTTCCGGGAGTTCGCGCCGGGCCCTTTCTACGGCGTCCCGCACGTCCTGGGCGGCAAGGTCCTGGTCGCGCCACAGCTCAAATTCCACGACGATCTGGGCCATTTGATCCCTTGACGTGGACATCAGGACGCGTATCCCCTCGATGGCGTTTATTTCCGATTCGAGCGGCTCGACAATTTCCTGTTCAATAATTTCGGGAGCGGCACCGGGCAAAATCACGGAAACGCTCACGTAGGGGAATTCCACGTCCGGGTTTTCCTGAACCGGCATCTGCTGGTAGCCGTAAACCCCGAAGATGGCGACCACGAGGAATATGACAATGGTAAAAACCGGTCGGCGGATGCATATATTCCAAATCACGGGGTCAACCTCCCTGGACAATCGACGTGTTGGTAAGATCAGCGGCCCAGTTTTCACCCCAGGTATCGACAATGTTTACAGGGGAACCGTCATCCAGCTGCAGATGGCCGTAAACCACGACCTGTTCGCCTGTGGAAAGCCCGTCCATCACTTCCACGCGGCCGGGCTCCCTCAGCCCGGTCTTTACTTCCCGTATATGTGCAATTTTTTCCTCGGGATCAACCACATAGACAATGTAGCCTTCCCTTGTCGTTACCAGGGCCTGCTCGGGAATCACGGGACGATCTTCTCTCACATCCAGTACCAGCTGGACGGATGCGAAGGAGCCCGGCATCAGTTTGCTTTCCGGATTGTCAATGTTGGCCCTGACCCTGAATTTTCGGGTTGCCTGGTCTGCGGTCGGGCTGATGAAATCGACCTTTCCTTGGAAGCGCCGGTCCGGGTAGGCTGACACCGAAGCGTCGATGTCCTGGCCGGGGCGAACCCGGGGCGCGTATTTTTCGGATATGTAAAAAGATATCTGCAGCGGATCGATCTTGTAAACGACCGCGAGCGGCTCGCCCGCCGTGACAAAAGTTCCCGGATCCACGAGCTGCCTGGAAATATACCCGTCAAACGGCGCATGAATAATGGTATCCTGAACTTGTTTTTCCGCCAGAGCCAGTTCGGCTTCCAATCGCTTTACATCCGAAGAGGCGGCATCAAGTTCGGTTTTTGCATTGTCGAACTGATCTTCGGAAACCAGGTTGCGTTCGCGAAGGGACGAAACCCGATCATAGTTGCGCCGCAGGTTTTCCAGGCGTATGCGGGCGGACTGCAGCCCCGCCTTGCGGGCGTCATATTGACTGGTAATCTTTTCGTCTTCGATTTCGAAAAGCACCTGCCCTTTTTCGACGAATCCGCCTTCTTCAAAATTGATGGACATGAGTTTGCCATGGATTTCCGGTTTAATCCGGACTTCCCGGATGGCATCGAGCGTACCCACGCCGTTTACAACGTCCCGGAGGGCTGTCGCCACCACCGGCGACAAATCGACGGAGATGGCGCGGGTCTTTTGCTGCCGGTCGCCATTTTTTTCCGCTTCTTCCTCGCCTCTAAAAACGATGGCCCCGAGAATAATGACGATAACGACCACAACAAGCGGCGTTATAAGTCTTCCGATAATCGAGCGTTTTTCTTTTTCCGGTTTTTGGCCGTCACTTCCGTTTGCTGAAGACATCGGTTTTTTCTCCCAAACCTTGTTCGTCATCCATACAGCGATGGGTTCTATATACGATCAATATTTCTACAGAATATAAGCCCGCAGGGGCATCCCTTGCGGGTGCGCCGCGGCTGATCTTCGGCGGTGTCGTTTTTGATCAACCGTGGTTTTTACCACAGAACCCCCTGGGTTTCCTCTGTGGCCCTCTGCTTTTCCTCTGTGTCCTCTGTGATGAAACCACCGTTCCCGCAGATGCCAATGCCCCCGCATGCCTTGTGGGGAATCGACGCAAAGCCGGTTGTAATAAAAAAAAGAGCCTGCTGTCAAGAATCTTGTGCCAAACCGGCAAAAGGTAACCCCCGGGCGATCGTAGGGCTTTTTTTATTCGACTGTTTTGAATTTTTCTTTGGGTGCGCCGCAGATGGGGCATTTGTCCGGAATTTTTTTCTCCGTGACATATCCGCATACCTGGCATACATGGTAGGCCGCAACTTCGTCTTTGATCAGATGGTAAATGGCCTGCTCATAGAGTTTTGCATGATGGGCTTCGGCATCCCTTGCGTGGGAGAAGGTAATAGCGGCGCTTTTTTCGCCTTCTTCCTCGGCCGCTTTTATGAAATCCGGATATTCGTTCTGGCTGATCGATTTTTCTTTTTTAAAGGATTTTTCAAGGTTCGTGTCCGTATCCTTTACGAGGATATCCTTGACCAGGTTCAAATGGGACGTTGCATGGACCCGTTCCGCCTCGGCGATGGCCCGAAACAGGAGCGCGACCTGGGGGACTTCCTCTTCTTCGGCTTTTTCCGCAAATGCCAGAAGCCGGAAATAGGCCTTTGCCTCACCTAAAAAAGCATCATAAACGTTTTTCTTTGTTTTTTCCTTCATAAAACCCTCCCTGTTGATCGTTTTGTGCGCGTGTTTTTCAGGTTGTCCGGTCCGTCTATATCATAGAGATCCGCATAATGACACGGAAATTTTAAATCGTTGCATTGATCTATAGGCATGGTGATCAGGGAAATATGGATCGTGTCGATACAAGAATGCAAAAATTATTATATATTGGAGCAGATGCGGAGGCAATGGGCTATGCGGGGGTAATGGGCTATGCGGGGGCAATGGACTATGCGGGGACAGTGGATTAATCACAGAGGACACAGAGAAGACACAGAGTTTCACAGAGGAAAACCAGGTGTTCTCTGTGAAACTCTGTGTCCTCTGTGGTAAAACACACGGCAAGTCAATAACGACAATGCTGAAGTTGAAGCCCGCAACTTCCAAGACGAGGAGGCCATGTCCATGACCCTGGAACTGATACCGTAAATACACTTGGAATACACTTGGAAGTTGCGAAAATGGTAAAAAAAGAGTATAGTAAAAGACTGTGCGATGTGCATATAACTTCCTGCGGCCGCCCATGCCAATAGGGATGCAGCGGCGTCGTTTTTGTTAGGAGACCATTTGTAATGCAGTTTTTGCCGACATTTTTCCGCCTCGATCGAGTCAGGGGACCTTGCTTTCGGTGTATTTTACCGGGATTGGGT
>JAWOAV010000047.1:0-9715 GCA_046498365.1 Desulfosalsimonadaceae bacterium
GGATTCTTTGGAAAAAGCCTGCCAAAACGCCCCAAATGCAGAATGCGTCTCCAGTGCAGCGGATCGGCCTGATGAGAGCAGCCAGTCAATAATCCGCAAATTGTCTTTTCCCATTATACCCCGTCTCCGCTAATTGAAATTTTTTCCAAAGCCACCGTATAACAGGCATTGTCCATTCGATCCCGATCAATCCGTTTTTAAAGCGGGGAATATTTTCGTGTCTAAACAAGAATGCAAAAATTAGAACCTGTCTCAATATTGTCTTTCGGCCCAATATCTTTGTTGGCGTCTTATTTCAACTCCTCGAAATACGAAAGTATATCTGCGGTTCGAAACAAGACGCCGCCGCGATCTTGAACCGAAATCCGAATGTTGAGACGGGTTCTAGTAAATGGACCAATGTCATTTGGCAGGGGAGGTGCGTCCCGAAAGCAGCATCGGGAGGACTTGGTGATATCTCTTGGCGAAGATGCGCCCGGCGGCCTGCATTGTCTGAGCCCGCAGGGCGAGTTTGCAGGCCGCGGCGTATCGAGTCATAGAGATATCCCAAGGACTCACGGCTGCCGAGGGCTGCACCTCCCCTGCCAAATGACATTGAACCGATTGTATACAAGCTATCTCAAAAAATCTATTTTTTGAGATGGCTTGTAGCCTTTTTCTTCTATTCTTCCCGGCTGCTGCTGTTTTTGCCTTTCTGTTTTTTCAGGCTTTCCCAGTATGCCATCCGCTGGCTGATGATTTTTTCGTATCCCCGTTCAGTAGGCGAATAAAACGCCTGCCCTTTCAGCTTTTCTGGCAGGTAGTCCTGGGGAATGTAGGCATCTTCATAATCGTGGGCGTATTTGTACCCCTTCCCGTAGTCGAGGTCCTTCATCAGCCGGGTCGGGGCGTTTCGAATATGCATGGGGACGGGAAGCGTGCCGGTTTGCCGCACGAGATCCCTGGCCTTGTTGTAGGCCGCGTAAACGCGGTTGCTCTTGGGTGCGGTGGCCAAATATATGGCTGCCTGGGCAAGGTTCAGGTCCCCTTCCGGGGAGCCGATGACCCGGTATGCGGCCATGGCGTCCATGGCCACGGTGATGGCCCGCGGGTCGGCATTCCCGATGTCTTCCGAGGCGAACCGGACCATTCTGCGGGCAATATAAAGGGGATCCTCCCCGGCTTCCATCATGCGCACAAACCAGTAAACAGCTCCGTCCGGGTCGCTCCCCCGAAGGCTTTTGTGAAACGCGGATATAAGATTGTAGTGCTCCTCCCCGCTTTTGTCGTACAGGAGGGCTTTTTTCTGGATCGCCTTTTTCACATGGGTGCCGGCGATGGTTTTTTCCGGGCGCTCTTTTTCCTCGGCGGCGAGCATGGCGGCAACCTCAAGGGAGTTCAGGGCGGATCTGGCATCCCCGTCGCTGGTATGGATGATATGCGAAAGGGCTTCCTCCTCGATGCCCAGTGCCATTTTCCCCAATCCCCGCTCCCGATCGGCCAGTGCCCGTTTCAGAATGACGGCCAGATGTTCTTCTGACAGTGGGTTCAGCGTAATCACCCGGCACCGGGACAGCAGGGCGGGGATTACCTCGAAAGAGGGGTTTTCGGTCGTGGCGCCGATCAGGGTAATCAATCCGCTTTCCACGTGGTGCAGAAAGGCGTCCTGCTGGGACTTGCTGAAGCGGTGGATTTCATCGACGAAAAGGATGGTCCGTTTGCGGTGGATTGTTTTTTGCTCTTTTGCGATCTCGATGACCTGCCGGATATCCTTTACACCGGAGAGCACTGCGGAAAAAGAGACGAAATGGCAACGGGTCCGGGCGGCCAAAATGCGGGCCAGGGTGGTTTTGCCGCTGCCCGGCGGTCCCCACAGGATCATTGAAAAGATCCGGTCGTTCCCAATGGCGTTGGCGATCAGGGAGCCGTCCCCCACTGCGTTTTCCTGGCCGATGAATTCCCCTATGTCTGTGGGGCGCATTCGATCCGCAAGGGGCTTGGTATTGCCGGAATCTTTGTCCGCCTGGTATTCGAAAAGGTCCAACGGCTCACCTTTTTCCTTTTTTCCCCAGCCTTTTTACCTGTTTTTTCCCCGGTTTTGTAAAGTGCTTTTTCTTCCGGCGCGGATGGGTGGCCTCCCCCCCGCGTTTTCGCAGAAAAAGACGGATCGGGACCTTGTCGAGACCCAATGATTCGCGTATCCGGTTGACCAGGTACCGCTGGTAGGAAAAGTGAACCCCTTCCGGATAGTTTACAAAGCAGACAAACGTCGGGGGTTTTGTTGCGATCTGGGTGGCGTAGAAGAATTTTAGCCGGCGGCCGCGAAACATGGACGGTTCGGTTTGTTCGGTGGCGTTCTGGATAATGCGGTTCAGCGGACCGGTTGCACTTTGATGGGCGAATTGCGTATATACGGTTTCAATAGCGTCAAAGATTTTTGTCACACGCCGGCCGGTCAGCGCCGATATCGTCAAAAACGGGGCATAGCTCATGTAGCTTGCCTGGTATTCAAGGTCTTCCTTGTACTTTTTGAAGGTATGGTCCCCTTTTTCGACCAGGTCCCATTTGTTCAGCAGGAAAATGCAGGCACGCCCTTTTTCGTATGCATAACCCGCTATCTTGATGTCCTGTTCCACAATGCCGTCTGCGGCATCGATCAGTATCAGTGCGATATCGCAGCGGGCAATGGCGTCCATGGCTTTGACCACGGCGTATTTTTCAAGTTTTTCATGGACCTTTGCCTTCCTGCGGATCCCCGCGGTATCGATCAGAAGGTACTGCTGTCCGTTGACTTCAACCCGAGTGTCAATGGCATCCCGGGTTGTGCCGGGCACCTCGGAGACGATTACCCGCTCTTCGCCCAGGATCCGGTTGACCAGGGAGGACTTGCCCACATTCGGGCGTCCGATGATGGCCAGCCGTATTGCCACCCCGTTTTTTTCCGGGGCGCTTTGGGGAAGGGTTTCCACAAGCCTTTCCATCAGTTCGTAGATGCCGTGGCCGTGTTCGGCGGAAACGGGAAAGACCTCCTCGATCCCGAAGGAATAAAAGTCGGCCAGGCTGTCTTCCCGCTTGATGTGGTCCATTTTGTTGACGGCGAAAAAAACGGGCTTGGTGGTGGTTCGAAGCAGGTCCACGATATCATGGTCGTGGGGGGAGATTCCCTGTGCGCCGTCAAACAGGGCAATAATGGCATCGGCGTCCAAGATGGCATACCGGACCTGGTCGTGTGTTTTCTGGACAAACTGGTCTGAATCGGAAAAGTAGAACCCGCCGGTATCGATAACCGTGAAATCCACATTATTGAAGGACGCGGATCCGTAATGGCGGTCCCGGGTGACGCCGGCAACGCTGTCTACAAGCGCATCCCGTGTGCGGGTCAGGCGGTTGAAAAGGGTCGATTTTCCGGCATTGGGCCGGCCGACAATGGCGACGACTGGTTTCATGGGTGATCGTCAGATTTTGTAGATGATTCGTTGATCGGTGATGATGATATCAACGAACTTGTCGTGGGATTCCATCGGGACCTGGGAAACGATCTGTTCGGACAGGGCAAGGGCGACTTTCCGGGCCGTATTCGGCAATTTCGGGATCATGCGGTCATAGTGACCCCGTCCGGTTCCTATTCTCCCCCCTTTTTCATCAAAGGCGATGCCGGGAATGACGGCAATATCGATTTCATTGAAATGAACCGGTTTGCATCGGTCCGGGTCTGGGGAGAAATTGTCCCCTAAAAGGTCTTTTTCAAGACGGGTGACTTTCCACAACGTTATGTGCCGGTCCCGGTCAAATGACGGGAGGACGATGTTTTTGGGCATTCGAAGGCACTGGTTGATTATGCGGCGGATATCCACCGGGTAGTCGGGGCGCAGGTAAAAGAGAGCCGTCTCTGATTCCTTGAAATTGGCAAACTCGATCAACTGCCTGCCGATCCGATCGGTTTTTTCCTGGATGTCAGATCCGGGCAGGCCTGCGAGCTTTTCCTTTATTTCGTTTCTCAAATTCTGTTTTTTCACTTTACCATCTTCCATAGGATTCTCCGTATCTGAACATGACGACGGCATCATAACCCAAAATCGCGCAATTTTCAATAATCATTGACGAATTATCCTGATCGTGCTACTCCACACTCGTTTAAACGCAACTGCCCCCTTTTTTTACAGAATAACCAATATAGGGATTATATGCTGGAAATCAAGTACATAAGGCAAAATATATCGCAGGTTCGCGATGCCATGAACCGCCGGGGCGACGCTGCCAATATCGATACGTTTGAAGAGATAGACAACGAGTATAGGAAAATACTAAATGAAATAGAACAGTTGCGGCACAGGCGCAACGTGGTTTCCGATGAAATCGCAACGATGAAAGCCAACAAAGAGGACGCCGATTCGCTCATTTCGGAAATGCGCGAGGTGGCTGCCAGGATCAAGGCGCTTGAAATCGAGCTTGCGGGATACGAAGAAAAAATACAGGAAATCCTGTTCAGCCTCCCCAACATCCCTCACGAAAGCGTTCCCTTCGGGAAGGACGAAAACGACAATCCCGTGGTGCGAAGCGTCGGCACCCCTGTCTCTTTCGACTTTGAAGTGCTCCCCCACTGGACGATCGGTGAAAATCTCGGAATCCTGGATTTTGAGCGGGCGGCCAAAATCACCGGCGCACGCTTTCCCCTGTATTTCGGCGCCGGCGCCCGGCTGGAAAGGGCGTTGATCAGTTTCATGATCGACCTCCATGTGAACATCCACGGGTATACGGAGACGCTCCCGCCGTTTATTGTCAACAGCCGGTCGATGACCTATACGGGACAGCTCCCGAAATTTGCGGAAGATCTTTTCAAGCTGGAAGGGCGCGACTATTACCTGATCCCCACGGCGGAAGTCCCGGTAACCAATATCCATCAGCAGGAAATTATAGACGAATCCCTTCTGCCGATTTATTATGTGGCGTACACGCCGTGCTTCCGTTCGGAAGCGGGTTCATACGGCAAGGATACGCGCGGCCTGATCCGTCAACATCAGTTCAACAAGGTCGAACTCGTCAAGTTCACCACCCCCGAAGCCTCCTATTCGGAGCTCGAACGCCTGCTGGAAAACGCGGAAGCCGTTTTAAAACTGCTTGAACTGCCGTACCGGACGGTGTTATTGTGTACGGGCGACATGGGATTTGCCTCTGCAAAAACCTACGATATCGAGGTGTGGATGCCGGCCCAGAACCGGTACAGGGAAATTTCGTCGTGCAGCAATTTTGAATCCTTCCAGGCAAGACGGGGAAGCATACGGTTTAAGCGAAAAGGGGAAAAGGGTACCCAACTCGTACATACCCTGAATGGCTCGGGCCTTGCCGTTGGTCGCACGGTTGCAGCCATCCTCGAAAACGGCCAGCAGGCCGACGGCAGCGTGGTCATCCCCGAGGCCCTGCAGCCGTACATGGGCGGGCTCAAGAAAATCGAAAAATCGAAAGCATAACGAAACCTCTACACCCCGGACAATAATCGCGTGAGACCTGAAGATTTTCCACATGACATCCAGCCGCACCTGGTGCCGGAGCCCCAGGGGCGTCTGATATATCGCTGCCTGGGATGCGGCGGGGAATTCGGAATTGAAAAGCTGCTGTACATATGCCCGGATTGCCGGTCGGTCCTTTTGCTCTATGATCCGGCGTTTGATCGCTTGAAAAAGACGCCGGGCAAGGTGTGGCGCCGGATATTCGATTACCGGAGGATGCTCAACATTCCGGCGCTCAACGGCATATACCGGTACCATGAGCTTATTGGCCCGGTCATGCCCATCGATTCCATCGTGTGGCTGGGGGAGGGGCATACACCGGTTGTAGAGGCGAGCGCATATCTTCAGGAACTTGCCGGCGCACGGTTTTTTTTCAAAAACGACGGCCAGAACCCAAGCGCCTCCTTCAAGGACAGGGGTATGGCCAGCGCCCTGAGCTATATCAATTACCTTTTGAAATACGGCTACGTGGACGAAATCCTTGCCGTATGTGCATCCACAGGGGATACTTCGGCCGCAGCAGCGCTTTACGCGTCTTACCTCTATCCCCGCGTCAAATCCGCCGTGCTTCTGCCGCATAAGCGGGTAACGCCGCAGCAGCTCTCCCAGCCGCTCGGGAGCGGCGCCATGGTCTTTGAAATTCCGGGCGTTTTTGACGACTGTATGAAAGTGGTGGAGCAGCTTTCGGAAAATTATAATGTGGCGCTTTTGAACTCCAAGAATGCCTGGCGAATTTTAGGCCAGGAATCGTATTCCTATGAAGTGGCGCAGTTTTTCGAGTATGACATGAAAAACCGCGTAATCATTGTACCGGTGGGGAACGCCGGAAACATCACCGCCCTGATGAGCGGGTTTCTTAAATTCCTGGATATCGGTGTTATTGAAGAACTTCCGATCATTATCGGGGTCCAGTCCGTTCATGCCAATCCCGTGTATCGGTATTACCTGGAAGAAGATCCTGAAAAACGCCGGTTTGAGGCGGTCCACGTCAGCCCCAGCGTTGCCCAGGCTGCTATGATTGGCAATCCGGTCTCCATGCCCCGGGTAATCCGCCTTGCAGATCAGTATAACCGGATGGCAGGGGGCAGAAAGATTTTTGTGGTGGAAGTCAGTGAGCAGGACATCATGGACTGGCATCTCATCGCAAACCGGCACGGCCATGTGTCGTGCACCCACGGGGGGGAATGCCTGGCCGGGATGGTGACAGCCGTGAACCAGGGGCTCATTGATTCGAGTCACAGCGTGGTGCTGGATTCAACGGCCCATGCCCTGAAATTTTCCAATTTCCAGGAAATGTATTTTGAAAACCGGTTTCCGGAAGAATATGGGGTCATCCCGAAATCGGAGTTGATTAACGCCCCGATGCTGGTTCGGCCGAAAGATCTTGATGAAGTCCCCGAATCGGGGAAGCCGCTTGCCGGAAAATCGCTGGATCGATTCATCAATCGAGTTTCCGAGGAGATCGCTCACCGACTCGATTTGAAAAAGGTGTAGCTTTTGATGAAAAGGAGTCGTTGCCGGGTCAGTCGGTTCCGTATCGGTATGGCAGCCGTTTTTGTGTTGCTGCTGTTTTTGGGGACGGACGCCGCTGCGACCTTT
The DNA here is from genome assembly GCA_046498365.1 of Desulfosalsimonadaceae bacterium. Lineage (GTDB taxonomy): Bacteria > Desulfobacterota > Desulfobacteria > Desulfobacterales > Desulfosalsimonadaceae > B1SED10-16. Next base: position 7,086 of record JAWOAV010000047.1, read on the forward strand.
TTCGAGAAGCATTACGCGGTAAAACCGGTTCGCGGGGAAGATGTGCTGTGTGATCCCTACGTGGTCCAAAAGGACGACTGGGTGTTGCGGCTTTTCCGGCAGCGGGGGGAGATTGCCCGTGAAGATTTCCCCATGTTTTTGGAAATATTTGAAATCCTGAATCCTGACGTGGATAATATCAATAAGATTTATCCCGGCCAGAAAATCCTTATTCCCTTGAGGATTCTTCCCGCAGGAACCTTTGAAGGCCAGGAATCGGGAAGCGTATCCCTGCCTGTCATCACCATTACCCGTCTCCCGGAAATCGCGGAAGCCTATTCCACCCCCCACAAGGTCCGCTACGGCGAGTGGGTATCGAAACTGATCGCCCGGTCTTTCGGCGAAGTTGGATCCGAAGCGCACGAGAAAGGAATGGAGCTGTTCGCCCATTTCAATCCGGAAATTGAAAATATCGATTGGATAATCGCCGGGCAGACCGTACGCCTGCCGGATCCCGAAATCATTCAATCGCCCGTATATGCGGAATTGTTTGAAGAGAAGGAGCCCCCTCCCCCGGATATGCCGGATTTCCCCCGATCCGCCTCCGAGGAGGAGGCGGCGGAGCCGGAGGAAGAGGCGGCGCCGGAAAAACAAGCCGTTGACACTTCGTCAACCCTGCCTTCCCTGACGCTCCCCCTGGTGGACAGGATACGCGGTTTTTCCGATATGTCCATATTCGGCAAGGCCGCCGCCATGCTGGATGGGGATGTGGTGAACAGCGGGGAGTATTATTTTCCCCGTGACGGCCAATCCGATTTGCGCCTGACGCTTTCGGAAACGCCGTTGATGGTTTTCGAGGACGGGACGACCCTGCTTTTCACCAAAAAGGAATGGCTCCCGGATGAAAACCGGAAGGTGATCGAACGCTACCGGCCGGACATCAACATCGTTTTTTTCGAGGCGGACATGCGCCTTGGAACGCTTGTTTCCACGATTGTTCCGATAATCGACAAGGGGAGAGGGTATGAACGGCATCTGGATGTAAACCGCGGCGGTATTTCCGTCGCTATTCGGGGGCAATATATTTACGAGCCTCCTGCGAGGCCTTGGAAAATCTGCCTGAGCATCCTTGAAAAACCGGAAATGCGCGTTCCCGATCCGGTTCGTGATTTTTTCGGCGACATGGGTGTGGTTGTCCGGGACTGGGTCGAGGGGGAGAATCTTTCCGGCTGGGCCAAAACCGGGGGTGCCTCCGGGTACCGGATTCCGGAAAGCGGCCGTATCCCGGCCGATCCGCCGGAACAGTTTGTAGCAGGGCTTTTCCGGGCGCTCGGATACCGTTACCAGCCGGATGTGAACGTATCTTTTCCGTATGCCGGTTTTCAGGTTTCCGCATATGCCGATTTGCTGTCCATGAAAAGCGGCGGGGATATATTGATTGACTACGGGGATCTTGGCGGGGATGCCATCACATCCATAGAGAAAACAGGCTTGCAGGTTCTCCAGTTAAAGCGGTCGCGTCATTTCGGCGATATGATTTCCCAGCTGGCCGAACACCGGCTGCTGGAGTACGATGCAGACCCCATTTTCTGGACTTCCGCCAGGCCCCGGCTGTACAATCCGTCGATTCAGATCCCCGGGTACCTCGTAACTTCCCGGCAGGAAGCGGTCCGCCCGCAAGAGATGGATGCCGATCCGTTCCGCCTTCTGGTGTCTGTGGTTCCCCTTCCGGACCCGCTGGCCGCTTTCCTTGGCCAGTCGGGCATCAGGGCGGTGGAAGCAGACGGTCTGGTCCGTCCCTGACGGGGCGAAGGCGGCGCAGAAATTTGCAATATCGTTGGCTAAAGCGCCGCAGTTTTTTTAATGTTCATTCGAAATAAGCAGGGGAAGAAATCCATGAAACGGTCTTTCGTTTTTTTCATATGCATACTGATGCCGGCATTGATTTTGTTTCCGGCCTGCAGCCAGAAAGCATCGATAGAGAACAGGCAGCAGGCGGAAGCGATCCGGGAACTGGGCGAGGCGTACATGGCCGAGGGGAAGTATACCATGGCGCTCCGGGAGCTGCTCCGGGCGGAAAAAATCAATCCCCGGGACCCCTATCTGCAAAACAGCCTCGGCCTGACCTACATGGCCAAGGGAAGGCATCAATCCGCGGTCGTCCATTTTAAACGGGCGGTCGAACTCAACCCGAACTACTCCCCGGCCAAAAACAATCTGGGATCGGCGTATATCGCGCTTGGGGAATGGGACAAGGCCTTGGAATGTTTCGAGGAAGTAAAGGACGATCTTTTATATGCCACCCCGTATTACCCCTTAAGCAATATGGGGTATGTCTATTACCGCAAAGGGGAGTATGAAACGGCAAGGGCGTACTACAAAGAGGCGCTTGAAATGGAGCGCAACTTTCCAAGGGCGCTTCATGGACTGGGCCTGGTCGAGCTTGCCACGGGAAACACCAAGGAGGCCATCCGCCGATTGGAAAAAGCCGTCGAGGTCGTGCCGTCCGCGGCGGAAATATACCTGGATCTGGGGAGGGCATACGAACAAAACCATGAATACAGCAAGGCGCTGAATACGTATGAAAAAGCCGCCTCCATGGCAAGAGATTCCCGGCTGGGGGACGAGGCCGAAGAAGCGATAGAAGCGCT
>JAWOAV010000095.1:0-5266 GCA_046498365.1 Desulfosalsimonadaceae bacterium
AACAAATCGAACAGAATGCCGTCAAGCGCGCGGCCGAATGGCAAAACCGCGCCAATCAGCTTTTGACCGCCGAAGAGAAAACCATCCAGGAACAGATGAAACGACTGCTGACCCATCCGCTGGACAAAGTGGTGCTGACCCGCATGATCGACCAGTGCTTCCGTTCCCATGACCACCAGCGGGTGGCGGACCAGGTCAATCACCTGCTTACCGAATACGGGGTGCCGGATTTTTTTTCGCGGGTGGAGCGCCTCCTGATTCAGATGTTTTTGGGGATGGGGCGGCATTTTCCCCAACTATCCGTTCCACGACTGGTGGAACAGATGCGCCACTCCTCCTCCCGGGCCATTATTCCCGGTGAAAAAAAAACCCTTCACAGGCACCTCGAAAAACGCAAATCCCAGGGCGTCCGGATGAACATCAACCACCTGGGGGAAGCGGTGCTGGGGGAGCAGGAGGCACACCGCCGCCTGGAGACCTACATCGCCGACATGAAGGATCCGGACGTAGAGTATATATCCGTTAAAATTTCCACCCTGTATTCCCAGATATCCTCTCTGGCGTTCGAACATACCGTGACGATCATGGTGGAACGCCTCTCAAAAATTTTCCGCGAGGCCAGGGAAAATTATTTTACGCGGCAAAACGGGGAAACGGTTCCCAAAATCGTCAACATGGACATGGAGGAATACCGGGACCTGGATATTACCTACGAAGCCTTTATCCGGACCCTGGACCGGGAGGAATTCAAGGACTATTCTGCCGGCCTCGTGCTGCAGGCCTACCTGCCCGATGCCTACGGGATGCAGCAGAAGCTGACCGAATGGGCAAAGAGGCGGGTGGAGGGAGGCGGCGCGCCGGTAAAGCTCCGCATTGTCAAGGGGGCCAACCTGGAAATGGAGATGGTAGAATCCTCTCATTTCAACTGGCCCCTGGCCACCTATGACAACAAGCTGGACGTGGACGCCAATTACAAGCGCATGCTCCTGTATGCCATGAATCCCGAAAACATCCGAGCGGTACACCTGGGCGTGGCATCCCACAACCTGTTTGAACTGGCCTATGCCTATGAACTGGGGCATGCCATGGGCGTAACCCAGTGGTTCTGGTTTGAAATGCTCGAAGGCATGGCAGATCACGTTCGCCGGGCGCTCCAGGAAAACGTCCGGGACATCCTGCTCTATGCGCCGGTAGCATCAAAGGACCAGTTCATCAACGCCATTGCTTATCTGATCCGGCGGCTGGACGAAAACACCTCGCCGGAAAATTTTCTTCGCTACGCCCCTCACCTGACAACGGGTTCCGAGAGCTGGACCTTTTTGAAAAATCATTTCCTGGACTCCTGCCGGAACATTGAATCGGCACCAAACGCGCCGAAACGGACGCAGGACAGAAACCGGGAAACGTTTCCCGACCGATTCGGCACTTACTGGAGTGGGCGCTTTTCCAATGAAGCGGACACGGACTGGTCCCTGAAAGCCAGCCGGACATGGGCCGGGGCCATCCGGGAAAAATGGATGAAAAACCTGAACGATCCCCCCCTTCGGATACCGGTGGTGGTGGACGGGGAAGAGGTTTTCGATGCGTCCGGGGCAAGGGAAATCATCGACGCGTCCAGATATGACCCGTCTGGCAGCAAGAACATCACCACGGCCGTCTACACCCTGTCGGACGCGGAGACCATACAAAGAGCGGTTGCAACGGCAAAAGCGGATCCGGACGGATGGCGCGAAAAGAGCCTGGATGAGCGCCACCGGATACTCGACAGGGTGTGCCATGAACTCAGAGGCGCCCGCGGGGACCTGATCGGCGCGGCCGCAGCCAACTGGGGGAAATTGTTTACCGAAAGCGACCCGGAGGTCTCCGAGGCCATTGACTTCACGGAATTCTACCCCCATTCCGCAAGGATTTATGAAGAACTGGGCCATATCACCTGTTCGCCAAAAGGCGTGGGGTTGGTGATCACTCCCTGGAACTTTCCCATTGCCATCCCCTGCGGCGGCATTGCCGCATCCCTGGCTGCCGGAAACACGGTGCTCTTCAAACCGGCATCCGCGGCAGTACTCACGGCCTGGGAGCTGGTGCAGTGTTTTTACCGGGGGGGCGTATCCAAAAAAGCCCTCCAGTTCATCCCCTGCTCCGGAGCCACGGCCGGCGACGCGCTCACCGGCAATCCGGACGTAGATTACATCATTCTCACCGGCGGCACGGATACGGGCTTGCGGATACTGCAAAACCGCCCCGATGTTCAGCTTGCCGCGGAAACCGGCGGAAAAAACGCCACCATCGTAACAGCCATGTCCGACCGGGACCAGGCCATCAAAAACATCGTCCACTCCGCATTTTCCAACAGCGGACAGAAATGCAGCGCCACGTCGCTTGTGATCCTGGAAAAGGAAGTCTACGACGACAAATTGTTCAGGCGCCAGCTGGTGGATGCGGCGAAAAGCTGCAAGACAGGCTCGGCCTGGGAATTTCAAAACAAGATCGGCCCGATTATCTCCCCGCCCGAAGGGGATCTGAAACGCGCCCTGACCGAACTTGAAGAAGGCGAATCCTGGGCGCTCAAACCAGCGCCGTTGCAAAACAACCCTTACATCTGGTCCCCCGGCATCAAATGGGGCGTCCGCCCCGGCGGCTACACCCATATGACGGAGTTTTTCGGCCCGGTTATCGGCGTCATGCGGGCGGACAACCTGGACCATGCCATCGAGCTGGTCAACATGACCGGATACGGGCTCACCTCGGGACTGGAAAGCCTGGACCGGCGGGAGCAGGAAAAATGGAAGGCGAACATCAAGGCCGGAAACCTGTATATCAACAAGGGGACGACCGGGGCCGTCGTGCTTCGCCAGCCGTTCGGCGGCATGGGCAAGTCCGCCCTGGGGGCGGGCATCAAAGCGGGCAGCCCCAACTACGTCTACCAGTTCATGAATTTTACGGAAGCCGGATACCCGGATGTCGGCGCCATTGCATCAGATTCGCACCTGTTGTGGACGGTCAACCAGTGGGAGATTGATCTGCGCTGGAACCGGGTCAGCGACCACATTGCCGAAGATATCCGCAAAACCGTCTTTGCCGTCAAAAGCTACCTGTTTCAGTGGGAGCGGGAATTTTCCGTGGCACACGACTACTTTCACCTGCGCGGCCAGGACAACCACCTGCGCTATCTGGCAAAGGGGCGGGTCGCTGTGCGCGTGCATGAAAACGATTCCCTGTTTGACGTGCTCGCCCGGACCGCCGCATGCCTGGTCACCCGATGCGTGCCCATTGTCAGCCTGCCGGAAGGGCTTTCCAACCGGGTCACGGCCTTTTTGGACACCCCCTACGGGAAGCAGTTTTTCCGGGACGCACTGATCACGGAGCAGACCGATGAGCAGCTTTGCGCCATGATTCCGAAAATCGCCCGCATCCGCTACGCCCATCCGGACCGGGTACCCCGTCAGGTGTACGAAGAGGCGGCACGAACAGGCTTCTACATTTCCCGCGTGCCGGTTTTCATGGAAGGGCGAATCGAATTGCTGCAGTATCTCCAGGAACAGGCCGTCTCCAACAATTATCACCGCTACGGGAACCTGGGGGATCGGGGCTTAATATAGACCGGACGTTGGCGGCCTTGCATCTAAAGCTTCCTCTTGTATTGGCACAGCGCACCTTGCGCTTACAAGGCGAGCGATCCGGCTGCTGCACTTTTTTTCAGAAAAATTATGCCGCAGTATTATAGAGCGCGTCGATCTCCCTGCCGTATTTTTCATAGATGACCCGGCGCTTCATTTTCTGCGTCGGCGTGAGCTCGCCGGTCTCTTCGCTGAATGCGCAGGGTAGCAGCCGGAATCTCTTGATCTGTTCATAACGCGCCAGGTTCTGGTTGACCCGGTCCACCCGCTCCTGGAAGAAACCGATGATTTCCGGCAGGCAAATCAGCTCGTCGTTGGTTCCCTCCGGGATGCCCATTTCCCGGGCCAGTTCCGTAACCAGGTCGAAGCGGGGCACGATCAGTGCCGTGATATAATTGCGTCCGTCCCCGATAATGCAGGCCTGATCCACATATATGTCCATGATCAGCGCCATCTCAATGGGCTGGGGGGCGATGTTCTTGCCGCCGGAGGTGACGATAAGGGATTTTTTGCGATCCGTGATCCGGAGCAGGCCGTCTTCATCGAATTCTCCGATATCGCCGGTCCTGAAAAATCCGTCTTTCGTAAACGCTTCGCTGGTTTCCGCCTGCTGATGGAAGTATCCGCTTTGCATGGAAAAGACCTGGGGGCCTTTTACCAGCACTTCACCGTCTTGTGCAATGCGGACCTCCGTATTCTTGCAGGGCCGGCCCACGGTTCCGGGCTTGATAATAAAACGGGGGGATATCAGCTTGGACACCACCATCATTTTAAGGGCGCCTTTCGACGTTTTAAAAGGGCACTGCCCACGGGCCTGCATGACGACCATGGTATCGACCAGCCACTCCATTGCCTTTTTGTAAATCCATTTGTCCGGCAGAGGCTCCACAAACACCGGGGCGTTGGAGGTGACGGCCGATGTGGTTTCCGTAAGGCCGTACCCTTCGGTAATGGTGATATTCATGCTGCGGAAAAACCGGGTGATTTCCGCAGGCAGGGGCGCGCCGCCGCTGCCGGCCACGACCAGCCGGTCAAAGCCGATCTTCTTGCGGATTTTGTCATACACCATGGAATTGGCAACGGCGAATTTCAACCCCAAAGCCGGCGGCAGGGGCTTACCGGCGATGAGGTGATCTGCGGCCTGATCGCCTACGGCCATGGCCCAGTCGAAGAATTTTTTCCGGGAACCGTGCAAGCTTTCGCCGTGGCTCCGGACAGCCTCAAAGATTTTTTCGTACAGCCTTGGAATGGACAGCAGCACGTTAGGGCGGACCTCCAAAAGATCCTGCTGGATCGTCTGGATGCTTTGGGAAAAATTCATGGTGGTGCCAATGGCCATCTGCAGGTGGTAGTCTGTGGTTCGTCCCATGATATGACACAAAGGGAGGAAACAGAGATTTTCCAGGCGGAGGCCGCGTTCAATGATTTTCTGCAGTATGGGCGTGCTCATGAGCACATCCGTTTGGGCCTTGAAATTGTCCTGGCTCAGCTGGTGATTGGTAATTGGAGGATGCAGTGGGGTCAGCTTGTTTTGCCGGAAAAACAAAAAGCTGCTGTGTCCGAAGAAGATAAAATTTTAGAAAAAGATGAACCGGTACCGCCCAAAAAACCTGTGGATAAAATTACCCCGCCTTTTTTCTCAAATTGGC
>JAWOAV010000152.1:0-4919 GCA_046498365.1 Desulfosalsimonadaceae bacterium
ATGTGATTGGGGACGATATCCTGAAGCCACCGGATGTTGTTTTTGACCAGCTTGCGGTGAAGGGCTTGAAAATTGCACCCGGATTCCAGTTCGGGATTCAGTCGATTCGGATCTACTATGTCATAACCGTGGGCACTGCCCTTTCTGGCTTCGAAAATCGGCGAGGCGTAAATATGGGATATTCCCAGATCAGCCAGGTAGCGGGCGATCCTGCCGGCATGCTGAAATCCGAATTCCGAATTGAATTGAAGGCGGTATGTGGCCGTAGGGATATTCATAAGTTCTCCTTACTCCAGCCGGATCATCAGTTTTTTGCTGAGGATCTTAAAGTTCTCCACCCACAGAGCGGCGCCGTCATCTCCCTGTTCTGCTTTTTGATTATATTCCGGATAGGTGCTCCGGGCCAAACCGTAATGCAGATCCTGAATTTTTCTAAGATTGACGTCAAAGGGCAGGGCATACACCAACTCGATTCCGGATAACAATTCTTGGAGCAGACCGGCCTGCTCCGGGTGTAATCGGAAGTTTTCGGCCATGCGCTCGAGGTTTTTTCTCAGGGTAAATTCCAGGGTGTCGGCATCCAGAGGTATGCCAGCCAGATCGGATTCCTCTAAAAGGGTATAAATGGCTTCAAAATCGAGAGGATCACCGGAAAATTCGCGACGCAACTCACCGTTGACGGCAATTTCCCCGGCGGCGGCCAGTGATCGGGGCAGCGGACTGTGGGCGTCTTTCAAAAAGCGCATCAGGGGCACATGGTGCTCGAACAGATGGCGGTAGACGGACAGGGCGTCGACATCGGCGGCATCCAGTATAATATTTAATATGTCGCGCTGTGCATCCCGAAACAGGGACTTCAAGGAATAGCGCGATGATTCAAAATACTGGTCCTGTATCCGCAGAACTTGCGGAAAATCGGCTTTTTCGAAACTTTCGAAAATTGCCCTTCGCAGGCGCTGGTAGCTTTCTCCGTCCATATATTCCCGGATGCCGCAGGCAAGATTGTGATCGCCCAGGTGTATGACCCCAAAATAAAAACCCGCGCTTTCCTGCACGACCCGGGAAGTGATGTTAACCCGCCCCACGGCAAGTTTGGCCCTTCCGGCTTCGGCACTGTGGTAGTGCCGGCGGGAAGCCGTGTAGCAATAAATGTTTTCCTGTTCGGGATAGTCTTCAAATAATGAACTGACGGCATAATGGGCCGCCACCTTTCTCAGGTCGATCATGGCGGGTTTAACGAATTTTTCAAAAATCCGTCGCCCGTCCCGGTGAGCGGGGATATTGCTTTTGGCCTGTTCCAGCTGCTCAAGGAATCCGGCTTCGATATCGGTGTTGAAAATATCGTTATAGAGCTGGATGGCACGGCCGGCATACTGGATAATCTGGACGGTTTCGATGCCGGAAAGCTCGTCAAAAAACCATCCGCAGCTGGTGTACATCAGCATAAGATGGCGTTGCATTTCCAGCAGCTTGAGAACAGTGATTTTATCCGTGGACGTCAGCGTCCGAACGGAATGACGGGTGAAAAACCGTTCCAAGTTGTCCGGGGACCGGTCGATGACAACATCCACATAATCGTTGCGTGCCTGCCAGGGATCTTTCAGATATTGTTTGGTTTTTTTTTCAAAAGGCGCGACAAGGGCGTCCCGAAGCCAGTCCAGGGCATTGCGCAGCGGCTCTCGCCAGGCCTGGTTCCAGTCCCCGTTTTGACCGGAGTTGCAGCCGCAGTCGCTGCGCCATCGTTCGATCCCGTGGGCACAACTCCAGGAGGTGTTGTCAAGGATCTCCACTTCGTATGAGGGCGGATGATTTTCCAGGAACTCGCCATAGTTGGTCAGCCGGGCGAAGCCGTTGGTTTCGATATAATCCAGCGCATAGGCCAGCGCCATGTCTCCGTACCGGTGGTGATGGCCGTAACTTTCACCGTCGGTCGCGATATTCACCAGCTGGGGATGCAGACGTTCATCCGAAAAACCGGTCAGAAGCCGGTTTGCGAATGTCTCTCCGTTATTCAGCAGACGTTCGAATGCCACCGCCCGGGAAAGAGGACCGTCATAGAAAAAAATCACGATCCTGCGGCCGGAGTCGAGGTGCTGGATATACGGGAGGGTGGGATCAATATCACCGTTACCGGCGTCCCGCCACTCCGATTCGCCGACGGTGCGTATGTTTGCGGCCTGATAGGGGCTGAGGATGGTAAACCCGATCCCTAATTCGGCCAGAACATCAAGGGTCTCTAGATCCACCGCAGCTTCCGGCAGCCACATTCCTTCGGGGGGTCGCCCGAAACGATGCTCGAAATCCCTGATTCCCCAGAGAACCTGGGTATATTTATCGCGGCGATTGGCCAGCGGCAGGATCATGTGATTGTATGCCTGGGCAAGCGCGGAACCGTGGCCTGAAAACCGCTCGCGGCTGTCGGCGTCGGCTTGCAGAATCATTTCGTAAATATCCGGGGTGTTTTCCGACATCCAGGCCATCAACGTGGGCCCGAAATTGAAACTCATGCCGGTGTAGTTGTTGACCATGCGCATAATGCGGCCCTGATCGTCCATAATGCGGGAGGCGGCATTGGCCGCATAACACTCGGCGGCGATGCGGGCGTTCCAATCGTGGTAGGGATAAGCCGAATCCTGAAGTTCCACCGCTTCCAGCCAGGCGTTTTCCCGCGGCGGCTGGTAAAAATGTCCGTGGATGCAAAGATAGCGTTCCGTCATATTTCCTCTCTTTCTCTGGTTAAAACCAGCACGGAGTGCGGAGGGCGGGAGAGGATGAACTCTCCTTCGGATTCAATTTCGGCCTCCATGCGGGTACCCGGACCCTTCCATTGTTTTTCCGCAGAATCCAGTGCCTTTATCCATCGCCCCGTGGACTCGGAGACCCCCGTGGATGCGTCACTGCTGCCGAAATGAAAAACAATCAGGACTTCGGCGCTGCTGATCCATCGTCGCACCATAAGAAACATGTTTTGTTCGTCATCAGCAACATGCATATTTTTCTTACTCATTTTAGCCAGACATGGATTGGTTTTGCGAAGCCGAATCAGCTCCCGGTAAAATCGCATCAATACCTGATGAGGGTCTTGGAGGCATAATGAATGATTCAGTTTTGCGCTCAGAAAGGTGGCTTCATCCTGGGGGTCCGGCGGGTCTTTTTCCCAATCGAAGGCGGCAAATTCCCGGCGGCGGCCCTCCCGCACCGCCGCAACAAGATCCGGATCGGAGTGACTGATAAAATAGGGAAATGGTGCGACCTCTCCGTATTCTTCACCCATAAACAGCAGTGGAATAAAAGGCGACAGCAATACCCCCCCGGCGGCCAGTTTCAATTGCTCGAAAGTAGCCAGACATGACAATCTTTCACCGAGCATTCGGTTGCCGATCTGGTCATGGTTTTGGGAAAAAACAACAAACCGCCGGGCCGGGATATTTCGGGAAGAATTTCCGTGCCTGCGCAGACGAAAGCGGGAGTACCGGCCCGCGTAAACAAACCCCTCCCGCCAGCTCAGGGACAAATCCCGAAGTTGTCCGAAGTCCTGGTAATAGCCGGATATTTCACCCGTCAGCAGGCTGTGCAGGGCATGGTGAAAATCATCGTTCCACTGGGCGTCCAGGCCGAAACCGCCGAATTCTCGGGAGCGAATCACCCGGGTATCGTTGAGAGCACTTTCGGCAATGCAATATATGCGGCGATTCAGCCGTTCGGCTTTCCGGTGAATTTCCATTCCAAGCTGTTGCAGGAAGGGTTGTGCCGAGAAGTCCAGAATAGCATGCACGGCATCGACTCTGAGGGCATCGATATGACACTCACGAACCCAGTACAGGGCATTTTCAATAAAAAAGCGGCGAACCTCGTCGCTGTAAGGACCGTCGAAATTAACGGCCTCTCCCCAGGGAGTTTGATAAAAATCCGTAAAATAGGGCCCGAAGTCCCTGAGGTAGTTGCCTTCCGGTCCCAAATGGTTGTAAACCACATCCAGTACCACCGCCAGCCCCTTTTGGTGGCAGGCGTTGACCAGTCGTTTGAGGCCTTGCGGTCCGCCGTATGAATTCTGAGCGGCAAATGGATAGGTGCCGTCATAGCCCCAGTTGCGGTGACCGGGAAACTGGGCGACCGGCATCAATTCCACGGCCGTAATGCCCATGTCGATGAAACGGTCCAAATGCGGAATAACCGCATCGAAGGTACCTTGGGCGGTAAATGTTCCCACATGAAGTTCATAAATAATATACTGTGAGAGGGGCAAACCGCACCAATTCCCGTCCTCCCACTCGAAGTCCGGGGAAACGACCCGAGAAGGACCGTGAACCCCCTGGGGCTGGGAGCGTGACGCCGGATCCGGCCGTTCCGCAGCGGAACCCCCCATGGGATCAATATGTGGACCATGTAAGCGGTAGAGGTAGTGAGCGCCCGGATCCACGTCATCGAGGATAATCTGGTGATATCCCTTCCGGATTTTATTCAGCCTCACGATGCGTTCACGGGGGGTAACGATCCGCAGATCTACGGCTTTCGCCAACGGCGCCCACACCAAAAACCGGCATCGGCCATCACCCAGATAACCGGCGCCCAGTAACGGTTTCATGGTTTAATCTCCTTTCTCTTGGTATGGTATGGCTCGTGTAGTAACTGCCTGAGACCCCGGAGGGGGACCTTGGCCCAATCCGGCCTGTTGTTTAATTCGTAGGCCAATTCGTAAATCGCTTTTTCAAGGAGAAAAATATTCAGCAGTATTTCGAATTTGTGGCGGTTTTTCGGTAAAAAATCAGCGTGTTCGGCCGTTTCCAAATAAGTTTGCAGAAAAGTGATGCGAACCCAGAAGTACCAGACGTCCGCGCATGATTCCAAAAAGTTTTCATCGGTTACGTCCCACACCCCCATTTTTCTTAATGAAAAAAGGGCGGAGTATGCGGCATAGT
>JAWOAV010000203.1:0-7141 GCA_046498365.1 Desulfosalsimonadaceae bacterium
GTCCCCTTTGATGAGATCCTGGAGATGATCAAGGAAGAGCTCGGGGACAGCTTCGATCTCATTGCGCACATCGATGAAACGGCAATGGCCGCGGCTTCCATCGGGCAGGTGCATCGCGCGGAATTGAAGGACGGCCGGGAAATCGTTCTGAAAGTCCAGTATCCGGGCATTGACGAGGTCATCCGCGGGGATTTGAGGAATTTCAAAGGAATTATCAAAACAGTCTTTTCCCTTTTCACCCGCATGGACCTCGAGGAAATGTGGCAGGAGATGAAAGACCGTCTCCTGGAAGAGCTCGACTACCTCAGGGAAGCCGAAAACATGCGGCGTGTAAGAGACAACTACAGCAACGACGACGCCGTTATCGTACCCGAGGTCATATCCGAACTGACCGCTGAACACGTGCTGGCCATGGAAATGGTCATGGGGATTTTCCCCGATGAGGCAACCGGGGAAGGTTATTCCCCGGAGTTGAAAAATTGCTGGGGAAAGGCCATGGCCAGCCTTGTGCTGAAAGGCCTTTTTGAGCACCGGTTTTTGCACGCGGACCCGAATCTTTCCAATTTTGCCTTCCGGGAGAACGGGGCCATTGTTGTATATGATTTTGGCTGCATGAAGGAGATCACGGAAGCGCTCTCCCGGAAATACGCCCAGCTGGTCAAGGCGGTGATTGAAAACGACTATCCGTCGATTCCCGGTATACTCAAGTCCATGGGCGTATACAAGGCAAACGGAGAGCCCGTCCCCTGGGAGATGATCAAGGATTATGCGGACGAGATCCAGAAAATCATCCATCCGGAAGACACTTACACCTTCGGCATAGACAGCAATATATACAAACGGCTGCAGGTGTTGGGGCAGAAGCACCTGGACCAGTTCATGGTGATGGTTTTCCCCAAGGACATCATTTTTATCGACCGGACCTTCAACGGCCATTTCGGCAATCTCAACCGCTTGCGTGCAGAGGCCGACTGGCGAAGCCTCGTTGTTGAACACATAGAGGCGGCGATTCCGGATATCCGGATTGAATCCTGGGAACCATAGGGCCGGTGCGGCGGTGTTTGACATGACCCTTGTTTTATGCGATAGAACGGTCCAGTAGCATGAAATACAATTTTTTGCATTTATCAATAGACATAATGTTCAGGAAGACCGCGTAGAGGCACCCGCAGCGGGTGCCTCTACACACCTATATCCAGCGGGACTGTTTTTCGTGTCTATTCAAGAATGGAAAGATTATTAACAAGCACCGGCAAAAAAAACAGGAAACGGATATATGTGCATACGAGAAATGTTTGGCGCCATCGCAGAAAAAACAACGGTGATTGTACTGTCAGCAGTCGTGCTGGCGGTCTTTTCCGCGCAGCCTTCTTCCGCCGGTAACGCGTCGGGCAGAAGCGAAAACGGTTTTCCTTCCTTCGGCACGGGAGAGATTGACGTGCGGGTGTACGCAAACTATTTCTGCGGGCCGTGCAGGTCGTTGGAGCCCCTTGCGGAGCCGCTATTGCAGGAGCTTGTCGAAAACGGTTCGATCCGCCTGACATTCATCGATGTTCCCCTTCCGAGTGCGATCCCCTATATTGAATATTACCTGTACGCAATGAATGAAAAAAGCAGCATAGAGAAAGCCTTTCACGTCCGCGGGATTCTTTTCCAAGTCGCCGCGAAGCGCGGAAGCGGGGAAGACGTTAGAGAAGCCCTTGAAGAAAACAATATCGGCTATGCACCCTATGATCTGAGCGGGGCCTTTAAAGCAGCCAACGATCTGCTCCGGTCGGACCAGGTGAGAAGCACCCCTTCGGCGGTAATCTGCCGCGGGGGGGACGCGGAAACCTACAGGGGAGGGGCGAAAATTCTTGCGGCACTGGAGGACCTCAACCAGGAGAACCGCAAACAGGAGGAGTCAAAAAAGGCCGACCGGTAAAACAGCCACGCCGGTTTTTGGACCATGCCCACCATGATCCCGCCTGCCGGGGCGGCAGCATCATCCGTTCCGGTGTCCTGCCTTCTGCAACAGATGCGTCCTGCGCTGCCACTGTGCCGCCATAAGGAGAAAGCAGCAAATGAAACGGCTTGTTATTCTTCCTTTTTTGTTTTTGCTTGGGGGGTGCGCTGTTATACACCCTACCGACCCATACCCTCCCAACCCCCGTCAACCGGCCGTTGCATCCGGTAATGTTTTTTCTGGTGGACGCCCCGAATTTCCTCTCCAGGCCGCTGAAGGGCCGATCGGTCTGGCGGAGGCGATCGAGATCGCCTATGCCAATAATCCGCAAATTGCCGCTGCCCGCTGGGATGCGGTTGCGGCAAAAAACCGGTATTCGAAGGCATCCGGAGAAAGACTGCCCGCCCTTGGCATGGCAGGCAGATATGCCCGCAGCCTCAATAAGGAAAGAGTCATCTCCGCCACCGGGGAAAAGGAGCCAGGGGCGTTCAGCCGGGATATCGTTTCCGGAGATCTCGTTTTATCCGCCCCGCTCTTTGCCGGCGGGCGCCTTTATCACCGGGAAAGTGCGGCAGCCCTTCTTGCGGAAGAATCCGATCGAAGGTATTTGCGCAGCCGACAGTCGCTTGCCTTTGACGTTTCCAGCGTGTTTTTCGATATACTGGCCCAGCGCCGCGTGATCGACGCCTTGCAGTTCTCCCGAAGCACTCTGGAAAAGCACCTTTTTCTTGTAGACGAACTGATCGCGGGGAAAAAGGCTGCCCCAGTCGATCGGTTGCGCACCGAGGTCCGGCTGGCGGATATCCGCCAGCAGCTGGCGAAAGAAAAAGACCTTCTGGACATTCAGCAGAGAACATTGGCTACGCTTCTGGGCCTGCCCGAGCATATGGCCGGAATTTCCCTTTCCGGCGCGCTGGCCCTGGAAAGAAAACCAGCCATCCCCGAATTTGACGAGGCAATTGAAAGCGCCTGGAAAAACCGGGAGGACTACCGAGCGGAAAAAGCCGCCCTTGAAGCACGGGCCCGGTCCGTCGATGCATCACGGGCAGCGCGGTGGCCGGTGGTTTCCATGGAAGGTTCCTATGGCGGCCGCTGGGCCGCGGGCCCTGCGAGCGGGCCAGGGGATGAAAGCGGCGATGTGGGGCGCATCGGCCTTGCAATGGAAATGCCGCTTTTCCAGGGAGGGCGCATCGATGCCGATATTGGTGAACAGCAAGCCGGTCTTGCGGCCGCGCGGGAACGGCTGCGCGGCCTTGAACACCGGATAATGCTCGAAATCGCCACCGCGCTGTCCAATGTGCGTAGTTCGGAGGAGCGGGCGGAGGCTGTCCGGAAATCGATTGACCTGGCGCGGGAAAGCCTGCGAATTGAGCAGGAAAAATACGGCGCCGGCAGGGGTACGGTCATTGACGTACTCGACGCCCAGGGCGCCCTGCTGGACTCGGAAACAACCTATTACCGGGTCATGGCCGAGCTTCGCACGGCCCTTTCCCGGCTTGAACTGGCTATGGGTGATCAATGAAAAAGCCATTCGGAAGCATGCGAATCTTTTTGGTGTTGTTGCTTTTCGGGGGGATCTTTGTATTCGCGATACGGTTTTACCAGGCCGGCATCTCCGGCAGCGGGGAGGCTGAAAAAGCATCACCCTTTGGTCCGGAGAAAAAGCAGGCAAAACCCCCGGTAGTGGCGGTGGTGTCGGCGGCAAGGCAGGAAATCGCTGAATTGCTGACATTGACCGGGACGGTGGCGGCGCAGCGGGTAGCTCGGCTGGCGTCTCCGGCGGAAGGTCCTGCCGGCGGCATCCGCGTGCGTGAGGGGGACATGGTGGACACCGGCGATCAGCTGCTTTTTATCGGCCGCAAACAAGGCGTGGATGCGCTCGTGGCATCCCTTCGTACGGCGCTGAAAAATGCGGCGGACGATCTTGAACGGACCCGCCGCCTCGTGGAAACAAACGCCCTTGCCGAAGAAGCGCTTGATCGCGCGCGGGCAGAATATGAAAGCGTCCGCGCAGAGCTGGTCCGGGCCGAAGAAAGCGCAATGGACTATATTGTTTCCGCTCCCTGGAAAGGCGTTATCTCCCATGTTCATGTCAATGACGGCGCATTTGTGACTCCCCGTGAAACAGTGGTCGAGATGTATGACCCGGAATCCCTTTCGATCCGGACATCCGTTCCGGAGCGCTACGCCGTCGCCATTGCGCCTGGAATGCGCGTTGATATCCGGTTGGACGCATATCCAGAGGAACGAATGGCGGGACGGGTCGACCGGGTATACCCCTATCTCGATGACCGCCTGCGCACCCGTACCATCGAAATCGCGCCCATCCCCGCTTTGGAAAATTTCCGCGGGCTGCTTCCCGGCATGTTTGCCCGGCTGACGGTGGTGGTAAGAAATGTCGAAGGTGCCCTTGTGGTGCCGGCTGCCGCAATCGTTTCGGAAGACAGGGAGGATACGGTTTTCATCGTCCACGAAGGCAAGGCCCTTATACGCCGCGTGGAAACCGGTATTGCGGAAGGCGGCCGTGTAGAGATCAAAGCGGGCCTGTCAACAGGGGATAAGGTCATTGTCAAAGGAAGGGAAGGGCTTGCCCATGGTGATCCGGTCAGCCTGCCGGGAAAAGAAAAAACCGATATGCAGGCCCCTGATGGAGACCGCCGGCAATGAAGCTGACCCGCTATGCTGTACACCGAAGGATTGCCGCTGGCGCCGTATCCATCCTTCTCGTGGTCCTGGGGCTTTACGGGCTTTTGCGTCTTCCAATGGACTACCTGCCGTCTATCACCTACCCCCTCGTAAAGGTGGAAATCCGATGGGCCGGGGCCGCCCCGGCCGAAGTAGAAAAGAATATCGCAGAACCGGTCGAGCGCGTTGTTTCCACCGTTGATCGGCTGGAGCATATCGAGTCCTCCTCCATGGAAGGGCGCTATTCCCTGGATGTGCACTTTGTGTACGGCGCAGATGTCGATGTCGCGTTTCAGGATGTGATGGCCGCGCTTGCCCGCGTCCGTGGGCGGCTGCCTGTCGATGCCGAGGAGCCTTTTGCCTTCAAGGCGGATCCCTCCCAGATTCCCGTAATGCAGTTGACCGTGTCTTCGGAGCGCTGGGACCCTGTAGAGCTGCGGGACTGGGTGGAAGAGTGGTTTCAGGACAGGATGCTGGCCATATCCGGAGTGGCCGGCACGGATATCGTCGGCGGTCTTGCACGTGAAATCCGTATTCGTCTCGATCCGGAAGCGATGGAAAAACACGGGCTGGTTTTGGATGAAATCCTGCGCCGGATCGCTGCGGAAAATGTCGGTCTCTCCGGCGGCCGGGTCACGGTCGGTCCCAGGGAAATTCTCGCCCGCACCATGGGTGAGTTTGCCAGCCTGGCGGACATCGCCGGGATAGTCGTTGCCGCAGATGGACATCAAAAGGTCCTTCTGCAGGACATTGCCGAGGTGGTGGACGGGCACGGCGATATACGGGTCATCACCCGCTACAACGGCGAGGGCTGCGTGCGCGTTTCCATTCTGAAGGCGGCCGAGGCCAACATTGTGACGGTGGCCGATTCCGTGAATCGGCAGCTGGCCGTGATGAAGCCGGATCTGCCGGAGGGAATCCGGCTCGGCAACGTGGAGGACCAGTCGGTTTACGTGAGGCAGGCCCTTGAAGGCGTCCGAAACGCTGCCCTGGCTGCGGCGGTGCTGCTCATTGCCGTGATATATCTTTTTTTGGGGAGCATACGGCAGGTGGGCGTCATGCTCATTGCACTCCCCCTGACCTTGGTGGTCAATTTCGGCCTGATGCAACTGGCCGGTTTTTCCCTTAACATGTTTTCCCTGGGGGGGCTGGTCGTGGCCATCGGGGTGGTCCTGGACAACTCGGTGGTGGTCATCGAGAACATTTCCCGGCTCAGGCGGGAGAACCCCGGCGGGGAAGCGTCCGAAACAGCGGTGAATGCCACCCGGGAGGTCGGCCCGGCGCTTTTGGCCGCAACCCTGTCGTTTCTGGCACTGTTCGTCCCCTTTCTCATCGTTCCCGGATTGACGAGCCTGCTGTTTCGGGAATTGATCCTGGTCATTGCGGGCATCGTTGCTATCAGCCTTGCCGTGGCCGTAACCATCACGCCGATGCTGACAACCGTGCTTTATGGGAATATACCGGGAACACAAAACTCCGGATGGTTCGAGCGCTTTTTTGAGAGGGTATCGGACAGATACGGGCGCATGCTGGACCGGGTCATCGGCATTCGTCTTTTCGTTATCCCCGCCTTTTTGTTGATTCTCGGCGTGGCTGTTTTTCTCTTCGCCCGCCTGGGGGGGGAGTTCCTGCCGCTTATCGACGACGGCCGGATCATGATTCGCATCAACATGCCGACAGGGGCATCCGTGGAAGAAACGGACCGGGCGGTCCGGAAAATTGAAGCAGAAATCATCAATGATCCGGTTGTCGAGAGCATGTTCAGCTTTTCCGGCGGACGGGTGATGGGTATAACCACCCTTGAAATCGCCAATCGGGGGGAGATGCATATTCAACTGATTCCCCGGTCGGAAAGAAAAGTCAGTACCGGAGCGTATGCAGGGGCGCTCAGGAAGCGGATCAGCGCTGTCCAGCCCCCCGGCGGCCGTGCAATGGCCATGCAGGTGCCCATACGGGGCATTCCGGGAATGCGCGCATCGGATGTCATCGTGAAGGTCCGTGGCGCGAACATGGAGAGGCTCTCGGAGCTGGCAGACGATACTGCCGGCCTGATCAGCGAAATGTCTGACTTCATCAATGTTCGCGTTGGAATGGACCTGACCAAGCCCGAGTACCAGGTCCGGTTGGACCGGACTAAGGCTGCGGAGCTGGGCGTGTCGGTTTCTGATGTGGCCGGATCCCTGCGTTCCCTGGTCACCGGGGCCGTCCCCACCCGGTTTCGGGAGGGGGATCGGTATTATGACGTCCGGGTGGTCATTCCGCAGGAGCGCATGACCGGGCGACAGGACGTGGAAAATCTGGTGATCACGACCTCCGGGGAAAGCCCGCTCCGCCTCCGGGACATTGCAACGGTTGTTCCGGAAACCGGCCCCGTGGAGATCCTGCGGGAAAACCAGGTAAAGCAGGTTGCTGTGGAGGCCGATATCGCGCATGAGGACCTGGCCGGCGCCGTCAGCCGGCTGCAAACCGCCCTGGCTGAAATGGATCTTCCGGAAGGATACGCATTCGATC
>JAWOAV010000005.1:0-24643 GCA_046498365.1 Desulfosalsimonadaceae bacterium
AGAAAGGGCGGCAATCCCGATTCTGCCGTCATCCAGACCAGACATGGCCACGACAAAACCGTCCCCTTCCTTTCCCAAAAGATGATCCGCGGGCACCTTGCAATTGGAAAACAACAGATCGGTGGTGTCGGAAGCGCATTGCCCCATCTTGTCCTCCAGCCTTCCCGTTTCGAATCCTTCCATGTCCCTTGTGACCAAAAAGGCGGAGATCCCCCGGTGCCCCGCCTCCGGATCCGTTTTCGCCAAAACAATGAACAATCCGGACGTCGCCCCTCCGGTTATCCATCGCTTGGTTCCGTTGAGGATATAATAATCCCCATGTTTTTCAGCGGTGGCTTCCAGGGAAGCCGGATCGGATCCGGCTTCCGGCTCGGAAAGGGCAAAGGAGCATATAATTTCTCCCTTGGCCATGGGAACGAGGTAGTGTTCCTTTTGCTCCGGCGTACCGAACCGGAGAAGACTGCCGCAGCAAATGGAATTGTGCACGGACATGATCACTGCCGTGGAGGCACATGCGTACGCCACTTCCGCCATGGCCAGGGCATAGGAAACCGTGTCCATGTGTTCGCCCCCGTATTCCTCCGGCACGAGCATTCCCAGAAGACCCAGCTCTCCCATCTGCCGAAGACTTTCCGCCGGATATTCATGCTTCTGATCCCGTTCGGCCGCCAGGGGTGCAAGATCCTTGCGGGCAAACTCCCTGGCCATTTTTTGAATCATCAGGTGTTCCCGGGTAAGTTCCATATCAGGCCAAGTCCTTGCAAAAACGATTCATTTTTCATTCCCGAATAAACGGCAGAATGTTGAAAAACATGCGTCAGCACCCATCAACGGTATTCATATATGCCCTTACCGGTTTTCCGACCAAGCCAGCCCGCGCTTACGTAAGATTTCAGAAGCGGGCACGGTCGATACTTGGGATCGCCGTAGCCGTCCTGAAGGACTTCCAGGATGGACAATACCGTGTCCAGGCCTATGAGATCCGCAAGGGCAAGCGGTCCCATGGGATGGTTCATGCCAAGCTTCATGATCTGATCGATGCCCTCGGCGGTGGCCACTCCTTCATACAACTCCCACAGGGCTTCGTTCAACATCACCATGAGAACACGGTTGGAAACAAAACCCGGTACATCTCGGCACTCCACCGGTATCTTGCCCATGGATTCGGCAACTTTCCTTACGGTATCGGTTACGCCGCTCTGTGTTGCCAACCCGTTGATGACTTCCACCAGCTTCATTACGGGTACCGGGTTCATGAAATGCATCCCGATCACCTTTTCCGGCCGACGAGTGCATGCAGCAATACCTGTTATGGGCAGAGAGGACGTGTTGCTGGCAAGAATTGCCTCCGGCGGCGCAATGCGGTCGAGTTCGCCAAAGATTTTTGCCTTGATCTCCATCTTCTCTATGGCCGCTTCAACGGCCAAGTCACAGCCGGCGGCCTCCTTATAATCCGTTACCGGGGATATTCTGCCAAGTATCGCATCCTTGTCCGCAGCGGCAATCTTTTCTTTCTTGATCATCCTGTCAAGGTTGCTGGAAATCGTAGCCATGCCCTTGTCCACGATCTCTTTTGAAATATCGTTCATGTAAACGTTGTAGCCGGACTGAGCCGCCACCTGGGCGATGCCGTTTCCCATCTGCCCGGCGCCGATAACCATGATCGTCTTTACGTTCATTGTTCACTTCCTCGATATTTTTATTCGATTATCGTTGCCAAACATCCATTTCTTCATCGCCTTTTCCATAACGGCAAATTCGTTCGATGACGGCCTCGGGCTTTTCCCGAAGCGGATAAAATCAGATGTATCATTACAATTTCAGCCGGTCATTCGGCAGTTGGATGTGACACAGGATTGAAGGTTCCAAAGGCAGCAGGGGCAACAGAAAATTTCCTCCTTATATATGAATTATATGTGTCACTATTTTACGTTAAAGTCAAGTTTGAAGGAGTTGTTTTCTTTGCAAGGAAAAACGCCAAACGTTTTTGAAAGACAGTTGAGAAAAGAAAGCGTCGATAGACTTTAGCCTATTAACCCTTTACCTACAAATTACGGGCAGGTGGGCTCAATGTCAAGGAAAATAGGGAATCGAACCAAATCGGATCCCTGTCTCAGCCGAATGCATCCTATCGCTGCACTACTCCCCCATTGCCGCAAAAAAAAATGCTCCAGGCTTTTTCAAGGGAGAACCGTTTTAAAGCGCGTTTTGAGAATTATCTCTTGACAGGGGCAAACCCTTTTATCTATTTTTGAACAGATGTCCGTTCAAGCCGTTCTCCTTGTTTTTTTTACAAGCGTCCGGATCCCGGGTATCCCATAATACTGAAAAGATTCACAGAAAACACATACAAATTCATCGGGAGGAAACGACTCATGACAGAAAGCACCATTGTGCTCGGCGGCGGGAAAAAAAGCCGTTTTCTGGACAAGGTCAAGGAGATACTGCCTGCAGGCAACCTTGATCTTTGCCTGACATGCGGCGCCTGCTCGTCGGGATGCCCGGCAACCGGCCTTGAAAACATGGATCCGCGCAAGTTTTTGCGCATGTGCGCTCTCGGCATGGACGAAGAGGTCTCCAAATCCCCGTGGGCATGGATGTGCACCATGTGCCAGCGCTGCATTTATGTCTGCCCCATGCAGATCGACATTCCACAGCTCATTTTCAACACCCGGGCCACCTGGCCCCGGGAGGAAAGGCCCAAGGGCATTTTGGGCTCCTGCGACATGGCGTTGAAAAACGACACCTGCAGCGCCATGGGCACAAACGAGGAAGACTTCGAGTTTGTGGTGAGCGACGTTCTGGACGAATACCGGGAAGCCCAGCCGGAATTTGAGGATATGGAAGCCCCTATCGACAAGGAAGGCGCCGAGTTCTTTTTGAACCAGAACTCCCGCGAACCCGTAACCGAACCGGATGAGATGGTCCCCCTGTGGAAAATTCTTCATCTGGCCGGCGTCAACTGGACCTACGGCTCAAAGGGCTGGGGAGGTGAAAACTACTGCATGTTTCTGGCCGACAACGACGCATGGAAACATATCGTCCAGGTTGCCACGGACCAGGCACACAAGCTGGGGTGCAAAACGTTTCTCAACACCGAGTGAGGGCACGTTACCTTTGCAGTCCGGGCCGGACTGAAAAAATTCAACATCGAGCACAATTTTGAAGTAAAAAATATTTACGAATATTATGCCAAGTGGATCCGGGAAGGGAAGCTCAAGGTCAACTCGGATTGGAACCGGGACCTCAAGATCAAATTCACGGTCCAGGATCCCTGCCAGATCGTCCGAAAAAGCTACGGTGATCCCATTGCTGAAGACCTTCGCTTTGTCGTCAAATCCGTTGTCGGCGAAGAAAATTTTATCGACATGACCCCCAACCGCTCCAACAACTACTGCTGCGGGGGGGGCGGCGGCTTTCTCCAATCCGGTTACAAGGATGAGCGCCTGTCGTACGGACGTCTGAAGGACGAACAGATCCAGGCAACGGGCGCCACATACTGCATCGCGGGATGCCACAACTGCCACGCGCAGATCCACGAACTGAGCGAGCACTATGGCGGGCACTACCACGTGGTGCACCTGTGGACCATCATTTGTCTGTCATTGGGTATTCTCGGCCCCAACGAGCGGGAATACCTGGGAGACGACCTCAAAGAGGTCAATGTCTTTCATCCGGAAAGCGCAATGTAGCCTTGACAAAAACCACGGCGGCTGAAAAGTTCTGAAAACCGCCGTGGTTTTTATATCCGGAAGGCGCAGGCCATGGAAAAACGGTTGTCCATTTATGATCTTCAGCAGAAGCGGTACAAATCCCTTGCGGCTGCGGAAAAGGCAGTCCGCATGCATCCGGATGAATACCGGGCCGTTCGGGAAATCGTACGCCACGTACTTTCCAGCACGATTGATATCAGCCGCTACGACCAAACCGCCGGAACACTTTCCCGCCTTCTGGAAACTCTCGTAAAAACGGCTCCCGAGTCGATATTTTGCTATTTTCAGGAAAATATCGACCCCCGCAAATCCGGAAGCCCGGCTTTCCTGAGAGCCGCATGCAAGGATCTGGACGAACAGATAAAATGCATTGACCGGTTCCGGGAGGACAAGCAAAAGCGCCGCATCATCAACCCCCCGTGTTTCCACAAAAATGAAAACAACGGGGAATTCCGAACATAACAACTGCACCCAACGGAAGAAGCATGCACATATACTGGCGTATTCAGCAGGACCTTACCTGCCTGGGAGAAGTCCTCCTATTCAAGAACCCCTGCCTTATCCGCGAATACACGAACTGGGCAAAAAAAAAGGCCGCTTGCCTTGCAATGATCGAGGGCATAAATCTGCTGGAAAGCGCCGATGTTCGATTGAATTAATTTCCTTTTCTGTAGAACCCATCTCATAATTCGGCTTCTCCGCCGCCTCAACCTACTTCTCCGCCGCCTCAACCTAAATGGGCCCTGACGTATTCAGCAATCCTGAATTTTCGCTCAAGACCTTTCGCGTTCATGTACCGGATCTTGCCGAATATCTCCCGTTCCTGCCACGCCCGGTCGTGGCGCCCGAAGCACCACGCCACCCCGGCAAAACCGTTGGGGTCCCGGCCGTCCAGTTCATAGCGGTTGTTGAGCGCCAGCATGGTATCAAAGGCGTCCCTGGGATGCCTTGACCACTCGATGATCTTTTTCCCCCAGTACATCCGCATGTAGTTATGCATTTTCCCGGTTGTCACCATTTCCCTCTGGGCCGCATTCCAGTAAGGGTCATGGGTCCGGCCTTCTTCAAATTCCGCAAAAGAATACATATACAAACGAGGGTCTTTGGCATGCGCCGCGAGCGTCCGCTTTGCCCAGTCCGGCACCGCTGTTTCATACCCGTCGTAGCCCGGGTTATAATGCACAAAATTGACCGCAAGCTCCCTGCGCACCAGCAGCTGTTCAATAAACGCTTCGATTGCCCCGGACGGCGCATTGGTTTTTTTTATTTCCAGGATGATTTCCACCGGGGATATCTGACCGAAATGAAGATACGGGCTTAGATTGGACTGGCATTTTGCGGTTGGGTCCCGGGACAGGGTTTCATAGTCGGCCAATTGTTCACGGATAAATCCTTGAAGCTGCTTTTTGGCCTCCATATATCCACCGCGGAAAGGAATTGATTCCGATGGATCAGGGGCCATTGAAACCTCCCGGGCAAGGCGATCCGGATCGACCGGTTTTGAGGGGGAAACAACCGGTGATCCCTCCCCCGCCCCGCTGTAAGAAGGAAGACCGACGACCCGCAGAAAAACGTCGGCTTTTGCCATGAGCTTCGGCCGAAGGGTTCGTGCGCCGTATTCCTCTTTGGCCGATGCCGATGCCACCGGCACCACCACATCGGTTTCCACTTCCGTGTAGGGGCACCGAAGCGATTGCTCCACCTGCTTTCGCCACTTTCTTTGGATCTTCAAATACCCGACATCCGTGACGACCCAGGCAGCCGCCTTTGCCATGGACAGGACTTCTTCGACCATATCGCCGACCCGGATGACAAAAGGGATGCCCAGTTTTGCCATCTCTGCCTGGGTTTGAGCGATCCCCTCCAGCATGAAACGGTAATGCCGGCGTCCGGCATCCGGAAAACCGGGCGTCACCACGAAGCCCGCGGCCAGCGGCAAGCCGAGTTCCCTGGCTCTTTCTGCCGCATAATTGAGCGCATGATTGAAATGCACCCGCTGCGCCTGCTGCATCCAGTAGAGGACAAACGTCCCGGTTTTTGGCGGAACCCCGGTAAAATGCCGTATCCGGTCTTCATCAACGCTCATGGTGCCCCTTTTTATCAAAAACGGACCGGGCGATCATCAACTCCTCGTTTGCCGGTATCACCAGGAGATGGACCCTGGCATCTTTCTTATGGATCCGACCGGATTGGCCATGGATCACTCCCCGGTTTTTTTCAGGATCGACCTTTATGCCCGCAAAGGCGAGCCCTTTACATACCGCTTCCCGGATTTCAGGGGAATTTTCCCCGATCCCCCCGGCAAATACAACGGCATCCGCACCTCCCATGCGGAAAAAATACGCGCCGATGTATTTTTTCAGGATATGGGCGAACATGTCGAAGGCCAGCACGGCCCTGTCTGATCCGTTTTCCGCCGCTGCGACGATGTCGCGCATATCCCGGCTGATGCCGCTGATGCCCGCAAGGCCGCTTTTGGTGTTGAGGTCGTCCAGGAGACGATCGGCCGACAAGCCCGTCTGTGCCATCATGTAGGGTAAAATCGCCGGATCGAAGCTGCCCGAGCGCGTCCCCATCATTAATCCCTCAAGGGGGGTAAACCCCATGCTCGTATCGCATACATCGCCTTTGTCACAGGCCATGATGCTGCAGCCGTTTCCCAGGTGGCAGGCGATGATTTTCAGGTCTTTTACCTGCCTGTCCAGCATGCGGGCGGTTTCACCCGCCAGGTATTCATAGGAAATCCCGTGGAAGCCATAGCGCCTTACGCCGTATCGTTCATACCACTCATACGGCACCGGGTAGAGGAAACACGATCGCGGCAGGGCATGGAAAAAGGCCGTATCAAAGCACGCCGCCTGATCGGTATCCGGCATTATTTCCATGCATGCCCGTATCCCCGCGATGTTCAGGGGGAGATGCAGCGGGGCAAGGGACGTGATGTTTTCAAGATAGGCCAGTACCTCTTTCGTGATGCCGACCGGGGCGGAAAACCGTTCCCCGCCGTGAACCACCCGGTGCCCCACCACCGCGATTTCGGACAAATCGGAAACGGCCCCCTTTTCCGGGTCTGAAAGCACCTGAAAAATATGAAAAATGGCCTCTCTGTGATCTCGGCAGGATATTTTCTCCCGCAGCGCTTCGTCTGCTTTTCTATGGTGCCGGCATTGCGCAGAATCGCCATTTTCCCCGATGTTCTCCACCATGCCGGAAGCAACCACTGTTTCCGCCGGCATGTCAAACAGCTTGTACTTGACCGAGGAGCTGCCGGTATTGACGACCAGTATTTTTTTCATGGAAAAAGACCTTCCTGCCCGACCATTAACACAACCGGTATCCGAACCAGGGTTTTTGACATTTCATGTGGCAGTGGCGCACCGGGCACCAGTGGATCGGGTCCTGGGGCGGCACCTTCACCCGGCCGTTTTCCCCCTGCTTCTGCTTTTCCACCCAGCGGACGGCCTCGCTTTCGGATGCGGCAAACCCCGCCGGGTAAACCGTTTTACCGATGCAGTGGATAAACCCGAAAACCAGTTCAATGCATTTTTCTTCTTCCGGAGCGCTCATTTCACGTCTCTTTGCAACCGTTACAATTCTTCCGAAAACAGCTTCACCATCTTTTTTTCATAGTACGCCGGTGCGAGCTTGTGGACAAAAACGCCCAGTTTTCCCATGAAGGTGAGCACAAGAAGCCTCTTTTTCCGGCGTGCGGCGCGGTATATCTTTTCTGCCGCACTTTCCGGGGTATCCTGTCGTCCCACGAACGACTGCGGACGGTCCGTAACCGTGCCGTCCGCCCCGAGCGCCCGCTTCTGCAGATTGGTTTCGATAAACCCGGGGCAGACGATCATCACATGAACGCCCTTTCCCCCAAGTTCGGCAGACAGCGAGGAAAACAACCCGTGCATGGCATGCTTGCTGGCGCTGTACCCCGTCCGCCCCACAAGGGGGGTGATGCCGGCAATGGACTCGTTGACGATAATCATTCCTTTCCGCAAAACAATGCTGTCAATGGCCGCCTTGGTGCAGTAGAGGGCGCCGAAAAAGTTGACTGCCATCACCTTTTCAAAGACCTCCGGACGGGTGTCCACAAACCGGCTCCGCTGGGTAATGCCCGCGTTGTTGAACAAGACATCGATGCCGCCGAAGCGTTCGATCACGGCCTGTATGGCGGTTTCGCACTCCTGTCGTACCGACACGTCGCAGGTCTGAACCATGATTTCATCATTGTTCCGCTTGAATTCCCCCTCGCAGGCCGCAAGAGATGCCTTGTCCATATCCAGAAGGGCAAGAACCGCACCGGCCCTGGCAAGGCGCCGCGCCACGGCCAGGCCGATCCCGCTTGCCCCGCCCGTAATGACGGCCACCTTTCCGCTAAAATCGTATTTTGCAGACAATTGCGCCTCCTGAAGAAAGTCCATAAAGATAAAAGATAGTGGAGAATCAGGGTGGGGGGTGGCATGGGCCTTCGCAACTGTGAGGGCTTGGGGCATCTCTATGGCTCGTTCCGCGGCATCCTGGAAACTCGTCCCGCCGATGGCGGGACTCAAACAATCCAGGATGCCTGCGCCACTTCGCCAAGAGCTGCCGCCAAACCCTCCCAATGTTGCGCCGACCCATGCCACCCCCCACCCTGAAACATTCATCCTTATTGTATAAGAGCAGCCACAAAATGCGGCGCATAACAATTTTGGCAAAGGCACCTTCTTTGGTTTCGTTTATAAACCGTGAGTCCAGCCTGAATTTTTGCAGAA
Organism: Desulfosalsimonadaceae bacterium; assembly: GCA_046498365.1. Taxonomy (GTDB): domain Bacteria; phylum Desulfobacterota; class Desulfobacteria; order Desulfobacterales; family Desulfosalsimonadaceae; genus B1SED10-16. The sequence continues at coordinate 8,468 of JAWOAV010000005.1, forward strand.
AAAACATCCGATATAAATCGGTTACCATCCTGCGTATATAAAATGGACAATTTCCTTCGGGCAGGGGGGTCGGGTGTTGCCCCCGGCAGCATTGCGGGGAGATGGTGATAACGCTTGGCGAAGTGGAGCAGGTATCCTGGATTGTTTGAGCCCCGCCATCGGCGGGGCGAGTTTCCAGGATACCGCGGAACGAGCCGTAGCGTTATCCCATATTCCCGCAGCTGCCGGGGGTGACACCCGACCCCCCTGCCCGAAGGAAATTCCCTTATTCCCTATCGCCGTCAATGTCAACGGCACCGGCCGTCGATCGCCTCCGCCGTTGCAATTTCCGGCAGGGGGCGACGCGAAAGGATAAAAGCTGCCGCAAGTCCGGCAATAATATGCCATATGCCCCACCATGCCACGAGGATCGCCATGCCGCCCATGCCGTCGAAAAAATTGAAGACCAGGACCAGCCCCAACGCCGAGTTCTGTATGCCGACTTCCAGGCATACCGCCCGCTTGTCGGCCTCGGCAAGGCCTGCCAGGTGCGCGGACCAATACCCAAGGTTGAGCGCGATGAAGTTGTGGATAAAAACGCCGAACACGACCAGGCCCACGTACTGGAGAAAATTCTGCCAGTTGGCCGCCAGCGCGCCGCAGACGATTAAAACGAAAAACAACAGTGCGAAAATCCGGAAAGGGCGGCGCACCCTGTCTGCCAGACCGGGAAAGATCCGGGTGATCACCTGGCCGATCATCAGCGGAATTCCAAGGATAACAAACACCGTGATAAAAACGTCCACCGGGCTCAGCCGGACCGTCCGGAGGATCTCCGCTGTATGGGGGTTCAGGCTCCCCCAGAGGGAAAGGTTGAGCGGCGTCATGATTATCGCGGCAACGGTTGAAACGGCGGTCATGGAAATGGAGACCGCGCAATTGCCCTTGGCCAGGTAGGTCATGATGTTTGAGAGGTTGCCGCCGGGGCAGGCCGCCACCAGGATCATCCCCAGCGCCATGGATGGATGCGGCCGCAGAATCAGGGTCAGGATAAACGTGAAGGCCGGCAGCAGGATAAACTGGGCGGCAAGCCCGATGCCCGGGGCCCTGGGGGACACGAGGATCCGCTTGAAGTCCTCCAGTTTCAGATCCAGGCTGACGCCCAACATCATCAGCCCGATGGCCGCATTGATCACCATGAGTCCCTGGGGACTGAAATTCAGCCGTACCTGGTCAAGCGCCACGGGATCCATCGCTTTCTCCTCTATATTTGGTTTACAACCATCGGCCCGGCGGAGAGCCGGGCCACTCACGCCTTGTACGCCCCCACGTTGGCCAGGGCCATGCTGCCCGGGCTGACCGTGGTGGGATCGGTCATCACGTTGATCAGGCAGGTTTTTCCCGAAGCAAAGGCATCTTCAAGCGCAGGGCGAATTTGTGACGGAGTTTCCACCAGATACCCCTTGCCCCCGATCCCTTCCACCATTTTGTGGTAATCCACCCGGCCGATCCAGGTACCCGCCTCAATGGCATGGCCGATGCGGATCTCCTGGCTGTGGCGGATCATCCCCCAGCCCAGGTCGTTGCAAATGACCGCCACGACGGGCAGCCCCTTGCGGATGAGATTTTCAAACTCCATGAAATTAAACCCGATGCTCCCGTCCCCGGAGATGAGCAGAACCCGTTTGTCCGGATGCCGGAGCTTTGCCGCGCACGCATAGGGAAGCCCCACGCCAAGGGATCCGAAAATGCCGTAATCCAGGTAGTGTCCGGGCGTTTTCATCGTCCGGGTCATCCCCATCCACGTGGTGGTGTCCCCGCCATCAGCCACCACGATATCGTCGTCTTTGTCCATGAACCGGTCGATCTCCCGGGCAAGCCGCATGGGATGAATCGGCGTGCTGTCGCTGGCCCAATCCTTTTCTGCCGGCGTTTTGCCTTCATTTTCGGCAATTTTCAGCTTTTCGATCCACGCTGAAAAACGGGAAATGAGCGTTTCAGACAGATTCTTTTCATTGATGATTCGGCAGCATCCGGAAAGAAACGCTTTCAGATCCCCGGCAACCGGGAGGTCCACGTGCCGGTTCCGCCCGATCTCCTCGGGGCAGATGTCCACCTGGACCATCTTCGCCGCCGGGTTGAACACATCTCCGAACATGTAGTAGAGGGAAATACGCGTGCCCAGGACGATCACCAGGTCGGTTTCAATGTAGGCGGCAAAGGCCGCGCCCGGACGGATGGCAAGGGCCCCTTCAAAGCAAAGGGGGTGCGCATCCGATATGGTCCCGCGGGCCGACAGGGACGTAAATACCGGCATGCCAGTTTTATCAATAAAATCAACAAGTTCTGTTTCGGCATTCGCCTGCCAGATCCCTGTGCCGGCAATCACCACCGGGTTTTGGGCTTCGTCCATCATCGACAGCATTTTTTCCGCACCGTCCAGGTCTGCAGGCCGGGATGAAACGATTGTTTCTGTCTCCTTGACGGCTGCCCGGTCCACCACGGCATTCAGCACGTCCACCGGGAATTCCAGGTATACCGGCCCGGGGCGACCGCTTGCCGCCGTGCGGAACGCCATGTCCACGTATTCGGGAATCCGGGATGTTTTCTGGCATACCAGGGCCTTTTTAACCATGGGGGATATCACCTTCTCCTGGTACATGTCCTGGAGGTCGTATTTTTCCTTGTTGTCCAGCCCCACGCAACCGGCGATAAGCACCAGCGGGGTATTGGAAAAAAGAGCGCTGGCCACGCCCGTCAATGCATTTGTAAACCCGGGGCCGGCCGTGACCATGGCCACGCCGGGGGTCCGGGTCATCTTCCCCCATGCCTCGGCCATGAACAGGGCCGCCTGCTCGTGGCGCGTGTCAAAAATGGTCACGGGGCTTTTTTCCAGGTACTGGTATATGGGCGTGATATGCCCGCCGGAAAGCGAGAATATGTACCTGGTATTTCTCTTGACAAGGGCTTCGGCGACCAACTGTCCGCCGGTAACGTTATCCATGGGGTTCCTCCTTGGGATTGATTTTCACAAAGGCAGATAAATGTCTGCGCTACCTGCCAGTGTTCAAGTGTCTGTACTTGTCCAGGTACCGGACCGGGTCTTTTAGGGCATCGCGCCGGAACGGCTCGGCCAGCACTTCCTTACCCCCCTGGATCAGGGCGTTGATCACGCAGGGCCTCCCCGATGCCACCGCTTCGGCGATCACGTCGCCGACCTGGTCGGGGGCATCAATGGTATATCCGTTTGCGCCCATATTCCTGGCAATTTCGGCGAAATCCGGGTTTTCGTGCAGGTTGGAGCCCACAAACCGGTTGTCGTAATAGTCGATCTGGTTTTTCTTCTCCGCCCCCCATTCATAGTTGTTGGCGACAATGGCGATAACCGGAATATTTTCGCGCACGGCTGTCATGACCTCTGCAATGCCGCTGATCCCCCAGGCGCCGTCCCCCTGGAACGCAAACACCGCCTTGTCCGGTCGGCCGATCTTGGCCCCCATGGCCGCGCCATAGGCAAACCCGCAGTTCCCCCAGCTCAGCGCGGAAATATGCTGCCGGATATCGCTGAAGGTGAAATAGGCGTTGCACATGGAGGAATTGTTGCCGATATCCGTGGATATGATGGATCCCTTGGGGATTGCTGCGGAAAGCGCCCGCAGAAACGCCCGCGGGTGCATGGGCTTTTGCGTAGCGGAGGACCAGGAAGCCAGTTCGTCCGCCCATTTTTTCTTTTCCGCCCCAATCTCGGCCATCCGGCTGCCAGCATCCGCAGGAGCGCCCATTTCCGATTTCAGGGCGCGGAGAAGTTCTTCGCCGTATTCCCGGACGTCAGCGGCTGAGGCCACGTCGACTTTTTTGCTCAGCCCCAGCACCCGCGGATTCATGTCCACCTGGATGATTTTGGCGTCTGCCGGCCAGTAATCCATGTCATACTGGGGCAGAGTGCCGAAGGGCCCCAGGCGGCAGCCCAGGGCGAGGACCACGTCCGCCTTTGAAAGCAGCCGCATGGCCGCCTTGGAGCCGCAGTACCCGATGGGGCCTGCACCCAGGGGATGATCGGCCGGAAACGAATCGTTGTGGAGATAGGAATTGACCACGGGTGCGGAAAGATACTCGGCCAGCGCCATTGTCGCGCCAAGGGCATCCCCCTGGGAGACCCCGCCGCCGGCGATAATCACGGGGTATTTTGCCGTTGAGAGAAGGGTTGCGGCCTCCTTGATGGCCTGTCTTGAACCAGCCCCCCTTGAAATTTCATGGGACCGGTAGATTTCATCGGTCAGTTCACCGTAGAAATAATCCCTCGGGATATTGAGCTGGGTGGGGGCGCTTTCCAGCTTTGCCATGTAAAACGCCCGGCGGGCCAGTTCCGCCATCCGCTCCGGCCGGTTCACCCGCACCTGCCAGGCAGTCTGCTCCCGGAACCATGCCATCTGGTCGAGCTCCTGGAAGCCGCCGGTGCCGATCCCCATGGAACCGGTTTCCGGGGTGATCGCAACAACCGGCGAATGGGCCCAGTATGCCGCGGTAATGGCGGAAACAAAATTGGCCGCCCCTGGGCCGTTCTGGCCGATGCAGACCTGGGGACGGCCGGTCACCCGGGCCAGACCGTCGGCGGCGTGCGCGGCCGCCTGCTCGTGGGCCACGGATATGAAACGGATGCCCGCGGCCGGGAACAGGTCGAGCGCGTCCATGAAGGCCGAGCCCACGATGCCGAACACCGTGTCAACGCCTTCGGTTGCCATTGTTTCAACGAGCGCTTCGCTCGGGGTCATTTTTACCGCTTTCATTGGTTCCTCCTTATACTTTGGATCAGCTGGTTGACGCCGTACATATAAAAATCCGTAAAATTTTCGCTTTCAATCACGGTCCCCCTGAGTTTTTTCACCTGGACCAGCCCGTGGATGGATGCCCAGAAAAAACCGGCAAAATTGCCCGGCCGGCTTTCCGTAAAATGATTGTCCCTTACCCCTTCGACCACGATCTGCTCCATGTGCTTGAGAATCTTCGCCCCCTGCTCGTCAATGCTTTGCTTGACGCCGTTGGAAAAGACAATCCGCGGTTGGGACAGAAAGTAGTTGATCACATCGAAATAGTCGCTGTGTTTCTCGCTGAAATGAAGATAAATCCGTGCACAGTCGGTCAGCTTTTTTTCCGGGCTGTCGGTATTTTCCGTTTTTGACAGGATCTCGCCGTAGAGAATCTCGAGGCCTTCCCGCTGGAGTTCGGCAAACACGTCCTCCTTGCCGGCAAAATAAAAATAGATCGTTCCCACCGAAAGCTCGGCTTTTTTGGCGATCCGGTTGACGGAGGTCATGGCCAGGCCGTCTTTCAGCAAAAGCTTTCTGGCGGCATCCAGGATCTGCTCTTTCCGGTTTTTCTTTTCCCTGGCGCGTCTTTCCCGGGAACCCATGGGAATGCCCTTTCTTTCTACAGCTCCATTAACTGCCCGCCGCTGACATTGATCGCCTGACCGGTCATGTAGGAGGATGCGTTTGATGCCAGAAACGCCGCCAGGGAAGCGACTTCCGCCGGATCGCCGATTCTGCCCAAAGGAATGGTTTTACACATCTCCTGTTCGCGCTCTTTTGCCGTGGTGCCAAAAACCGCTGCCTCCAGTTCAAAACGCCACTTTTCGATATCCGTCATGATCTGTCCCGGGCATATGGCGTTGACGCGGATGCCAGCCCCGGCCAGCTCCTTTGCCATGGTTTTGGTCAGCATGATCACCCCGGCCTTGGCCGCACCGTATGCGCCGTTAAAAATCGGCGGCACCTTTCCGGCACGCGATGCCATGTTGATGATGCACCCGCCGGTTTTTTTCATGACCGGCAGTACCGCCTTGGAGACGCGGAATACCCCGTGGAGGTTGACGTCGATGGTCTTGCACCACGCCTCCTCGTCATAGTTTTCCACAGCGCTGGGAACCCCGAAGGAGGCCCCGGCGTTGTTCACAAGAATATGAATGTCATCGAAGCTGCGACCTGTGTCGGTCACCATCCGCGCAACAGAGGCCGTATCGGTGACATCCAGTATCACCGCCAATGCCGTCACATTGAACCGCCCGGCGATTTCTTCCTCGATTTCCTTCATTTCATCGGTCGTGGCGGTGCTCACCTGCCCCGCTTCTTCCTGCGGCCTGCCGATATCGGCGATGACGATGTTTGCCCCGCAGGAGGCCAGCTTGCAGGCAATGGCATACCCGATGCCCGTTTTTTTGCCCGCCCCGGTGACAATGGCGGTCTTGCCCTGCAGATCCGTATATTCCATATCCGTGAACATCCTTTCCATCCGGTAGGTTGACTTGTTTTTTGAATACCACTCAATTATTGAGATGCATTCAAAAAAACAAAAAGTCAATCTTTTTTTACGAAACATATTTCGTACAGGAATATGAAACCGGAACCCTCGGGGAAAATACTTTTAGTATCAGGACGGAGAGTTGAACATGGGGGCATAACGATGAAAAAGACATTTTCACCGCATTCGTATTTCGCTGTCAGCGAAACATACTACCACCAATCTTTTTGTTGATTACTCAAAATCGAAATCGCTATCGGTATCGCAATCGAAAAAAAAGAATAGGTCACTTGGACACGAAAAGCTTGGTGGTGGCCGTATGTCAAAAGGAAGATATCCATGTTCTGTGGATTTGAAAAAAACCGGTTTCGATTTCGATACCGATTTCGATTCCGAAAAAATGAAATTAAAACAGATGAATGAAACGAAATCCGAATTTTGAGACGGGTTCTCAATGGTGCAGCAAAACTTCCTAACGGCTTTGCACGGCTTTACCATCCTGCCCGTTGAGGCTGTCGATCACAACCTGTACGTGGGTTGCGGCAAAAGCCTCAAACGCCCTGGCGGCTTTTTCAGGGTCCCGATCTTCAATGCTCTCATACCCTTTGCGCAGATGCGTGATCACTTTTTTCAACTGATCCGGCAGATACGTAATCGAGGCCCACTGGACGCGCTCGGCGGTCGGCATCAACTCAAGTGCGACCCGCTCCACCATGGGGTTGCCGGCTGCCGCCAGGATAATGCGCGCCATTGCCGACACGTTTCCCAGGTACCGGTCAAAATCGTTGCTGTCAATGCTCTTTTCGATTTCCTGCAGGGCCTTCTTCAACCTTGCAAGATCCTGTTGGCTCGCTCGTTCCGCTGCCTTGGCAAAAGCATATTGATACAGAATAATGGCCGCATCGTAGAGCGACCGGATCAATTCGACAGACAGGAAGGTTACCCGGTAACTCCCCTTGGGCGTCCGCTCCACCAGCCAGATGCGTTCCAGCATATGCATGGCATCCCGGACCGGACTCCGGCTCACACCCAGTTCCTTGGATATCCGGGTTTCATATATCAGCTCGCCGGGCACCAGTTCATTGCGCACGATTCTTTTGCTGATAATGTCAAAAATCTGATCCGACAGATTGTTTCTGGCCAGAGCTGCCATGTTCTTCTCCATATCTTGAATGTCATATTTGTTTCGGGTTTCTTATAATCTTTTTCAGGCACAGTCGCAAGGTTTCGGTTGCTGCACACTCGGAAACATCCAGCAGGGAGTTCCCCGCCGTGTCCGCGAACCGGATCACGTCATCGTCCGGAATCCATCCCAACAGGGGTATTTCCGCGGGTATCCGGATACTGCCCAATTCCTCTTCCCCCCTGACCCGGTTAAGTACCAGGCAGGCATGTTCGCAGGAAATAACATTTTCCGATACCGCCTGGATGGTTTTTGCAACGTTCAGGCCCCTGGCGGAGCTGTCGGATACCAGCACCAGGTGTGTGACATTTTCCATGACGCGACGGTTGACCTGTTCGATGCCTGCCTCGCCGTCAATTACCACAAAATTGAAACTTTGGGCCATGGACCCGATAATGTCCTTCAGGATATGGTTGACCTGGCAGTAGCAGCCTTCTTTTTCCGGCCGTCCGATGGCCAGAAAAGCCAGGTTTTTCTTTTCTTCAAGCGCGCAAAACATTTCATAGTCCAGCATGGCCAGCATTTCCGCCTTGCCGGGGGCCTTTCCGCTTTCCACCCGGCGGATCAGATCGTTTCGGACGTCGTCCACTGTTCTACCGGCGGAAACGCCCAGGGCGGGGGCCAACCCCACGGCCGGATCCGCATCCACGGCAAGCACCTTGTTTTCCGGATCCTGCAACAGCTCACGGACGATCAGGGCACTTATGGACGTCTTGCCCACGCCCCCCTTGCCGCATACGGCAATAATTCGCGGTTTGTCATGCACCGGTTGCCGCTTCCTTTCTTTGAAGAGCGCTGCGCATGGCCCGCAGTTCGGCCACATCGCCACAGACCGCCGTATATTCACAGGTGTCGCAGTCAAACGACATCTCGTCCGCCATCTTGTTCATGGCGCTGATGATCGACAAAACACCGCCTGCGGTTTGCCCGAGGGTCTGCACGTCCTCACGGCCGGCGGTGACAAATATCACTTCCACCGCCCGGATATAACCGAGTTTCAGGTATTGATCGACAATCGCACCGCCCAGTACCTCAAAAGAAAACCCCTTTTCCAGCGCTTCCCGGCTGACCCGGCTCCATTCGCGCCCGTATTGGGAAACCGCCCGCATCATGTACCCCTTGAGATGAATGTCGTAGCGCAGCAGTTCCATTTCCCGGTAGCGCTCATAGCTGTTTTCCGCGTCAAAATCCGTCCCCCCGGCGATCACCACCCGACCGAAGGATACCTGCTGCCCGCTCAGTTGCGGCAGGTCCGGGCCGACCACGGAAATCCGCCCGTTTTCCAGAAGGGAGGGGTCATTGAGCCACAGCAGAAACGAGGCGGACGCGTCCCTTGGGTTGCCCAGCTCCACCGCGGTGTCCGGACCGAGTACCAGGTTTCGGTTTTTTTCAGACGGCCACCGGGTTTCATGGGGATGCAAAAATTCGGTCACATGCCCCTCTCTTCGCTTTCGCGAAAGAAGCGCCGTGATTTCCTGATATTGTTTGTCAAAAAGTCCCATAAAATATTCTGCTTTTTTCTGTCCATCCTTTATCAGCAGGAATCCCCAGGAATCCCCAAAACCGTAGTGCGCGGTACGGGCACGGCGCGCCGTGCCCGTGGTTGGAAGTGGAAAAGGACAATTTCCTCCCGGGGGGCGGCCGCGTATTGCCCACGGCAACTGCATGTGGTTGGGATATCTCCATGGCTCGCCCCGACGCGCCCTGTGATAAACGGCTGGGCCACAGGGCGCTTATCTGCGCTTCGCCAGGAGCTATCACCAACCGCCTGCAATGTTGCCTCAGGGCAATACCCGGAGTCCCCGGAGGAAATTGATCAATTTAGAAAAGGGCGCGCCATCTCCTGCTACAATCGTTTTTTTGCATTTCGCTTTTTCGAAATCGAAATCGCTATCGAAATCGGTTTTTTTCTACTTTTTGCATTTTTGTATAGTCACGATAAATATTCCCACAGAATATGGGCCCGTAGGGGCACCCCTTGCGGGTGCCCAGATTCCGGGCACCCGCAAGGGGTGCCCCTACGGGGTCTTCCTGATTCGTGCCCAAATGAACCTGTTCTTCTTTCGGTTTCGGACGGCTTTACAAAAAGTTCAAGATCAAGGCGCGTTCCATCTTTGAAGAATTGATCGTACTTGGCTGTACGTGAGATTCTTAAAAGATGGAACGCAACGCAGATATTGGGCTTTTTGCGAAGCCGTCACAGTCCCATCACTTTGCGCCCCACATGCAATGCACTTCCTATCGTTCCTTTTTTGTGCTTCATGATTTCCTCATAAAGCGCGTCCATGTCTTTTGGCGGCACGATCTGGATTTCCTTTTTCGCCAGGCTCAACGCCCCGGATTTGCAGACGGCCACGCACACCCCGCATCCGATGCACCGGTTCAGGTCAATGCCGACAGCTTTTTTTCCCGTCATCTGAACGGCATCCATCTTGCATTTTTTGCCGCACTTGCCGCATTCCACGCATTTTTCCGCGTCCAGGACCGCATAATAATTGTTTTTCACAAAATCCGCCGGTTTGGCCAGGAGGCTGACCGCTTCCAGACAGGCGCAACAGCACTTGCAGCAGCTGCACACGAACTGGGCCTCCCGGGAGTTGGAAGGCATCAGGACCAGGCCGTCTTTCTCGTTTTGCGCCAGGATCTCAAAGGCCTCTTCCTTGGAGATGGACCGGCCGAAGCCGTTTCGCGAATACATATCGTGAAAATCGGCAAAACCGATGCAGACCTCCCGCCTGTCCGTTTCCCCGCAGGCCCGGCCGATGGCATCCCGGCCTTTCCGGCAGACGCATTCGGCCACGCCGATGCGTCCGTCATTTTGAAGCACCAGCTCCCGGATTTCATCATAGGTGGCGATGTGCAGATCCGGGGTGACGCTTTTTTCAATGGGAATAACGCGCATCTGGGGGAGCCCGGTGGAGAGAAACGCCAAGCCGAAGGCCTGGTACATGTATTTTCGGGCATCCATGTAGAAATTGGCGTTCATGGTGGGTACTTTCATTTCAAATATGCCCACGGCAAAGGGGTGCAGGGCGTAGGATTTTTTGCCGTCCGCCATTTTGACAAAAATCGCCCCGTGTCTTTCCATGTTGTCCAGCATGGACTGGAGTTTTTCCTCGGATATGCCCCGGTTGCTGATTTTTTCGAAAACCTGCGCAAACGATTGAAACCTGTAATCCAGTTCAAGAGCGATGGCCGCTTCTTCAACGGTAAACACTTCCCGCAGAATGCGCCGCTCCACGCCGGAAGGCGTTGCAGGAAAGCCCACAGGCTGCTTGTCGAGGTGCTTCTGGAGCTTTTTATAGACCCTTCGGGATTCGGCAAAAATGCCCATGCCTTCTTTCAGTGGTGTTTTCAGTTGTTTCATGGTTGGCAGTCTCGTTACAAGCAATTTGGCCGCCGCGGCGGCATTTTGCGATCGGTATCGATGTCGGGAGGGTCATGCTCGGAATCGGAGTCGGTATCGGGGTCGGCTTTACAATTTCGACTCCGATACCGAATCCGATACCGATTCCGATACCGATTCCGATACCGATTCCGACCCCGATACCGAAAAAAAAACAAATTGGATTTACATTAATCCCCTCACATGAAAAAACTCATCCAGCCGCTCTCTGGTGGCTTCCCAGGATTCCACGCGGTCGTCAAACCCGTCGTCGTTCATGATATGAACCGGGTAGCCATGTTTTTCCAGGTCCCGGGCATAGGGTTTGAGCATTCCCCAGGTGTTTCGGCAGCCGGGCGTGCCGTTGTATATGATGCAGTCCGCCTGGTAGAGTTTCGCGCAGGCCAGGGTTTCTTCCAGCCACATGCCGTGCTTGTCATAAGGCCCCCGGATGGAACGGACCATGGGCATGCGCGCGTTCATCTGGGCGATGGAATCAAGCATGGCATCCGGCGAAGAGGTATCGATGGAATAGCTGACCCCCGGCAGGTCGGCCACGTATTTGTTTCCATCACGGAAATTCCGCGTCAGAATGGACCCGGTGTGGGCGATCCCCCGCTCTTCAAAATAATGGTAGAAATTCATGTCCACGGTATAGTGGTCGATATAGCACATCACGACCCGCTGTTTCTCTTCTCCCGCACGCAGACCCGGCACACCGGCCGCCGCACGCTTTCGCGTCGTATCGACCATAATTTCAAGGAGTTTTGTATATTCCGGATGCCCTGAAAAGCAGAAGCGGCCCGCATAAATAATGATGGTGAAGATCGGCGGAACAGGCGTCGGCTTCAGCATGAGCATGTCTTCCATCTCCGCCGTGAGCGCATCCTGCTTGTCGATTTCAGCAAGCACGTTACCAAGCCGGTTATAATCGAGTTTTTTGCCGCTCTGCTCCTCGATGAACCGGATCATCGCCTTGTAGTCGTCAAGATGGTATTTCTGGCTTCGGTCATCACCGATGACGCTGGGGTAATTGAGCTGATAAAAGGGTTTGTCCATATAGGCGGATGCAAAGGCAAAGGCATTGGCATTGGTGTCGCACACGCCGGGCGTGTCGCAGACGATAAAATCGATCTCTTCGCTCAAGCCGGCCAGGACCGCACCCAATGCCCCCCGCTGGCTGGAGCAGGAGGTTTCCGGCATGCCTGTCTCACAGCAGTAATCCATGTAATCAAACATGCCCCGCTTCCACACCAATGCGCCGATGGCGGTCATCACCTCAAAGGTGGCCGGCACGATGTCCATGGCGTATAAAATCGCCGGCGTGTTGCAGAAGGTCGTGGCCGCGATTTTTTTCCCCTCCCTGTGGGCATTCAAAATGTTTTGATAATACTGGGCGCCCAGCTCCAGAAAGCGGATGCCGGGCGGTCCCGCATTGATAAAGGCCTGGGCCACGCCCTTGAAATAGGGAATATAGCGCCAGGTGAGATCGGTTTCTTTTTTTGTGCCGTTGGCGAGAGAGCCGGCGGCATTGAGGGTGCCGGCCATCATCCAGTCGTAATTGTATTCCCGGATTTCCGGTCTCATGGGTTTTCCTTTCCGGCGTTTTCCGCCGCAAACAAGGCCGCGCCCAACGCCCCGACGATTTGGGGATCGACGCCGTCAAGGGCTTTCATCCCAATGCCCAGGGCCTGGGAAAGCGCCCCAAATACGCCGCTGTTCTTGGCCACGCCGCCGGTCATGACCACGTCTTGCTCGACCTCGATGCTGCGCGCCAGGGCGGACACCCGTTTGGCCAGCGCGTGGTGCAGGGCATTGACAATATCGGCGGTCTCTTTTCCCTCATTGACAAGCGAGACCACCTCGGTTTCGGCAAAAATGACGCACTGGTTGGAGATAGTCAGCTTTTCCGTGGACCGGGCTCCCACATCCCCCATTTCTGCCAGGGGGATTTCCAATGCTTCGGCCATGACTTCCAGGAAACGCCCCGTGCCCGATGCGCACTTGTCATTATAGATATACCGGGCCACGTTTCCGTGCGCGTCCAACCGGGTCGCCTTGGCATCCTGGCCGCCGATATCGATGACCATGCGCACCGACGGCATGACGTGCCATGCGCCTTTGGCATGGCACGTAATTTCCGATGCTACGCTATTGACAAAAGGGATCTGCTCCCTTCCGTACCCCGTACCCACGATATGGGAGATGTCGTTCATGCGCAACCCGGCCCGTTTCAGGGCTTTTTCCATGACATTGGCCGCCGAATCCGCGGGGCGCGTCCCGGCCCGGGCGATGGCGGAAGACAGGATATTGCCGTTCTCCATGGTAATGGCTTTGGCGGTCAGGGAACCGATATCGCAACCGGCGACAATCATCGTATCTCTCCTGTTTCTGCTTTCTGAGCGGCCAGCAGGGCCGCCCCTATGGCACCTGCGATCTGGGGGTCCGCTTTTCTGGCCTTCTTGATTTTCATCCCCAGCAGTTTTTCCAGGGTGGAGACCACGCCAATGTTTTTGGCGACCCCGCCCGTCATCAGGATATCGCCGGAAGGCTTTACCGCGTTGACCAGGATGGCCACGCGGGAGGCCATGGCCGTATTGATGCCCGCCCCGATATCTTCTATGGGGACACCCGAATTGATATACTTGATCACATCCGCCTGGGCCCACACCGTGCACGTGGAGGCAAGGGTGATGGGGGACCTGGATTTGGCAGTAAGCTTGCCCAATTCATCCATCCCGACATGCAGGACACTCGCCATGACTTCCAGAAACCGCCCGGTGCCCGAAGCGCACTTGTCGTTTGCGGCAAACCGCGCCACGTTGCCGTCCGCATCGATTTTCATGGTTTTGCAATCCTGCCCGCCGATATCGATGACGGTCTCCGCCGACGGCAGGAGCCAGCGGGCCCCTTTGCCGTGGCAGGAGATTTCCGAAACCGATTCATCCACAAAGGAGATCTTGTCCCTGCCGTAGCCGGTTCCGATGCAACAGGCGATATCGTTTTGCGCAAGATTGGCCCGGCGAAGCGCTTCGGCCATCACTTCTTTGGCCGAATCCCCTGGACGGGCCCTGGACTTGATGATGGCGCCTGCTGTGATTTTACCGTTTTTCATGATTACGGCCTTGGATGTCAGGGAACCAACATCGCAGCCGGCAAAAAAAGGCATCAGAGCCTCCCTTTCCATGTGATTTTAGGGGGTAGACAAGAAATATATCTCTGTAAAATCAATCGCTTAGGCCATCCTTCTGCGCGCCCCGCCGGACGGCTTCCCGGCAGCCGATAACCGCTCCAGAAACGCGCCGATGCGAAGCCGCATGCGCCCGGCGTCGATATGCGGACCGTATTCCCGCTCCACCCGCAGGCAGGGGATGCCAAGGGTTTCCAGGTCCCTTTCAAAAAGGGCGTTTTCCGCCCCGTGAAGATCGCAGAAGCGGATATTCTGCATGATCAGTCCGTCCGCTCCGGAGCGCACAATCCGTTCCTTGAGCATCTGCAGCCGCTCCTTGTATTTCCCGAACATTCTCGGGCACACGGACCCGCCCAGGTAATGCGCTGCCAGCGAGGCCATGGGGTCGCCGGTTTCCAGTATCTCGTTTCCTTCGTACCGGATCCCGAAGCACAGGTTTTCGGCCACTACGACGGCGGTTTTTCTGGCCTCGATCAACTCGAACAGGTCGATTTCATCGCTCACGCTCCCCACCACCATGATCCTTTTTTTGCCGCCACTGAAAGCCTCCTTGCGCGCCTTGAGATCCGACAGCCACGCCTCCAGGTGCCGGGTGTATTCCTCCCGGGGCATCACCGTTCCGGCCACGGCTGCAGCAAAAGCATCCGTGCCCGATACCACCACGTCGTCTTTTGACCGCAGGTCTTCAAGCTCCCGCAAAAGCCGGCGCCCCTTATTGAAAACGGCAATGGCATTTCGCAGTTTTTCATCGGTAATCTCGACATGGAAGTGGTCCTCGATGCTGTTGACCAGCAGTCGCAGCTCTTCCATGTACCAGTCCATGCCGTGGTTCTCCGACTTGTGGGGCACATCGAAATAATAGAAATAGTCGGGCACGATCCCCTGGTAATCCTCGCCGGCCTTTCGCCAGCACTCGTCCAGGCGACGCATGCCGTCGCACCCCGGCGTGATAATGGCCCCGTCCAGAAATGAAAATTTTCCCTTGCCCGCCAGCTGCAGGATGCACTTGGGAAAGCTGCAGATAAAAGGGCCGAAATAGGTGTCCCCCACTTCCATGCCGTCGGTTTCGATCCCCCGCAGCCGTACCGGCAGAATGCCCGCGGCGTAAAATATTTCCGCCGGGGTATATGAGCAGGTATAACCGACCACCGGCCGGCCCGAATGTTTCCACTCCATTATCGGCCGGCAGTCGACCCGGGTCGCTGCTTCATAAAAAACGTCCATACCTTACACCTCCTCTGCGGCAAACAAATGCTGCAGCGCATCTCTTGCCTGACGGGCATCGTCTTCATATTCGTCGTCAGCGGGCGCCAGAACGGTTGCGATCCACGAAACCGCCTGCGGCACCACGGCCCGGGCCGCAGGAGAAACCGTTTGGTCCCCCGCTTCCCCGAAAAGCGTTGCAGCCGCAGCAGCCAGTTCGTCATCATCTATGGCTGAAACAAACCGGTCCATAAACCGGGGGATGAGCTCCGGCTGCTGATCAGCGATCCGGTTGAACATGCGAAGCACGCCATTGAGCGCCTCTGCAAGCTCCTGCATGTCATAAGCGGACAGATGATGCGAAAAGGAGTCTGCGGTTTCATCGTCATCCACCCCGTCCCACCATGAAATCGCCTGATTGAAAGTCTTTACCCGGATATTGGTGATTTCCGGCCGCCTATTCATGGACAGGCGCTTCCAATCGTTGTTTCGATTTACCGCATCCGCCACGGCCCTCTGGACGGCAGCACCGGTTTCAGCCAAGGCCATGCGGGCCTTCCATAAAGTGGCCGGATCGACATGCGCGACAACCTCGTCGATTTTACCGGAAAGCAGCTTGGGCAGCTGCGGGGCGCCCGGCTCCCCCAAAAGGCCGCTGCCGGTGTAGGTCTTCCGGGCCACCTCGGAAAGCTCGTTTACAAGATCGCTTACGGGGCGGGCGTCGATTTCCCGGATCAGGGACAGCACCACATCCGCAAGCAGATCCGGAGGGAGTTCATTCAGCCGTTTTACGGATATATCCGCAGACCGGGCAAGCATATTCACCGCAGAAGGGATCAGGGAAAGGATCATGACCACTTTGGCCGGGTACTCCCACAACACATTGTTGGCCATGACCACAAACGCCTGCACATCCCCGGATGAATTGTCCATGGCTTC
>JAWOAV010000196.1:0-3434 GCA_046498365.1 Desulfosalsimonadaceae bacterium
AGCGTGCATTTCTCCATGTCCACCACCGGAACGGGGGTGCTGACGGTCTCGACTTCATGGATATCGGGCCGAATAAACAGGTGGGCATTCGGTTCTTCCACGTCGCAGTCCAGAAACTGAACGCTCCCTTCGTAGGAACAGGCCAGATTGGTGGCGATGGTGGTTTTTCCCGTCCCGCCTTTGCCGCTGGCGACACTGATAATCATCCGTTTCTCCTTAAACGCCTGTGAGTTGTTTCTGCCTGCTACCAGTGGGCGTCCGTGTTTGGATTGTCTGAAAAGGATATGTTTCCTTCATTATAGGCCGCCACGGCCTCCCTCACCGTGCCGGAGACATCGTTTGCCACTTTGATCTGCGCCGCTTCCAGCGCCTGGAACGCCTTTGGCCCGCAATGTCCCGTCAACAGGGCTTTCGCCCCTTTTTGGCTGACCGTAGCTGCAGCTTGTATGCCGGCCCCCTTGAATGCGTTCATATTGGCGCCGTTGTCGACCGCTTCATATTCCAGGCTGTCCGTATCCACAACAATGAAATACGGGGCTCTTCCGAAGCGCGGATCTACTGGTGAATCCAAGTCCTTGCCCTTGGATGATATCGCGATTTTCATTTGTCTTTCCTCCTGTGCCGATTGTTTATGCGCTACCGCCGCATACCTGGTTGTCCTGGATTTCCGGAAGCGTCCCGGCGATCAGATCCTCTACTACCGGCTTGATTTCCGGGCGTTTGGCATCATGATAGACCGAGATGCCGACTTGTCGGAATCCCATGAGGGGGCGCATGCCGATGCCGCCGACGATAAGTGCGTTGACTTTGTGCTGCGCCAGCAAGTTGACCGGTACCATGCACCCCCCCTGGACGTGCCCGTTGTTCGGGATTGTGGAAACATCTTGTATCCGGCCGTCTTTCACATCGATAAAGGTAAACACGTCGCAATGACCGAAATGACCGGCTCGAACGCCGTCAAGACCGCCATCGCCATTTGAGGGAATCGCTATTCTTCCGTTTTCCATTGGTTCACGTTCTCCTGTTTCAAAATGTTGTATTCATCCGCCTCCTGAAAGGAGGAAGCTTTCCTCAGGTCGTCACTCCCGTTGCCTGTAAAATACTTTTCAGGTGTTTCAGCAGGATTTCCGCCTCCGTGCTGTCCGGCTGCGGTGAGAGCTGCATCAGCAGCCCCAGCCCTTCACTCGCCTCGTGGAAATCCTCCTGAGAAAGGGAGCTGACTAGCGCGACGTTGCTCATGGGATTTTTCAAAATCAATTTTTCCGCCAGCTCCAGCCCGGTCACGTCGGGCAGCTTCTCATCGACAACGATAAGGTGATAAAACTGGTCCGTTATCTTTGATAGGGCATCGGACCCGGATTCGGCCCGGGAGATTTCCGCATCGTTGTTCACCATTACGGCCTCCAGGTTTGGGAAACCGCCTTTTTCGCTGCGGACAAGAAGGGTGCGTATCATTTGTTTCTCCTGCATTCTAATAGTGACGGCTTCGTCAAAAGCCCCATATCTGCGTTGCGCACAATTTTTGAAGAACCTCATCACGCCAAAGGCGTGGCTCAATACTTCAAAAATTGTACGCGCCTTGATCTTGAACTTTTTCCTTTGCCGTCCAAAATCAACTTTTTACGGGCTCATCAATAGTATCCCTCCGAAAAAACCGGCATCATTGGACAACCGGTCTCTCCGGAGGGAAACGCCAAATGTTTCGGCAGGTCCTACTATTCAGCGGATTTTTCCAGCCCTGCCATTTTTTCGCGTATGGCCTCTATAGATTCCTGAATCGAGTGCAGCTGCGATTGGAGCATATTCAATTCATCGGCTGTATCTTCCGGGTATCCGCTATAGGGAGCCGCAGCTCCCCATCCGTATCCGGCACGGAACCCCCGGCTTCCCCGAAAACCTCTTCCGAGCCCGGGGCCCCGGCCGAACCCGGGGCCGCCGAAAGGCCGGTTTCCGGCTCTCCCGGTATTGCACAAACCTCTTCCACCGCCGGTCATCGGACCGGCACCCATCGGACCGCTTCTGTCAAATCCTGGCATGGTCATTTCCTCCGTTATTTTTGGCAGGCGATTTCTGAAACCGCCTGCTTTGGTTTACTTTGACTGCTGGCGTCCCTGGCCAGAGCCACCTTTGCGTCCCTGCCCGCGCCCTGGATTTTTGCCCTTTCCGGCGCCGGGTCCGGACTTGCAGCGGCCTCGGCCCTGCCCCGTTTTCGGTCCCTGGCCGGACGGACCGGTTCCATCTTTATTCGGCATTTTCGTCACCTCCTTGCGGATCAAATGTGGAGAAGGCATCAGTGCCTGTCTCCGGCAATGCGTACCGCAGCCCGGCATCGAAAATGCCGGGCTGAGCGGCTCTCCTTTTACAAACGTTTCAAGAATACGCTCGGTTTTCCCCGAAATAAAAGGGATCAGTTCGATGCCGGAAAACGAGAGGCGGTTTGCATATCCTTCCGATATGGCGCCGCAGATCAGCACCGACACGTCCATCTGCTTCAGCATTTCTCCCAGCCGCATTGCACCGGCAGGGTGTAATGGCGCAAACCGTCTTTCTGCTATGCCGCCGTTTCTGATTTCGACCAGAAGCAGCGTCGTTGCGGCATCAAAGACCGGAGAGATCCGGTCTTCCCAGACTGTCAGCGCAATATTCATATCTCCCCTTCTCCTGTCACAAATAGAAGCACGAAGCGTGCCAGGTTCGTTGCTAAAATTGTTAAAAAATAAATCATGTTCGTTTTCGGATTGTTACAAAAAAATAGCTTGTTTTGGAAGGGTGGAAAAAAGACAAGAAACGCAAATGTGCGACTCTATGGGTCGCAATAATGAGACCCTGCGTATCGATTTTCACCAGTCCGGCCCGTTTGATCCCATGACAGGGCGGCGAATATCCGTATGCGGAAAAATCGGTATTGGGGGAAGCCTCTTTTTGCAATTGGCTGCATGGGGGCGCATTCCCGCGCCGGACAACCACGGCGGCAATATGAGAATAGGTCTTTACATGGCCGCGCAGCAGGGGTATGAAAAAAGTTTATCCGTGATCCGCAATATTTGTGCGGAGCGGATAAAAATAACTTTACATCCTGCGCCGGTAAATGCTAATACGCGCATACGCTCATAACCGGAGAGCGGCAGGCCGGGGCTTGCCTCCCGGCAGTGGTAGGGTTTAAATCGAGTGGCTGGCAACCCCAGCAACTTTGCCGTTTTATCAAATGCCTCACCAGCCGCATCATCGAGCGACTCACCTAAAACGTGATAGCGCCCAACGCCGGCCACCTCAACAAGCAATGTGTGCCCGCCTGACACCAGAAGCGCTAAAAATGGAAATGCGGGTGGGTCTGCTTCGAGCATGGGTGCCAACAAATGGGCTTCCATGTGATGAACCCCAAGCACCGGTCGGTCTAATGCCCACCCCAGCCCTTTATGGGCCCGCCTTGGTGC
>JAWOAV010000027.1:0-3309 GCA_046498365.1 Desulfosalsimonadaceae bacterium
TCAGCCTCGGCGATCCGCACGTGCCGTGGCGCGCCGCGCTGCTCCCCGGCACGCTGGACGTCGAGCTCCGCGGCAGCGACGGCGAGGTCCCCACAAACCGTTGTTCCCCATCTTTCCTTACAATGCGCACCGGGTGCGGAGAGGGTGCATGGCCCCCCTCCATGAGGATATTATAGTGTTCCAAGAGGGCCTTACGATCTTCAGGGGCCACGGAACCCAAAAAATCCACGGGTGTGGAACCCGTTAACGGCCGATCGATCAGACCCGCACACGCCGTATTGGCAAAGACCATTTTTCCCTCTTGGATCACGAGAATGCAGTCGTTTGCACATTCCGTAATGACCCGATACTTTTCTTCTGCGGCCATTTCCAGGTAGCTGCTGAATACGACCCATAACACGGCCATGGCAAAGCCCAAAAACCCGTATTCCAGCATGTAGGGCAGTTTGGATACGCCCAGGGAGACCAAGGCGTCGTGAATCCCCAGCAGAAGCCAAAGGCCCATCCCTGTCAGATAGACGTTCCGGTATTTGGTATCCGGTGCCTTGCTTTTTATCCATATGCCCATGGCCGTGACGCTGGCCGTGACCGCATAAAGGATGAAGACCGGACCCAGGGGCCCCAGGGCCGGTTCAATATAGGGATGGGTCAACCCCACCAGATCCCGGGTTACAAAGCGATCTGCCACCACATAAGGGGTGAACCACATGAAGGATAGAATGAACGCGTGCCAGATACCGGCAATCAGGTGGTAGCGCTTGGCGCGGAGGCCGAGATAGGAAAAGGTGAATCCATACACGGAGTGGATCAGACAGACCAGGGCCGTCCACTCCAGAATACCTGAAAACCGGTTGAGGGGGCCTGCGCTTGTATTGTACTCCAGGAAAACGCTGACCGCATAGAGCAGGGCGCAAAAGGACATGGCCGTGGCCCAGGCGTACCATGTATATTGAGGCCTTTTGACAAAGAAAAGCACCTGCAGAATGAACATGAGCAGGGCCACCATGGCCACTGACAAGGAACCGGCCGAGCCCAGTATAATGTTTTCAGACAACATGAGGTTTGTTTTATATCAAACGGTCTTCTGTTTTTCTATCCAATGATGTTGGGGTCGAAAAAGCGGACCTGATTTCGACGGCTTTTATCTATATTGGATTCGACAGAATTTTTCAATATATTTCCCTGCCTGATGTCGCGGGTAGTTGCTGGTTGACTGTCATAGGGGCGGCCGGTAAGGAATACTTCCAGGGTGGCGGCAAACCCCAGGACGTTCACAAAGCGCCGAGATCCCGGATACGGGTACACCAGCCCCAGCCTCGCCGGCGGCATCCCCATGTTCACGTAATCCCCGGCAATGTGAAGATCGCAGGAGATTGCCAGTTCGCATCCCCCGCCGTAGGCATCCCCGTTCAGCATGGCGATGGTGGGGTAGGGGAAAACCGTTAGATGCTGAAGGGTTTCTTCCAGGGAGTGTTGTGGTCCGTTTTTTTCTTGACACCAGCCAAAGTTCGGGCTTACCCTTTTCTCCAAAGCGAGTTCTTATCACCTGCTTACCCTTTTCTCCAAAGCGAGTTCTTATCACCCAACGCGAAAAGCAGGGCTCCTGGAGGGCCGAAGTGCCGGTTTGCGGCGCCCTGGGCGATCAGCAGGCCGCCCTGGTGGAACAGGCCTGTTTTGCGCCCGGAGTCGGGAAGGCATAGGGGGTGGAAAAAGGCGGTAGAGCGGATGTTTAACTGGGTGGAGTAAACAAAGGGAGAGAGACGCTTTATGCTGGAGACTGCAGAGCTGAGCAAGGAGCAGGTATACACCGTAATGCGGGAGCTGTTGTACAGCTTCAATTACATGTGGTTTTTAATGGAGGACTGGGTCAGGCAGTACTGTCCGGAAAAAGCTGACAGCGAAGAATTTCATCAGCTTTCAAAGGATTTTGGTTCCTATCAGGCAAAACGGCTGGAAAAGACCATTGAAGCGCCTGCAGAAGGCGTGGACCGGTTGATCCAGTTTCTCCGGTATTCCCACTGGTGTGTCTTTGAGGATATCGAGCTCTCCAAAATGTCGGACAGGGAGCTGCGGATGCGCACCCGCGGCTGTACCGCCCAGCGCGCGGCTAGGAAATGGGGGATGGACTTCTATGACTGCAGTCAGGGAGGACTGTGGCTGCGGCAGGGCTTTTTCGCCCGTATCAATCCGCGCGCAAGAGTGGAGCGCATTTATACGCCGTCACAGCCCCGTCCGGCGGAACTCCCGGAGCAGGTCTCCTGCGAGTGGCGCATCGTACTTGAATGAATCAATTTTCAACATCAATTCAACTGGGCCTATGAAAAGCCTTCCAAATTGTCATTTCGAGTTGAGAAAAAACGGGGTTTGGCGTATTTAAATTACTTTTATCTGTTCCTAAAAATTAAAAAGAGAGGCAACCATGGCCGAAGAAATCTTTCCCGATTTGTTCCGGATCAAAATCCCGCTGCCTGATACGCCCCTCAAATATTTGAATTCCTACGTGATAAAAGCCCACCCCCGGAGCCTGATCATAGACACGGGGCTGAATCATGAAGTCTGCTTAAATGCCATGCGCGAGGGGCTTGCAGAGATCAACCTGGATCTCGATCAAGCGGATATTTTTATTACCCATCTGCATGCCGATCATTTCGGCCTGGTAACAAAGCTTGCCAATGAAACTACGCGGGTGTTTTTCAACCGGCCGGATGCGGAGATTATTGAAAACTGGCAGGGGTTTGAGCCGATGATCCGTTATGCCGTCAAAAACGGGTTGTCCGAGGATACCCTACGGGAATCGCTCAGTAAGCACCCGGGGCGCAAATTCGGCACGGACTGGCGGCCGCCGCTCAATATTTTAACCGACGGCCAGGAAATGACCGTGGGGCCGTATCAATTCACCTGCGTTCACACCCCGGGCCACACCCGGGGGCATATGTGCCTGTATGAACCGGATAAAAAGTTCCTGATCGCCGGAGACCATATATTAATCAATATCACGCCCAATATTCAGTGCTGGACAGAAGATGACGACCCGCTGAAAAACTACCTGGAAAGCCTGGACAAGACGCGGGCCCTTGATGTTGAAATGGTATTGCCCGGCCATCGACGGCTGTTTGAAAATTGTCGGGAGCGCATTGATGAGCTTAAAGCACATCATGCCGCACGGCTGGAAGAAGTATTGGATATTCTGGCCGATCAATCCCCCCTTGATGCCTTTCAGACTGCATCTTACATGAGGTGGGATATCGAAGCCGAAAACTGGGCGGCGTTTCCGCCGGCACAGAAATGGTTTGCCACGGGCGAGGCGAT
>JAWOAV010000031.1:0-8082 GCA_046498365.1 Desulfosalsimonadaceae bacterium
CGTTTGGCATGTCTGACTTGAGCCCGGCAGTGATTGTCAGTCCGGCTTGGCTGATATCCGCCAGCATGCCTTCTATTTTATCGGTATGCACATCTTCGATCGTCTGATGCAGGGATGTCGCATCAAGATACTGTTTTAAACACTTCAACATCTGGGCGTTCGGGTATACCATCATCTTCGCCAACTGGCTGTTACGGTATGATTACCGCTGCTCCAGCAGTTCTTCAAACTCATCCTCATCCAGGATTTTGACCTGTTCGGATTCCGCCTGTTCCAGTTTCTGACCGGGGTCCGCACCGGCCACCACGTAATCCGTATGGGAACTGACGCTGGCGGCCACCCGGGCGCCCAGCGCTTCCACCCGTTTTTTGGCCTGGCTCCGGGTGTAGTTTTCCAGGCTCCCGGTAAATACAAAAACGCTGCCTTCCAGAGGCAGTGGCTTTTCAGATACGGGCATGTCCTGCACCTTTACATCCGCATCCGCCATTTTATCCAGTACCCGGCGATTTTCTTTTCGTTTAAAAAACCGGCTGACCGAACGGGCGGTTTCCGGTCCGATTTCCGGAATTTTTTCCAGGTCTGCCTTTGTGGCGGATTCCAGTTTTTCCAGGGATCGGAAATTCGCGGCAAGTATCTGTGCCATGTGACGCCCTACCTGCCGGATGCCCAGTCCATATAAAAACCGATCCAGCCGGGGCCTTTTCTTGTTGTTGACGGCCTCATGAAGCTGTCGGGCGGATTTGTCTGAAAAGCCTTCCAGGGACTGGATATCCGCCTTGGACAATGTATAAAGATCGGCGATGTCTTTTACCAGTCCTTTTTGGACCAGGGCTTCCGCGGTTTTTGTACCCAGCCCCTCGATATCCAGTGCATCCCGGGACCCGTAATGGGTGATCCGGTCTACCAGCTGGGGAATGCAGGACAGCCCGGCCGGGCACAGATAATAGGCCCCCTCCCTGTATACCGAGGCGCCGCATGCGGGGCAGGTCTCCGGCATGTGAAAGGGGTCGGCGCGTTTTTGTCCCGGCGTCTTCACCCGTTCAACCACTTCGGGAATCACATCCCCGGCCCGTTCAACGCGGACGCGATCCCCGGGACGGACATCCTTTTTTCTGACTTCATCCGCATTATGGAGCGTCGCCCGGCTCACGGTGACGCCGCCCACATCCACCGGCTCAAGCAGGGCCACCGGCGTCAATATTCCGGTCCTGCCCACCTGGACAACGATGTTTTTAAGGGTTGTGACCTCTTTCCTGGATGGAAATTTCCAGGCAAACGCCCAGCGGGGGCTTCGGTGGCGCGTTCCCAGTGCCTGTCTTTTTTCATAGTCGTTGACCTTGATAACGATCCCGTCAAGATCGTATTCCAGATCCTCCCTTTTCGATGAAATTTTTTCATGATACGCGGCAATATCTTTAAAAGACGAAGTTTTTTTATTGTGACCACAGGTTTTCAACCCCCACTGGGAAAACCGCTTGAGGCTTTCCCAGTGGCATGGCGGAAGATGATCTTCCATGTGAAGGACTTCATAAAAAAGGATGTCTACGGGTTTATCCGCGACTTTTTTGGGATCCAGCTGGCGCATAATACCCGCGGCCGCATTACGGGGGTTGGCAAACGGCTCCTGGCCGTTTTCCACCCGTTGTTTGTTGAGTTTTTGAAACCCTTTTTTGGGCATAAACACTTCCCCTCTTACGGAAAGCAGGGCCGGCGTGTCTTTGCGCCGCCGAAGCCGCAGGGGGACGGAATGAATGGTTTTCAGGTTCCGCGTGATATCCTCCCCGGTCTCACCGTCCCCCCGGGTGGCGCCATATTTTAAAACCCCCGATTCATAGACCAGTTCTACGGAAAATCCGTCAAATTTGGGCTCAAGAACAAAATCGACGGTTTCATCCGGATGCTGTTTTGTGACAAAATCATAAAAATTCTTAACCTTGCGTTGTTCAAGGGCGGCATTCAGGCTGCGCATGGGGGCGGCATGTTTCACCTTTTCCAGTTCACTGACAGGGGCAGCGCCGACGCGCCGGGTGGGGGAATTGTCAGATTGCAGTTCCGGAAATTTTTCTTCCAGCGCCTCCAGGCGGTGATACAATTTATCGTAGCGGGCATCTGAAATTTCAGGCCGGTTTTTTACATAATACAGATAATCATGATAATCGATGGCCTCCCGGAGGGCTTCCACCTCCTCCCGCGCCTCTTTGCGGCGCATTTCGTCGATACTTTTGAATTTTTCGGGGAGATTCTTTTTAGAATTCATTGTCGTGATCGTCGCTCGCATTGTAACAGATGGGTTACACCCGAATTACTTTTTCGGCTGACAAAGCGTCTTTACATCCTTCAAACTGCGTGTATTGATGACATCGTCGGGCTCCAGCCATCCCCTCCTGGCCTGATCCACGCCAAACCGGATAAAATCAAGCTCCATTTCACTGTGTGCGTCCGTTGAGATGGCAAGTTTCAGCTTCATCTGTTTTGCCATGCGGCAATACCGATCTGACAGGTCCAGCCGTTCCGGATGGGCATTGATTTCCATGAAACAATTTCGTTCCACCGCCGCTTCCATGAGTTTTTCCATATCCAGGTCAAGGGGCTCCCGCTCGTTAATCATCCGGCCCGTGGGGTGGGCCAGAATGTTGAAGTAGGGATTGTCCATGGCGCGGACAATTCGCTCCGTCTGCTTTTTCCGGGATAACCCGCGGTTATAGTGCACGGAGCATATTCTCAAATCAAGTTCCTTTAAAATATCGTCGGGCAGGTCCAGGGAACCGTCCTCCAGAATATCGACCTCGATCCCTTTTAACAGAGTAATCCCGTTTAATTTTCCATTCAATTTGTCAATATCTTTGATTTGATCGGCAAGCCGTTTCGCATTTAATCCTTTGGCCATGGCCACTTTTCGGGAATGGTCCGTAACCGCCAGGTAATCATACCCGCGGTCTTTTGCGGCGCGCGCCATCTCTTCCATAGTGCTTTTGCCGTCTGTTGCCCTGGTGTGACTGTGAAGTTCGCCGCGCAGGTCGTCGAGCGTGATCAGATCCGGCAGCTTATTGTTTTGCGCGGCCTCGATTTCTCCATGACCTTCTCTTAATTCCGGCTCAATAAAGGGGAGCCCGACCTGATCATACACCTCTTTTTCCGTTTTGCCCGCCACCCGTTCCTTTCCTTTAAAGACGCCGTATTCATTGATTTTTAATTTTTTTTTCACCCCGATTTTCCGGATCGCGATACTATGCGCCTTGGATCCCGTAAAATAATGAAGCGCCGCCCCGTAACTGACCTGCGGCATGACCCGGAGGTCCACCTGCAGACCCGATCGCAAAACAACGGTTGACCGTGTTTTCCCCTTTGATATCACCTTTTGCACATCTTCGTATCCGACGAACCGATCCATTGCGTCCGCGCTTTTTTTGCAGGTTACCAGGATATCGAGATCCCCGACGGTTTCCTTCCGGCGTCTGAAACTTCCGGCAACCGTAATTTCCTTGATGTTCCCGGATGCTTTCATATAATCAACATACGGGGCGGCCCGTTGTTCCGCTTCAAACAGTTTAAGGCGGCCCGGCCCCTCTTTGTGCTTTTCCAGTTCTTCCAGAATGTGTTGCTCCGTCTTTTGTCCAAATCCTTCAAGGTCGCGTATCTTTTCGTTTTCTGCGGCTTTTTTTAAGGATTTTAAATCACTGACGCCGAGTCCCTGGTATATCGCCTTGACCCGCTTGGGGCCGAGGCCGGGGATTTTCATCAGTTTGCCCAGCCCGGCCGGCAACTGGTGTTCGATCTCGTCAAGCTGTGAAAGCGTGCCGGTATCCGCAATTTCCCGAATCTTTCCCGCCAGATCTTTGCCGATACCCGAAAGTTCCGCCAGGTCGCTCTCCGTCATTTCCGATACGTTGTGGGTCATGCTCGAGACCGTGCGGGCTGCGTTCCGGTAAGCACGCACCCGGAAGGGATTTGCCCCCTGTATTTCCAGCAGATCGGCAACCCTTGTTAATACGTTGGCAACATCCGTATTCTGCGTCGGCACGTCTTACTCCTTTAAGAATCGGATCAGCGGCGAGAACCGTTCGGGTGATAGTGCGCACATGCCAATCCTCCCGCTTCATTTTTTTAACTTTCTGGCCAATTTTCTGAAATCTGCTTCGAACCGGGCTCTGATTTCAGGAAACCTCATCGCTGCCGCCGGATGATAGGTCTCAATATAATCCATGCATTCAAGCCGCGGCGCATGCCAGGCCACCCTTCCCATGAGCACGATGATCCATGGGTTGATCTTTTTTATCTCCGTTTCCAGACATGGGATCCAGTATTTGATTTCCGCAGCGGTAGGTTTCCGGTTTCCCGGCGTCGGCGCCTTGACCAACGCGGTAATGTATAGCTGTTCTCTGATCAGGCCGCAGTCCGTTAGCACCTTGTTCAGATATTTTCCGGACCTGCCCACAAAAGGGCGCCCTTGCTTTACTTCTTCCCTGCCGGGATTTTGCCCCACAAGCATTGCCGCTGCATCTCCAGGGCCTTCCGCGTATTTCATCGCTTTCTCGCAACACGTCGTGCTCATTTGATAATGCCATTGTTTATGGTGCCTTCATCGTCCATTGGCGCCATTTTTAGCTCTATTTCAATTCAATCCGTCTTAACGCCTTTCCGTAAGCGGATATGGAAGGCGCAACGCGAGTGGTACGAAGTGCGGGCGCAAGGGGCGAAAACACGGCCGACAGGCACGAGGAGAAAGAACCTCAGCGGTGGCGCTTTTCGGCCGCCGCGACGTGCTCTTTTACCGAGATAACGCTGTCCGGATTCAAGGAGATGGAATCAATGCCTTCCTTCACCAGAAATTCTGAAAATTCCGGATAATCGCTGGGGGCCTGACCGCAGATGCCCACTTTCCGGCCAGCCTCGTGGGCCTTTTGGATCAGAATGCGAATCTGGGCTTTTACCGCGGTGCTTCGTTCATCAAAAAGACTGGCCAGTTCCCCTGAATCCCGATCCACCCCCAGGGTGAGCTGGGTGAGGTCGTTGGAGCCGATGGAAAATCCGTCAAACCGTTTGGCGAATTCTTCCGCCTGGAGGATATTGGAGGGAACCTCGGCCATCACATAGACCTTCAAGCCGTCTTTGCCCCGGATCAGCCCGTTGTCAGCCATCACCTCAAACACCCTGTCGGCTTCTTCCGGGGTCCGGCAAAACGGTATCATCATGATGACATTGGTGAGCCCGATTTCTTCCCGGACTTTTTTGATGGCGCGGCATTCCAGCGCGAAACCCGGGCGGTATTGGTCGCTGTAATACCGGGAGGCCCCGCGAAAACCAAGCATGGGATTATTTTCAACCGGCTCGAAATGGTGGCCTCCCACAAGATCGGCATACTCGTTGGTTTTAAAGTCGCTCATCCGCACGATAACGGGGTCCGGGTATTGGGCGGCAGCGATTTGAGCCATGCCCCACGCCAGATGATCGACAAAATAGTGCTTTTTATCCTTGTACCCCGATGTCAACGTCTGGATTTCCTTTTTTAACGCCGCATCATCGAGCGTATCAAACTCCGCCAGGGCCATGGGATGTATCTTAATAATATTGTTGATTATATATTCCATACGCGCGAGTCCGATTCCCTCACAGGGCAGACGCCACCATCGGAATCCCGCTGACGGGCTTCCGATATTCATCATGATGCGCGTCCTGGTTTCCGGAATATTTTCCAGATCCAACTGCTTTTCGTCAAAATCCAGGATACCTTCATAAATATAGCCTTCATCCCCTTCCGCGCAGGAGATCGTGATTTCCTGGCCGTTTTTTACTATTTCCGTACCGTTACCTGTTCCAACAATAGCAGGCACTCCCAGTTCCCGGCTCACGATGGCCGCGTGGCTGGTACGTCCGCCATGGTCGGTCACAATGCCGGCGGCCTGTTTCATAATCGGAACCCAGTCGGGGTCGGTCATTTCCGTAACGAGTATCCCGCCCTTTTTGAATTTGTCGATGTCTCCGGCATTTTTAATGATCAGCGCCTTTCCGGCGGCGATGGCCGTGCCGATGCTCAGTCCCGTCGCCAGTTTTTTACCGCTTTCCTTGAGATGGTAGGCCTTTAAGACCGCGGCCTGCTTCTGCGACTGAACCGTCTCAGGCCGTGCCTGCAGTATGAAGAGTTCCCCTGTGTCTCCGTCCTTTGCCCATTCGATATCCATGGGTTTACCATAGTGCTTCTCAATAATACAGGCCCAGCGGGCAAGGGTTAAAATTTCATCATCATTGAGAACCAGGGCGCGCCGTTCATCTTTCCGGGTGTTGACATTTTTGATGGTGGTGCTTTTTCCGGTGTCATAGACCATCTTTTTTTCTTTTTCTCCAACAGACTTTCCAATGATGGGGCGATAGCGTTCTTCCTTCAACGGCGGCTTGAAAATCCTGTATTCATCGGGCGTAACGGTCCCCTGAACCACGTTTTCACCCAACCCCCAGGCGGCATTAATCACCACCACATCCGGAAACCCGGTTTCGGTATCAAGGGTGAACATCACGCCGGAACCCGCCTTATCGGCGCGGATCATTATTTGAACCCCCACCGAAAGCGCCACTTTCATATGATCAAACCCACGTTCTTCCCTGTAGCTGATGGCACGATCAGTGAACAAAGAGGCAAAGCACTTCCGGCATGCTTCCATTACCTCCTGTTCGCCGGTTATGTTGAGAAACGTCTCCTGCTGGCCGGCAAAACTGGCATCCGGGAGATCTTCGGCGGTGGCGCTGCTCCTCACCGCCACGTCGATATCTTCCTGATCATACCGTCCCGACAATTCCTGGTAGCTTTGCCGGATTTTTTCAGCTACAGCCGGGGGGAAATCATTTTTCTGGAAAAGCCTGCGAATTGCTTTTCCAGTGGCAGCAAGCGATTTGTTGCCTTTATGCATCTCGCTGATCTGCGTTTCAATTTTTTCCTTGACGTTGTTGGCTTCGATAAAATCCCAGTACGCCCGGGACGTCGTGGCGAACCCATCCGGAACCGAAATTCCCTGGGATTTCAGCGAGCGGATCATTTCACCCAAAGAAGCATTTTTGCCGCCAACCTTTTTAATGTCCTGCATTCCGATATTTTCAAACCAGGCGACATATTTTTTTTCATCCTTATTTTCTTTTGAGTCTTTCATCGGCCTCTCGATTACTTTTCCTGAATATGAATTGGGGGCAACCAACATCGTTGACGGCTTCGTAAAAAGCCCAATATCTGCGTTGCGCACAATTTTTGAAGAATCTCACGTACGGCTAAGTACGCTCAATCCTTCAAAAATTGCACGCGCCTTGATCTTGTCACGCCATGGCGTGATTACTTTGCCGTCCAAAATCGACTTTTTACGGTTCCACCATCGTTGGGTTGCAGTGAATTTCTCCATGATCGCCTTTATGCCGGGACTTTATTCACAACCAGACGGATCATTGCGGTCTTTTTTCAGTGCTTTCGGCTAAAGTAAAACGTAACTGAAAAAAATCAGACGGGGTATACCCGGGATCCTGTATTGCTGGCAGATAAAAACTGTAGATTAACGCCGACGCCATTTTTGCGCCCCTACTGCTAGGCGGAAAGTCCATTTGCGAAAGCCGGGGATATTTTCCTGGTGCAGCAGGCTTTTCTCTGAAGCGCCCCGCCGGCACCGATGGGCCGTGGAATTTCGGACATACCGCCATCTGTCCGGAAATCGGTTTTCTTTTCATTTTTGACAGATGTTTTGGAACCATTATCCTATAAAAAGAGCATGGCATAAAATACGGATAACCTTCTACATTACAGAAATACACAGCGAAAATCCAAGAACACCGATTTCCGGCGGTCATATTGTCCTGGAAAGCATTCTGACGCAAGGAACGCACTTACATGGGTGAAGAAACACAAGCGATTGAGAAGCAAAAAAGTAGCGACACCGCGCCCTGGCATGCCATGACCGGCGAGGAGGTATTGTCGTCGCTCAGCGTGGATGACGTTGGGCTGACCATGGCTGAGGCCAGCCGGCGGCTGGAGAAATACGGCCCAAACAAGCTGCCTGAAAAGAAAACAGCAGGCCCCCTGAAACGCTTTTTCCGCCAGTTCCAGAACGT
>JAWOAV010000042.1:0-5999 GCA_046498365.1 Desulfosalsimonadaceae bacterium
AAAAAATACGGCGCTGCCAAGATAAAGCTGCATCACGAGAAATGATGCGGGTATTTTCACCCAGTGGGGCTTTGCCTGAATAGATACGTAGCAAAACAGACAGGAAATACCGAGTATCACTTCTGGAACGATAATGTAAATCGCCACGTGCCCAACCATTGAGACATTCCGGGCGTACCATGCGGGCAGCATCCACAGCGTTGCCTCGGAACCGACAAAAAGGACCAGTGCCAAAAGGGCCGCAGCCCCATAGCCGGCCTTGGGCGAAACGCTTTCCCTGATCCGGGTGCCCGCATAGACGATGATAAAAACGGGAATGGCCCATAACCCCGCCATATATCCGGATACTGTGCCAATTTTAAAGAATCCGTCTTCCGGAAAAACCAGTACTCCCAAATAATTGGAAAGAAACCAGTCCGGAAATACCTGGAAGATGCTCAATGTCAGGGCAAAAAGCCAGATGTCCGTCCATGCCCGGTGCCCCCGGATGCTGCCCGCTGCCGGAACGGCAAGGTTGTACACCACGACCAGGACAAAGAGTTTGATTCCCGTAGCCGTATCGGGAATCAAAAGTACAGGTATGCAAAACAACGCGAACAGGAGGTGGAGGTATAGGGCATCCAGTTCTTCGCCGGTCAGAGATGGTTTCATGGGAATTATCCTCCGACTTCTTTTTTCCAATGAATTCTATTGTCGCTTCGGGCGGCCGCCGCCCGTTCGATCCGGTTCAAAAACGTTGCCTCCTTGGGTCGCTTCGGAATTTTCGTCCAGCAATGTCCGTGTCAGGCGATTGTAGCACGCAATCTGTCCGGTTGCTATGGGCATTATCAAGAATAGAGTGAGACCGCCAAAAAGGTAAACTGTCCGGGTTGTCTTTGACGTGCCTGACGTATTGGAAAGCATCTTTCCTATTTTTCTTGACAATCCTTATTTCAGGTATATGCTCATAATTAAAGATTTGGTTATTCTGAAATCTTTTTTTTGAGACGGCTTGCAGTGTCAAGAGGCAGTAGACAGGTATCCAAAATGATGGCAGGGAGCAACCCCCATGGATGACTTTGATTGTTTTGTAAATAATCTCCAGGAACAGATTTTTGATGAGGCAAGGGCGGCCTACGGGGAAAAAGGGTTTGAGCGCTGGCGCAGCCCCAGGTTTACCGGCAGCATGGCTTCCCCGGATGGCTTTGCCCGCATTACCGGCGAATGCGGGGATACGATGGAAATTTTCCTGAAATTTGAAAATGACATTGTCACTGCAGCCTCCTATGTAACGGATGGATGCGCATCCAGCGCCATTTGCGGATCTTTTACGGCGGAGCTGGCCATGGGAAAAGATCCGGACGGGTTGATCGATATTACCGGAGAGACGGTTTTACATGCGATCGGCCGGTTGCCAGAAGAAGAACATCACTGTGCCAGTCTTGCGGCTGAGACCCTGCAGGAGGCGTTGAGCGATTACATGGCCCGCAGGCAAACCGCAAAACGCGGGAATAAACAGGAGTGAAAATGAAAAAAATAGCCATTATCCGCTGCGAAAAAAATGAAGCGCGCTGCCCCTTGACAAATTGTCTTACATCCCTGATGGAAACCAAAGAGGCTTTTGCCGGCTACGATGAGGCCGTTCCCATAGGGGTCTTTACCTGTCGATGCCCCGGTGATAATATAGCGGCGCTTGCTGGCATTCTTAAATCCAAGGGAGCGGAGGCCATTCATTTCTGTACGTGCATGTTTGCCAAAAAAACCGATGCCGGGTGGCTTGCTGAAAAAGGCGGGTTTTGCGACCACCTGGATCATTTAATGGCGGCCTCCTCCCAGGCTACCGGGCTTCCATGCATCAAGGGAACTGCGCATCTGCCCAAAAACTACACCCTGGAAATTCTGCCATAAACGCATTTTCCTTTAAAATATGAGGGAAATATGAGTGTTTATAACCTCGACCGCTTTTTTTCACCCGAGTCCATCGCCGTGTTCGGTGCAAGCGAGCAGCGGGGGAGTGTCGGCTATGCCGTGATGGAAAATTTGATCGAGGGCGGATTTGCAGGGACGATTTATCCCATAAACCCCAAGTATAAAAAGGTATTCGGCAGAAAAGCGGTTTCAAGGATCAGCAAAATCGACGACCCGGTTGATCTGGCCGTAATCGCGACGCCCATGCGGACCGTTACCGGGATTGTCGCGCAATGTATCCGCAAGGAGGTCAACGCCGCTGTCATCATGTCGGCCGGCGGGAAGGAAGTCGGGGAGGAAGGACAACAGATCGAGGCGGATATCGAGGAACTCGCCAGGAACGGCGGCCTGCGGATCATGGGCCCGAACTGCCTCGGCATCGCATGCCCTCGCATAAACCTGAACGCCACGTTTGCCGCGCATATGCCGCTGAAGGGAAACATGGCGTTTGTTTCCCAAAGCGGCGCGATCTGCACGGCCATACTGGGCATCTCCCTGCAGGAGCAGATCGGTTTCAGCCATTTTATCAGCATCGGCTCGATGATCGACGTTGATTTCGGGGATTTGATCGATTACTTGGGCAATGATCCGGATGTTGCCAGCATTCTCCTTTATGTGGAAAACATCACCCATCCACGGAAATTCATGAGTGCGGCGCGGTCGGTTTCCCGGGTCAAGCCGATCGTCCTGCTCAAGGCCGGCAAAAGTTCGGCCGGCGCAGTGGCGGCGGCATCGCACACCGGTGCAATGGCCGGTGAAGATGCGGTTTACGATGCGGCTTTCAAACGTGCCGGCATCGTGCGGGTAAAAAGCATCGGGGAGCTCTTCGAATGCGCTGAATTGGTTGCCAAGCAGCCCCGGCCCAAGGGAAACCGCCTGGCCATTATCACCAATTCCGGTGGCGGCGGCGTCATGGCCGCCGATGCCCTCTCCGAGTACGGCGTGTCGCCGGCGAAACTCTCCGGAAAGACGATCAAGAAGCTCAACGACGCCCTTCCGCCCTACTGGAGCCGCAACAACCCCATCGATATCCTGGGGGATGCATCCCCCCGCCGCTATGGCGAAACCATTACCATCTGCATGGAAGCGGAAGAAACCGACGGCATCCTGGTCATATTGACCCCCCAGGCCATGACCGCGGCCGAAGACGTGGCCGACGTGGTTGCCGGCATCGTTAAAAAACAGCGGTTATCCGTTTTTACGGCTTTTTCAGGGGGCATCGACGTCATTGCTGCCCATAATATATTAAACAAAGCGGGGGTTCCCACCTATGATACGCCGGAACAGGCGATCCGGGCATTCATGCACCTGTTCAGCTACGAACGAAACCTGCAACTGTTGCAGGAGATCCCGCCCCGGCTGTCTCATGAGCTATTGTTCGACCCGGATTGGGCCGGAAAGATTATTTGCAGCAATATCGATGAGAACGGGCGATTTCTCACGGAAATCGAATCCAAGCAATTGCTTGAAGCTTATGGCCTGCCGGTGGTGCCGACCCGAATGGCGGAATCTGCCGACGAGGCCGTCCGGATTGCCGGGGAATTTGGCTATCCGGTGGTACTGAAAGTGTATTCCCCCGATATTTCGCATAAATCCGATGCCGGCGGGGTCTGGCTTGACCTGTGCAACGCGGGGGCCGTTCATGATGCCTTCGACCGGATTATGGAAAGCGCAAGACGGTACAACCCGGATGCCTCCATTGCCGGTGTGACCGTGGAGCCGATGATTTCCCTGCCGGATTTGGAAATCCTGCTTGGGGCGAAAAAGGATCCCAATTTCGGGCCGACGATCATGTTCGGCACGGGCGGCGTATTGGCGGAAATTGTAAAGGACCGCGCCATTGCGCTGCCGCCGTTGAATCGTCTTTTGGCCCGTTTTCTTATCGAGGACACCCGAATCAGCAAGCTCTTAAAGGGGTACCGGCATATTGCCCCTGTTGATACGGAATCAATAGAGGAGATCATTATCCGGACGTCCCAGCTGGTAACCGATTTTCCCCAGATCGAGGAAATCGATATGAACCCTGTACTCATCAAAGACGGGGCGGTCCATGTGGCCGATGCGCGAATCCGGGTAAAATATACCGATGTCGAACCCACCCGTCACCTGGTCATCAGCCCGTATCCAAAGGAGTATGAATCCTTTGAAACAACCCGGGAAGGGGAGCAGTTATGGGTTCGCCCCATTAAACCCGAAGATGCCCCCCTGCTCGAACAATTGTTTGAAAATTTATCCAGGGAAAGTATTCATTACCGGTTCTTCACTTCAATCAAACACTTGCCAAAAACCATGCTCGCCCGTTTCACACAGGTCGATTATGACCGGCATATCGCACTGGTGGCTATCCGGAGTGAAAAAGACCGGGAAAACATGCTGGGTGTCTGCCGGATTATTACAGACCCCGACGGCAATCAGGGCGAGTTTTCGATTATGGTCGGCGACCCGTGGCAGGGCAAGGGAATCGGTTCCGTTTTGTTGAAAAAATGCCTGCAGATTGCCCGGTCCATGCAGATCAAAAGCGTCCGGGGATACGTTTTGTCCGAGAATCAATCAATGATCAAACTTGGTCAAAAAGTCGGTTTTCAAAGCGCAGTTGTCCCGGGATCGGGGGAGACGGAATTGCGTATGGACCTGACCCCCCCGGATTGATCGCAAAAATGACGTTCGGTCTTTGGGTTTGAAAAAAAAGCACCCCGGCAGGCCTTGGCGGTGGTGAGCCGATTTTTTGGACGCCCTCCTGATAGAACAACCCCCAAAAGCCTGGATTCTGATACCAGGAAACCCGAAAATATTCCATGCGTGGTAAGTGATACACTCAGAATGCATAAGGGTAGCTTGACAAAACCGTTGTTTTGTAAAATAGGATATATAGAGAAAATATACCTTTTGAGAAAATAGGGGGTGCGATTGATGGGCATATTACAATTCTTTGCATTTATCAATAATAATGATCAGGATGTCCTCGTAGGGGCGCCCCTTGCGGGTGACCGGATTCCGGGCACCCGCAAGGGGCGCCCCTACGGGCCCATATTCAGTAGGAATATTTTTCGTGTCTATACCAGCATGCAAAAATCAGTAAAAAGGTTTCCGGTTCTTGGAAAAACATTTTTTATTTTACGTTTCATCGCCATATCGATTGTATTTGTCACATCGGTTTCTCATGCAGACGGCCTAATGGAAAAAAATGAAGGTTTTTTCCCCTCTTTCGGTACCGGACCGTTGGAAGTACGCATGTATACAGAATATTTCTGCGGTCCTTGCCAGGACATGAAACCGCATGTGGAACCGGTTTTGCGCGAGCTCATTGAAAAAAAGAAAATCCGTTTGACCTTCATCGATATCCCGATGCCCCGGTCCGTTCCGTACATCCACTACTTTCTGTATGCAATAAATGAAAACAACTCCATGGAACACGCTTTCAAAGTCCGGGGCGTTCTTTTCGAAGTTGCCGGAAAAGGGGGTAATGCGGAAGATATCCGGCAGGCCTTCAAGGAGCAGGATATCGGCTATGCACCTTATAATCTGAATACATTTTTAGCACGGTTTAATGCGTTTCTTCAGGCAGATTCAGTACACAGAACACCAACGGCGGTTATCTGCGACGGCGATACGACAAAGAGCTATTCGGGGCAAGCGAATATTCTTGCAGCCCTTGAGGCGATCAACAGCGATCTGCCTGCACAACCATAAGGGAGAATGGCGGTCATCAATTATATTCATGCCATCATCCCCGTCCTTGACTCTCACCGTCAACTCCATTATTTTACAATAAATAAAAGAAATTCGCAGCCTACAGATATCCATCAGGAGAAGAAACCTTGGCCATGAAGAAAAACCAGCGCTATGACAAGAGCCGCCCGTTCAAGCGCATTAAAAAAGAAACCAAGAGACCGCGGTCGGCCGGATTACAGGAGGTTCTTGGCTTATCCCCCGGAGCCTGGCGCTTCGTGTTGGCAATTTGTTTGGTATTGGTTGTGGCCACCATCGGTATACGCGCGCTGATCGCACCGTCTACGGAATCATCGCTGACTGTCGAAGCCCGTTCTCAGAGC
>JAWOAV010000164.1:0-8005 GCA_046498365.1 Desulfosalsimonadaceae bacterium
CCGGCGCCTGCCGTCGCAGTGACCGTGTATTGTTTCAGGGCAAAGCTTGCTTCAATCTTCTGCGGACCGGAAAGGTTCTCAAAAGTATAACTTGAAATCACCCCTGCAGAAGTACCGTTCACTTTCACATCAGATATCCGGTACGCATTATCGGGTTCTATGGTAAACATCGGTGAACTTCCGGATTCGAAGTCTGCAGTGCAGTTATTGCGGCAATCAATAATGCCCGATGAAGACCGTATCGAACCTGTTTCGGCTGGAAGCACATTTGCTTCTATGCTGTAAAAAGTCGGTCCCGAGGCGGTGTAATATGTTTCCTGGGAGAAATCACTTTCAAAACCGTTTCCATCGTGACTCGTGACCGCAAAGACGTAATCCTCTCCCGGATCAAGATTGTCAATCTCCGATTGGGTCTCATCTGCGAAATTAATTGTTTTTACGGGGGTTGTTTTATAATCGGTACCTGACAGGCCGTAATATATATGATAGCCCTTAACCGCTTCATCCGTTGGCCTGTCCCAGGCAAGGCTTACCGACGCCGCAAACGAGACTGACGAAAAGAGGAGAAAAGTCGTTACGGCGGAAAACACGGCAAGTAAAATGATACGATTGACTTGTAGATATGATAACATAGATAGCCTCCACGTGGTGTATATTGCCGCGCTATTAACACCATGAGGAGGCGTTAAATCCGCTTGGCAAGCCCGCTACCTAATCTTTTTTTAGAAGATTTTCAGGTCGGTGCTTTTGCGAACCACCCTTTAGGGTGGCGTGCCTTTTTCAAACGGCGTATTAACAGTTACTCCAGAATTTCAAGAAGCCTTCCGCTACTATGCCTGGTAAGTGGCATGCAAGATAAATGCCATAACTATAAGAAAATTTGATTTCTTAATTATATAGTAACATTCTAAGATGTTATAAAAAATCAAACGGAAACAGATACGCACCGATTCCGGATATTCCTTTTTAGAGGATATGGCTGTCTAATGGCTGAAAAGCCCGTATTCGTTGGCTTTAGGAGACTGAAACGGAAAAAATGAAAGGGGGAGGAAAAATATTGAAGTGAGTGAATTAAATCATATGCTGTATACTAATGAAGACATCTGCAATAAAATACTGAAAAAGTGCCGGAAGAGAAAACTTTTGGAAAACTTCCTTACAGATCAAGCTGCTACATTAATCCACGCTTCCGGGCCATGGCCAGCATCTGGTCCATGCTGCCGGCCGGGGGGACGCGCCGTTTGTCTTCGGGCTTGGGGGTAAGCTGGACGGCCCCGGCGGGGCAGTCGGTGACGCAAAGCCCGCAGCCGATGCAGCGGTCGGGATTTACAACGGCAATGCCGGCATCTCCCAGCGCAATGGCGTTCATCTGGCACCGATCCTCGCATGCCTGGCAGCCCGTGCACGCCGCTTCATCCACAACCGCGTAATGGTTGGAAAAAACGATCTCCGCGGGCTTGGGATGCATGTTGAGCGCCCGGAGCACGCCGCAGCAGTCCCCGCAGCAGTTGCACATGCCCGCCGGGTTCTGGGCGGTGGCCGGCTGGGTGACCAGGCCGGCGTCCCTGGCATCGGCCAGGATCTTTTCGGCTTCCGCCACCGTGACCTGCCGCCCCATGTCATGATCCAGGTAATACTGCCCCATGGACCCGAACATGAAGCATGCTTCCAGCGGCTTGCCGCAGCTCTCCCCCACGAGCGATTTCTGCTTGCGGCAGATGCAGTCGGTCACGACAATCAGCTTCCTGCTTCTCAGTATCTCGCAGGCATCGTCGTAGGAGGCCACCTGCTGCGTCACGTCAACGGAGGCGTTCACCGGGATGGTTCTGAGAAAGTATTCCGCGCCCCCGGCCATTGCCTGGTCAAGTCCTTCCTTCATATATTGTTCACCCATTTCGGCGAATTCCGTATCCAGCCGCTTGACCTGGAACTCATAGAGCCCATGTATGAAGGGAATTGCGCCGTAGCGCGGCGCCCCGCCTTTGGCCAGGCGAAACAGAAGCCCCCTTTTCGCCATGTCCTCGAGGTGAGCGGCCGCATCTTCCACGGAAATGCCCATTCTTTCGGCCACCGGTTCCGGCGGCTCCACCATGGGGGAAAGGGCCAGAAACATTTTTGCATCCTCTTCGGAGAAAAGACGCTGCAGGATTCGGATCTCGATGCCGGAGGCGGTTGCCGGAAATCCCAGGGAATAGGTGTCGAGCCGCTGCTGCAGCTCCCGGTAAATCGGGTCGGACATGATTTCTCCTTCACTTGTATTGGGTATGGTGCCAAAAGGGGTTGCCGGTTTTGGCACCGGAATGCGCTTGCCGGGTTTCAGGGTTGTAATGAAAGTTGCACCCTGTAAACCGCGGCCGGTTTGGACCAAAATCTTTTTTTTGAGATGGCTTGTAACACAACCTGCAACTTATACCCTACAACTTACAACCTACAACCTACAACTTACTCACGTCAACGCCCCCCCGTCGCAGGTGATGGTAGAACCCGTTGTGAAGGATGCGGCGTCAGACACCAGGTAAAGGACAGCCCCCGCCATTTCCTCCGGCACGGCATGCCGGTTCATGGGTATTTGTCCGAGGGCGTAATTATAGATATCCTTATTTTCAATAATGGCCGCGGAAAACCGGGTTTCGGTAAGACCGGGCAGAAGTGCGTTCACGCGGATGTTGCTCGCGGCAAGCTCCTTTGCAAACGCTTTTGTCATGGAAATCACTGCGGCCTTGGTGATGGAATAGATGCCCTGAAAGGGGGCGGGCCGGATGCCGTTTATGGAGGCCACGTTGACGATGGACCCGCCGCCGTTTTCCAGCATGAGGGCTGCGGCATACTGGCTCATGAAAAAGGGCCCCTTGAGGTTGACCTGAAACGTCTTGTCCATGGCCCATTCCGGGGCCTCCATCAGCCCCCCGAAATAGGGGTTGGTGGCAGCATTGTTGATCAGGATGTCGAGCTTCCCGTACTCTGACCGGACCTTCTCAAAAAGCGCCTGGATCTGGTCCATATACCCCATGTTGCAAGCAACGGCTTCGGCTTTCCCCCCCTTGTCCGTGATCTTCTTTTTAACGGCTTCCAGGGATTCGATCTTTCGGGCAACCAGGATGCAGGTTGCCCCGTACTCTGAAAGCGTAAGCGCGATCGCTTCGCCGATCCCCCTGCTGGCCCCTGTAATGAGCGCAACCTTGTTTTTAAGTGAAAAAGATACCATGTCATCCTCCGGATTCTTCGTTTTCCGGCGCCGCCGGCACCGGATTGTCGTTTTGCCGCTGCCGGAAAACCTCCAGCAGAAGCGGAACAAAGGTTATTACGTCCTCCACGAGGCAGACATCGGACTCGTTGAACATGGCGGCCTGTGGGTCCGTGTTGATGGCAACCACAAACTTTGCCCCGCGCATGCCCATCACGTGCTGGGACGCCCCGGATATCCCGCAGGCGATGTAGAGCGCGGGGGCCACGGTGGCGCCGGTCACGCCGATCTGCCGGCTGTAGGGGAGCCATCCCCGGTCGCAGACGATTCGGGTCCCTGCCACGGCCGACCGGGGAAACATCGCCGCCAGGCTCTCCATCAGGGGCATGTTTTCCTCCTCGCCGATGCCCCTTCCGGCGGCAACCACCACCTTGGCCTCGGCAATGCCCGCGGCATCGGCCCGGGCCTTTTGGACGCCTGATACACGTGTGCGGCCGGAGGTATATTCCGCCTTCTGTCGGCTGACCCTGCCGGGGGCGGCACGGCGGGATGCGTCCGGACGGAAAACGCCCGGCTGCACAGTCAGCACCGTTGTTTCGGCATGGGAAATCATGCTTGCCCTCGCCTTGCCGCCGTGCACATCCCTTTGGAACAACACCGCTCCGTCATCAAAGCGCAGCCCGTTAACCCCGGATATGCATGCCGCATTCAGCCATACAGCCAGGGCGGGTGCATATTCCTGCCCCTGGGAATTGTGCGCGGCGATAACGTAGGAAACCTTTTTGCCGGAAAGCATCTGCCCCATAACACGGCAATAGGCTTCCGACGAAAAATAGTGCAGGCCGGCACAGGATACCGCCCGGACGTCAAGGCCGGTCTTCTCGGCGATCTCTTCGGCCATCGTACCGATATTTTCGCCGACAACAAATATTTCGATCACTTCCGTCCGCCCGTCTGCCAGTTGCTGCGCAAATGCCGCGAGGTCCCACGTTTCGGGCAGAATGCGCCCGTCGGCATGGGCGGCGATAACGACGGTATTCTTTTTCTCATTCATATCAGGATAAAAGCGCCTTGTCCTGTAAAATGGCAATCAACTGTCCGGCCTTGTCGGAAGGAGATCCCTCCAGGTGCCTTCCGGCACGCATTTTCTGGGGCATCTCCATACCGGCCATGTCTTCCATGGCTTTTTCATTTCCGGCGCCGGCCAACGCCACGGCAACGGTTTCCATCTCCTGCTTGTTTGCGCGCAAAAGGTTGGACAGGGACGGATAGCGCGGTTCGTTGATCCCCGTTTGAAGGGCAAGAACAGCCGGCAATGCGATCTCCAATATCTCCCTGCTTCCGCCTTCGATTTCCCTTTCTACGCAGATTTCGGATGAAACGGGCGCCAACGCATTTTTCCCTTCCCGGGGCAGCCGTGTGCGGATCACCTGAGTCGCCCAGGGCAGGTTTAAAAATGCCGCCACCATCGGCCCCACCTGCCCGTTCATCATGTCCTCCGACATGGCGCCGGTCAGAATCAGGTCATACCCCTTTCCCCGGGCGTACGTGGCGATCCATGCGGCCTTTGTCCGCGGGCTGAGATATCCGTCCGCCTGCGTTTCAAGGTGAATCCCCCTGTCCGCGCCCATGCCCACCCCCCGCCGGGGAACATCTTTTGCGCGCGAAGGACCGACCGTCAGAACGTCTATGGCTGCATTTCCCAGCGCTTCCCGAATCCGGAGGGCTTCCTCCACGGCAAACGCATCAAAACGGTTCATCCGGTATTCGGACACCTCCCCGATAACCGCGCGGTCGTCTTCACGCACGCGGACAACCACATGATCGGGATCGGGAACGTCTTTGGCGCATACGAGTATTTTCATGGCCAATGCAGAATTCTATGAATGTATTGGGCTGCCTGGCAATATCAATCGGAATGGCAATCGGTCACTGGCGGATTGCGTCAATCACATTATCTTTCATAGTAAATACGGCAGGCCGTCTGTGTCAACAAAAAAAAGAACGAGCGTTCGATTTTTTATTGACTTGTACGGTCAAACCCCGCTAATAAGGACAAGACAAAAATCATTCGCCCCGTCATCAACCACCAAAACGGCGCGGACAAACAACCGGCCGGCGGGAAGGCCGCCCCCGGCAAACCGCAACCCGATATGAAAAAGGAGCTACCGTGGACTTCACCATTTCAGAAAAAATGCAGACCATTTTATCCATGATCGATGAATTTCTCGAAAAGGAATTGATCCCCCTGGAAAAAGACTTTCTCGCCGGCAAAGAGGAGACGCTGCTCCCGGAACTGGAGAAAAAGCGGGAAATGGTCCGCAAGATGGAGCTATGGGCGCCCCTGCACCCAAGGGAGTTCGGCGGCATGGGGCTGAGCCTGGTGGAAAGCGCCCTGATATTCGAGGCTCTCGGGAGAAGCCCCCTGGGCCTGTACACCTTCGGCTGCATGGCGCCGGACGCGGGTAACATCGAGATCCTGCACAAGTACGCCACCGAAGCGCAACGGGAAAAATTCCTGCTCCCGCTGGTGGAAGGGAGGATCCGCAGCTGCTTTTCCATGACCGAAGTCGACATGCCGGGCTCCAACCCGGTCATGCTCGAAACCACGGCCGTAAAAGACGGCGACGACTACATCATCAACGGTCACAAGTGGTACACCACCGCGGCGGACGGCTCCGCATTCGCCATTGTCATGGCCGTGACAAACCCGGAAGCCCCCCCGTACATGCAGGCCAGCATGATCATCGTCCCCACGGACACGCCGGGCTTCAACCTGGTCCGCAACATCCCGGTGATGGGGCACACCGGGTCCGGGTATTTCAGCCATGCCGAGATCCTCTACCAGAACTGCCGCGTGCCGCAGGAAAACCTGCTAGGGCCCGAAGGGCACGGCTTCATCATCGCCCAGGAGCGCCTGGGCCCGGGGCGCATCCACCACTGCATGCGCTGGATCGGAATCTGCAACCGGGTATTTGACCTCATGTGCGCCTATGCCCGGGACCGGACCATCGCGCCGGACCGGAAGCTGGCCTCCCGGCAGATCATCCAGTCCTGGATCGCCGAATGCGCCGCTGAAATCCAGGCCGCGCGCCTCATGGTGCTGCATGCCGCATGGAAGATCGACAACTACGGCGCCAAGGAGGCCCGGAAAGACATTTCCATGATCAAATTTGTGGCGGCAAACACCATGCAGCGGGTCATCGACAAGGCGCTCCAGGTCCACGGCGGGCTCGGAATGACCGACGACACCATCATCGCATTTCTCTTCCGGCATGAGCGGGCCGCCCGGATATACGACGGCGCGGATGAGGTGCACAAGATCTCCCTGGCCCGGCAGATCCTGAAAACCTATGAAAACAAGGTCGTGCGGTAAAAAAGGGATACAGGGCATGGGCCGGGAAAAGATTTTTTACGGATGGGTTATCGTTGCTGCCTGCTTTCTGCTCTGCATGCTTTTCTCCGGCTCCGGCTTCTATTCCTTCAGCATCTTCATCAAACCCGTGGAAGATGACTTCGGCTGGAGCCGGGGAGCCATATCCCTGACCATGTCCATTTATCTGATCGTCAGCGGGCTTATGGCACCGGTCATCGGCAGGCTCATCGGGCGCTTCGGCCCGAAAAACGTCATGATGACCTGCGCCGCAGGCGCGGGGGCCTGCTTCATGATGGTGAGCCTGACGTTTTCCCTCTGGTATTTTTACCTGGCATACGCCCTTCTTGCCGTCATGGTTTCCGGCATCGGGGTCATTTCGGTGAGCAACCTCGTGGCCAACTGGTTTTCCCGCCTGCGGGGGACGGCAACCGGGATCGCCATGGTGGGCATTTCCGCGGGGGGGCTGGTACTGGCCCCCATGGTGGGCGTCATCACGCTGCATTTCGGCTGGAAAACTTCGTTTGTCGTTATCGGCACGATGGTATGGGTGATTGCCCTGCCGATGGTCTATCTTGTGATAAAAGACCGGCCAGACGAAATGGGGCTGCTCCCCGACGGCACGGCGCCGGAGCAGGACATCCCCTCCGGTCCGCAATCGGCCGGCGCCAAAGGGCCGATAGAAGTGCCGGCCGCACAAGCCTTTCGCAGCAGCGCCTTCTGGTTTATCTTTGCATCCTTTTTCCTCGCCTCGTTCGCCCAGATGGGCCTGCTGCAGCACCAGGTGCCCATGCTCATGGATATCCAGGGAACAACCCAGGCAACGGCAGCCGCCGCACTCGGCTTGACAGCGGGCCTCGGCGGCCTGGGCAAGCTCTGCTTCGGCAGGTTGGCGGATGCATGGCCGTTTACGCATGTCGTCCTGCTTTGCTTCGGGCTCCAGGCCGTTGCGGTGATGCTGCTGCTCCATATGAATATTCCTGCTGCCACG
The DNA here is from genome assembly GCA_046498365.1 of Desulfosalsimonadaceae bacterium. Classification (GTDB taxonomy): domain Bacteria; phylum Desulfobacterota; class Desulfobacteria; order Desulfobacterales; family Desulfosalsimonadaceae; genus B1SED10-16. Next base: position 7,549 of record JAWOAV010000164.1, read on the forward strand.
TGGATTTACACGATGGTCTTCGGGTTTTCAATGGGCGGCATTGTCGTTCTCATGCCCCTTGCCGTGGGGCGGTTCTGGGGGCTTATGTCCTTTGGGGTTCTCCTGGGGGTCACCTGGATTGCCTACTCCCTGGGCGGGGCCACGGGTACGTATGTCAACGGGCTTGCATACGATTATCTTGGCAATTATCATTTTACCCTGTATGTTTTTGCGGCAGCGTATCTCGCTGCCATCGCAAGCTTTTTCATTGCCGGGGAATCGGGTGACAGCGGGCGAAGGCCGGACAAAAAACAGGAGGAGTGATTTCCTGGCTGCCGGAAACCCCGGCAGGTAAGCTTCATGGAGGGATGCGCCGTCCTCCATCTTTATAACGCAATAAAAAAAAGAGGTTTCCACATGACGGTACTACATGTCGACACGGAAAAATGAAGACACGACGGAATCTGTGCCGCGGTGT
>JAWOAV010000183.1:0-43809 GCA_046498365.1 Desulfosalsimonadaceae bacterium
CGGAAGATGCGGCAGGAAAAAGGACAGGAAATTTTTGATGTCGGCATCGGCATTAATACCGGCACGGCGATCATCGGCAATATCGGATCTGAAAACCGGATGGATTACACGGTCATCGGCGACTGCGTCAACGTGGCCGCTCGCCTGGAGCAGATGGCAAAGGGGGGGGAAATCATTGTCGGCGAGAAGACCTGCCTCCAGAATACGGGCAGCTTCCATTTTGAAAGCCGTGGCGAAGTCTACGTGAAAAATAAGCTGGAGCCCGTGATCTGCTACAATGTGCTGGGATACGCAAAAGGGGATATGGCGGAAGTGCATGGGAATCGAACCCACCCGGGACGGTTTTAACGCCCCACACCGGATTTGAAGTCCGGGAGCCCCACCAGTGAGCTGCGCACTTCCGTGTCTTTTGCCTGATGGTACAACGCGTGGAAAAATACCGTTTATTTTTTGATTGGTCAAGCTTTTTAAAGGACGAACCGCGATGATAAATGAAAGACGGCTGCGGGATTTATTTGAATACCTGGTGCAGATCGACAGTGTTTCCAGGCAGGAAGGGGTAATATCCCGGGAGATACGGAAAATTCTGGAATCCATGGGAGCGGAGATATTCATTGACGACAGTGGTCGCCATACAGGGAGCGACACCGGCAATCTCATCGCCAAATTCAAGGGGAACCGCGCTGCCCCGCCGCTGTTTTTTAATGCGCACATGGATACGGTTGAACCCGGAAAAGGGATCAAGCCGCAGTTTGCAGACGGTGTGTTTGTCAGCGACGGCACCACCATTTTAGGGGCGGATGACAAAAGCGCAATCGCCATCATTATTGAAGCCATGCGGGTCATCCAGGAAAACGACCTCCCCCACGGTCCCATAGAAGTGGTGTTGACAACGTGCGAGGAAATCGGTCTGCTGGGGGCAAGCCATCTCGATTATTCCCTTTTGAACGCCGGGTATGGGTATGCCCTGGATACTTTTGACACGGAATCGATTATCACCAGGGCCCCTGCGGCGAATCATTTCGAGTTCACCGTGCACGGGAAGTCCGCCCATGCAGGGGCCGAGCCGGAAAAAGGGATTAATGCCATCGTGGTTGCGGCAAGGGCGATCGCCGGGCTCCGCCTGGGGAGGATCGATTCCGAAACCACGTGCAATATCGGGTTTATCGAATGTGGCGGTGCCACGAATATCGTTCCGGAAACGGTGCATATCAAAGGAGAGGCCAGAAGCCACGATGCATCGATGCTGGAAAAGGTAACCAGCGAGATCGCAGCCGTTTTTGAAGAGACGGTTCACAATGCCCCGGAAAGACAAGCCGGGGAGGACCTGCCGCGGCTGACGATTTCGATCAAAAACCAGTTTCCCAATACGTTTATCCCCGACGACCACCCGGTCGTCACAATTGCCAGGACCGCGGCACAAAACCTGGGGCGCACCCTGATTTCCAAAAAAACCGGTGGCGGCTCGGATGCCAACATCTTTTTTTCGAAAAATATCGTTACCGGCGTGATCGGGACCGGCATGCGCGATGCCCATACGGTGCGCGAGAGCATCCGTCTGACGGATATGGTGAAGACCGTTGCACTTGTTGTTGAAATCATGGGCGTTCATGCCGGACGCGGGGAAGAAAAAGCATCATGATTGCTTATTTTGACTGTTTTTCGGGAATCAGCGGAGACATGACCTTGGGTGCACTGGTGGACCTGGGCATTTCTGCCGAATGGCTGGAAGACCGGCTCAAGGAGGCGCTGAATCTCGATGGCTTTGTCATTCGTGCCCATGGGGTTGAGCGGGGGGGCATCTCCGGGAAAAAGGTCGACGTGATCGTCTCCGATTCCGAAGTCCGGGATTATGCAACGATCCGGGCGCTCATCGAAAACTCACGGCTCTCCGAATTTGCGGCCGAAAAGAGCTTGGCCATGTTTCAAAGAATCGCCGGCGCTGAAGCCGCCATTCACGGGGTTCCGGTAGATGACGTTCACTTTCACGAGCTGGGGGGTATGGATGCCATCGTGGATGTGGTGGGAACGGCCCTCTGCATGGAGCGTATGGACTTCCGGAGCGTGGCGGCATCGAGGGTTGCTGTTGGTTCGGGCATGGTCGAGTGCGCCCATGGCCGACTGCCGGTGCCGGCACCGGCTACGTTATCCATCCTTACCGGCATACCGGTTTACGGCACCGATATCGCGTCAGAGCTGGTAACGCCCACGGGTGCGGCCATTCTCGCAACGTTTGTCCAATCCTTTGAACCCGTGCCTGACATGGTGGTAACAGGCATCGGTTACGGCGCGGGAAGCCGTGATATTCCCCGTCAGCCGAATCTGCTTCGGATTGTTACGGGGCGTCCGGAAACGGCATCCTCCGATTATGTGGAAATCGTCGAAACCAGCATTGACGACATGAATCCGGAAGTGTTCGGATACCTGACCGACAGGCTGTTTGACGCCGGCGCCCTCGATGTATGCCTATTCCCGGTGTATATGAAAAAAGGGCGTCCCGGCACGTTTCTGCAGGTGCTGTGTCACCGGGTGAAATTGCCGGTGATCTGCCGCATGATCCTGACGGAAACCAGCGCCGCCGGTCTGAGGCACCACAGCGCCGGACGCCGGGTGCTGGAGAGGAAGGCGGTCTTTGTCTCCACGCCGTATGGACGGGTTCTGGCCAAGCAGATCCGGACGCCCGACGGCAAAAGCCGCATTGCGCCGGAGTTCGAGGAATGCAAAAGAATCGCATTGGCCATGAATCTGCCCATTCGCGAAGTGTATGAACTGGTGATGCGGCATGCCGAAGAAGACGGCGTGCAAGGAAAGGGATAAGGGTGCATATGGTCGGGGATCAGGGGGTTATGGTTGAAAAATCGTCCGGCGCCCAAAACGTTTACCGGGAAAAGCGGGTGCGCCTGTTCGTGGCCATTGAACTGCCGGAATTCGTGAAAGAAGCCTTGTCGGAGCTTCAGACAGAAATACGGCAGTCCGGTTTTCCGGCAAAATGGAGTGCAGCCGAAAACATCCACCTGACGCTCATGTTTCTTGGAGAAACCCCCGTATCGCGTGTCGAAGATATCGGCCGGCAACTCGCGGATGCAGCTGCCGGTTTTCCGCCCATAACCCTATGGGCCGCGGGCTTGTCGGTTTTTCCGGGCGTAAAACGGCCCCGGGTGCTATGGACCGGTGTAAGGGGGGAGACAGACAGGCTTTCGCGGCTGCAGAACCGGGTGGAAGACAATCTGTCCGCCATCGGTTTTAACAAGGAGGACAGGGGATTTACGCCCCATTTGACCCTTGCCCGGTTCAAAGGAAAAATCGATCCGGAAACGGTCATTTCTGCAATCACCTGTTACGGGGATTTCGCTTCAAGGGATTTTCGGGCCGGGGCGCTCTGCCTCTTTGAAAGCCGGCTTACCCCCCGGGGGGCCGTGTATACATGTCGTCAAACCCATCTTCTTGCGGGTCGGGCGGAAGAATGATGGTTTATTAATGGGAAAGAAAATGTTACATTGCCCACTCGTATTCATGTTGCGCTACAGTATTGCAGCCGGCGCAAAAATGAACCGGGGACAGGGCGTGCCGGATGAAAAAACATACATAAAGCCACTCGGAGGGAAGGGTAAATGAACAAACCGGTGATGGACAAGGAAAAAGCGGTTCAGGCAGCCATGGGGCAGATCGAACGCCAGTTTGGCAAAGGGGCGGTCATGAAGCTGGGCAGCAATTATATTGTGGACATTCCCGCCATTCCGACAGGCTCCATCGCATTGGACCAGGCCTTGGGTGTAGGCGGGCTGCCCCGTGGGAGGATAACGGAGATATATGGCCCGGAGGCTTCCGGAAAAACGACCCTTGCGCTTCATGCGGTTGCCGAAGCCCAGAAGCAGGGGGGTATCGCCGCCTTCATCGACGCCGAGCATGCCCTGGATACCGCTTATGCCAGGAAACTGGGCGTCAATGTCGATGAACTCCTGGTTTCCCAGCCGGATACCGGGGAGCAGGCCCTGGAAATCGCCGACATGCTGATCAGAAGCGGTGCGATCGATATACTGGTGATTGACTCAGTGGCCGCACTGGTGCCCCGCGCGGAAATCGAGGGGGAGATGGGGGATTCCCACATGGGGCTCCAGGCCAGACTCATGTCCCAGGCGCTGCGGAAACTGACCGGTTCCATCAGCAAAACCATGACGTCGCTGATTTTCATCAACCAGATCCGCATGAAGATCGGCGTGGTTTTCGGCAACCCGGAAACCACGACGGGGGGGAATGCGCTCAAGTTTTATTCCACCGTCCGGATCGAGGTCCGGCGCACCGGCGCCATCAAGGAGAACCAGGAGACTATCGGGAGCCGGACGCGGGCCAAGGTCGTGAAAAACAAGGTCGCCCCGCCGTTCAAGGAAGCGGAATTCGACATCATGTACGGCGAGGGGATATCCGCTAGCGGCGACCTGCTCGACGTGGGGGTCAAAATGGAGGTGATCGACAAAAGCGGTTCATGGTACAGCTACCAGGGAGAAAGAATCGGGCAGGGGCGTGAAAACGTCAAAAAATATTTCGACGACAATCCGGACTTTTATAACAACTTGAAAGCCAGGGTAAAAGAGGCCGTCGGTCTTGCGGCCCCGGCAGCCAGGGACCAGGCGCCAAGCGAGGCGGAGGAAGGCGCCGGAGAGAAAAAGGCCGCCGGCAAATAATTGCAGACAAGGACCGTGCCGTAAAACGGTGGATTATAGGGGCGGCATGAAACCGGGTGCTGCGGAATTCCGCCTTGGCGCCCGGCATGCCGCCTGTTCAGCAGTGGAGGGATAATGACAGGAAACGAAATCAGAAAATTGTTTTTTGAATACTTCAGAAGCAACGATCACCAGATCGTCCGAAGCTCCTCGCTGGTACCGCACGACGACCCGACCCTCCTGTTTACCAACGCCGGTATGGTCCAGTTCAAGCGGATTTTTCTGGGCGAGGAAAAGCGCGATTATTCACGGGCGGCAACCTCGCAGAAATGCCTTCGCGCCGGCGGCAAGCACAATGACCTGGAAAACGTGGGATACACGGCACGGCACCATACCTTTTTTGAAATGCTGGGCAATTTTTCCTTCGGTGATTACTTCAAGGAAAAAGCCATCGGGTATGCCTGGGATTTTTTGATCAACGAGATGAATCTCCCGCCGGAAAAGCTGTGGGTTTCGATATACTTGGACGATGATGAAGCCCATGACATCTGGGCGAAACAGGTCGGCGTGCCCGAAGACCGGATTGTCCGCCTCGGGGAGAAGGACAATTTCTGGTCCATGGGGGAAACCGGCCCATGCGGGCCTTGCTCGGAAATTCTGATCGACCGCGGCGAGGAAACCGGCTGTCAAACGCCGGGGTGTGCGGTGGGATGCGAGTGCGACCGGTACCTGGAGCTTTGGAACCTCGTGTTCATGCAGTACAATAGAGATGCCGACGGGAACATGAACCCCCTGCCAAAACCGAGCATCGATACCGGCATGGGGCTGGAGCGCATCACCTCGGTTGTCCAGAACGTTGCGACCAACTATGATACCGACCTGTTTGTCCCCATCATAAAGACCATTGAATCCCTTTGCGGGCGCAAGGCGAAGGACAGCCGGAAAACCGACGTGGCCATGAAGGTTATCGCCGACCACAGCCGGGCTGCCGCATTTTTGATCGGGGACGGGGTGCTGCCGTCAAACGAGGGGCGGGGGTATGTATTGCGCCGTATCCTGCGCCGGGCCATCCGCTATGGCAGAAGCCTCAACCTGACCGAACCCTTTCTATATAAAGTGGTGGAATCGGTCTTCAGCATCATGAATGACGGCTATCCCGAGCTTGCCGAGGAAGCGGCATTTATCACCAACGTGTGCAAAAACGAGGAAATCCGGTTTTTTGAAACCCTGGACAACGGGCTCAAGCTGCTGGAGGAAACCCTCCGGGACATGGAGAGCAGAAATATTTCGGTCGTTCCGGGGGAGGTGATTTTCAAGCTGTATGACACCTTCGGGTTCCCGGTAGATATTGTTACCGACATCGTGCGGGAAAAAGATCTGGACGTCGATATGGCGGGTTTTGAGCGGGCCATGGCGCAGCGGAGGGAACAATCCCGATCCGTTGCGGCCTTTTCCAGTATCAGCGACGCATACCGGGAGTTTTCGGCAACTACGTCACAAATGCCTGAATTCACAGGCCATCACAACACTGAAGACGAATCGGAGCTGCTGCTGGTGGTGGTTGACGGCAGCGGCGTCGAGCAGGCGCAGGCCGGCCAGGACGTTGAGGTGGTGACGGGGAAAACGCCGTTTTACGCGGAATCGGGCGGACAGGTGGGGGATTGCGGGATCATTTCCGGGGACGGATTTGAGATCGCCGTCAACGATACCTTCAAAGACCCGACCGGCTTGATCATACACAGGGGGAAGGTCGCCTCAGGCATTGTTTCAAAGGGGGCGAAGGTGCACCTGGCCGTGGATGAGAAAAAGAGAAAAGCAACGGCCAACAACCATACCGCTACCCATCTGCTGCATTATGCGCTGCGAGCGGTCCTGGGGGATCACGTGCGGCAGGCCGGCTCTTTTGTAGGGCCCGACCGCATGCGGTTTGATTTTACGCACTTTTCTCCTGTTTCCATGGAGGAACGCGAACGTATCGAGCAGCTGGTCAATGCCCGCATTCGGGAGAACGTTGCGGTTGAAACGCATGAAATGGATGCTGAGGAGGCCTTTAAAAGCGGCGCCACGGCCCTTTTTGAAGAAAAATACGGCGACCGGGTCCGGGTGGTTTCCCTTGAATCCTTCAGCAAGGAGTTGTGCGGCGGCACCCATACGGAGAGGACGGGAGACATCGGGCTGTTCAAGATCCTTTCCGAAGCCGGCATCGCTTCCGGCGTCCGGCGTATTGAAGCGATCACGGGGGAAGCCGCGCTGAACCATGTCCAGAACATGGACAGGATGCTTTCCGAGGCGGCTCGGCTGTTCAAGGACCGCCCCGAGGCGCTGGCGGGTCGCATCGAAACCCTGCTGGCCAACCACAAAGCCCTGGAAAAATCCGTTGAGCAGCTGAAGTTGAAGCTGGCATCGGCCTCGGCCGGTCAGATGGTGGATGATATCCGTTCCATCAACGGTGTAAAGGTCATCGCAAAGACCGTTTCCGCGGACAATCCGGGTGCACTCCGCAATCTGGCCGACCGCTTCCGGGACAATCTCACATCCGGGATTGTCGTGCTCGGGGCGCCGAGCGGCGAAAAGGCCATGCTCGTGGTAACGGTGACAAAGGATCTTACCGACCGTTTCCATGCGGGAAATATTATCCGTGAAATCGCTGCGGAAGTGGGCGGCAGCGGCGGCGGACGTCCGGACATGGCCCAGGCGGGCGGGTCGAATCCCGAGAAACTGGACAGCGCCATGGAAAAAGCCCGGGAGGTTATCCGCCGGGCGGCGGGTTAATCTGCCCCCTTCTCCGCAGTGGCGCGGCGCGCTGTGTCCTGACCGGAAAAGATTTCATCAAAATGGATGTTCATTTCCCGGGGCGGTAGGGGAAGATCCATGGCGACCGCATCCGAAAGGGCGGCGCTGGCATCCGGGTCGGACCACCAGTACCAGAGCGCACTGTTTTCCCCGCCGTATTTGGATAGTACCGTATCGGGTGTGCCGAACTTGTTCCAGTAGAGTAGACGTATGTAGTCGATATTCCACAAGAGCGCGTACGGATAGGCCTCAAAGATGATTTGGTCCATTTCCCTGTAGATATTGTTTCTTTTTTCCACATCGAAAATGGTTTTCTGCTGTTCAATGCGCCGGTCGACAGCCGGGTTCTTGTAGCCGGTTATGTTGGAACCGCCGTCCCGGTCCGCTTCCTCGGATGACCACATGCTTTCCGGATCCTTGAATATGCCCGAGCTCCATGCCGCCCATGTCATGTCAAAATTGAATTCTTCCATGTCCCTGGCCCATGCCGACCAGTCCTTCTGGTCAACCGCCATTTCAATGCCCGCGTCTTTCAGGTCTTCGGCATAAATGGCGAGAAATTTGCCGGAGCCGGCATCGCGGGTGAGAAACTTGAAGGCAAATCGCCGGCCGTCTTTTTCCAGGTAGCCGGTTTCCGGATTGGCCTCCCATCCGGCGTCGGCTAGCAGTTTCCTGGCCCTGCGGCCGTCTTTTTCCACTATGGGGTTGGGACACGGGTTGTCCAGGGAATACAGGTCTTCAAAGTAGGATCGGTGCAGGAAATACTGGTTGTACATAATCGTCCGGTTCATTTTTTTCCGGTCAAGGAGCAGGGCCATGGCCTTGCGCACCCGCTGGTCGTCAAAAGGGAACCGCCGCATGTTCATGGCGAATCCCTGGAAACCGATGGGCTGCTTGTTGTAAATCCGCTGTTTGACAATATGATTCTGGAAAAATGCACTGCCCGTGGTTTCATTGACCCAGATGCGGGAGGTATAGACGGGGAAGAGATCGATGCGCCCCTTTTTAAAAGCCTCGAAGGCATTGACCCGCTCGGCGAAAAACCGAAAGGTGACCGTGTCAAAATTAAACTTGTTTTGGTGGCGGAGACGGTCGTTTTGCCACCAGTCTTTCCGGCGTTCAAAGGATATGGCATTGCCTTCTTGGATGCGCCCCGGCCGATACGGGCCCGAAACAACCGGAAACGTAAATACGAGCCGGTTGAAATCCATATCCCCGTATGCATGGGCGGGCAGAATGGAAAATCCCCCCAGGGCAAGCAGGTTTTTCCAGTGTACATCTTTGGCTTCAAAACGGATGGTCCGCTCGTCGATCACCTCCGGCGGATGAAACCGCTCCAGGTTTATCTTGTGGGGGCCCGTCATGTTCTGCGGATCCATGATGGTGTCATAGGTCCACTTGACGTCTTCTGCTGTAATCGGCTTCCCGTCGCTCCAGCGGGCATCTTCATCGATGCGGAACGTATACGTGGTCTTGTCCCGGGAAATCGACCAGGTGCTGGCGATGGCCGGCTCGTATTCGAGATTGACGGGATTGATTCCCAGAAGCGACTCGAACATCACCCCAAAGATCTCCGATGAAAGGACGTTCCGGTCCAGATAATAGTTCAGGCTTTTGGGGTACTGCCCGCCGAACACGACGATCTCGCCGCCGGGGCGTGCTTCGGTGCTGGCAAGGGGGTCGGGGCGGTCCTTCCAGCTGCTGTCCGGAAAGACCTCTTTTGCACCAGCGGCGGAGAATGCGCCGAGAGAAAGGCCTGCTATAAGAAACAATGCGAAAATAATGGGGTAACGATGCATTTGACCGCCTTACGCGCCTTTTAAAACGTCGATCATTGAATATGCCCGGCCTGTTTCGCCGCGGCGGATTTTTTCCGATAAAAACAGTACGGCGTCAAATGTTCCCTGGGCATAGATGTCCCGGCCGTTGATATTGTGGACGAACTGGAAGGTGGCGTTTTTGTCCGGGGAAACCAGGGTATAGGTGTGCCATCCGTGCCCGTTGAGATGCGCCTGGGGGACCCCCATGGATTTCTGTTCTTCCGGGTTGCGGATCTTGACGATGTCCGATTCCTTGAAATCGACCCCCAGCCGGTTGAAATATTCGACCATGGCCTTAGCAGTGCCGCTGGTATCCGCCTTGGCGGCCTGGTGGCTTTCTTTGATGTGGAGGCTGTATCCGGAGAAAAGGCCGGGGAAATTTTCCGCCGCATATGCCATCATGGCCTGGAATCCCACGATTTGTTTTGCCATGTTGGGGGCAATGACCGCGGATATGGAAGATGACGCCACGGTTTGGAGCAGCGCCTCCCGGTCCCCCCCGGTCGTGCCCATAACAAAGGGAAGAGCGTGGGTGCAGTAAAAGGAAGCGTTTTCGTTTACCGCAGCGGGGTGTGTAAAATCGATGGATATGAAATTCCCGGCGGCCTGCCGGATTTCTTTTATGGCCGTATCCCGCTTTTCAGGCGTTAGCAGGGCAATGGTGCACCCCGCTGTAATGCAGACGTCATCGGTTATTTCCGGCCCGGTGAGGGAGTATTCCACCAGCTCGAACCGGTCGTCTGAAAGGACGTTGGAAACGAGCATCTTCGCGACGTTTCCGGGAAGACCGTTGATCATTATTTTTTGTGCAGCCATGGTATTTCCTTTTTATATGTCGTTCGGTTCAACAGGTTTCCCGGTGGATTTCGCTTTCGCCGGGTTCGTCCGCTGCGATATTTGACTGCAGCCGGGTCATTGCGACCGAGACGGCCTCGGCCAGCCCGGACAGGCGTAAGTCGCCGCAGGTATCGGGCAGCGCTTCAAGCTCGAACAACAGTCCGGCAAGCGCTGTTGGAATATATTGTTCAAACCAGGGCTTCTTTTTGACCCGGCTGAGAAACCCATAGGCGCCGAGGGCCTGCATAAGGCGGGATATGCAGCAGTAGCGATATCCCTTCACGAACCGGGAATGATCCATCATTTTCCGTCCGATGCGGTTCTCCATGGCCTCCGCGGCATAGGCAATCAGGGACTCCCGGACGCTGCGGCTCAGGTCCACGTAGGGATCCGCCAGCAGGGAGGCCAGATCATACTGTATGGGGCCGAGCCTTGCCCCCTGAAAATCGATGATGTAATGGCGGCCGTCTTTTATCATGATGTTTCTGGACTGGAAGTCTCGGTGCATCAGGCCGGTGTAGGCGTTGGCCATAATGGCGTCGGCAAGGTCCGCAAAAGGCCCCGCAAGGGATGACGCCGAAGGATCTGAAAGGCCAAGATATCCTTTTAAAAAGCAATCCGTAAAATACCGGCATTCTTTTTCGATGACCATCCGCCGGTCATAGCGGGGCCCCTCGTACGCCCAGGCCGGATCAAAACCGGTTTTTCCGGAAACCGAGATTTCAATGAGAATGTCAATGATACGCTGGTAATGGGCAATGGCGTCTTCGCGATCAGTATGGCTGGAAACAATCTCCTGCAAAAGGGTATCCCCCAGGTCCTGCAGAAAAACAAGCCCGGAGAACCGGTCGAAATCATAGATCTCCGGCACCGGAACCTTTTTTTCATGCAGATGCCGGCCAATTGCCACAAAGGCATCCGCCTGCCCCGCGGACGGACCGGCATGGATGCCGTGGTCCGCCATTATGAGGGTCAATCCCCCGGCTGTGATCCGGTACCATTTCCGGTCGGAGCCGTCACCGGCCAGTTGTTTTTTCCGGAAGCCGCTTGCGGGAGGCTTTTTACAGGCCTTTTCAAAGACTGCCGGCGCCATATACGCCGCCACGGCGTCACGGAACCGTTCCGGCGTCCCCAAATCGTTCCAGTAATGGCCGGAGACGCGGTGGGCGGCGATTTTTTCGCCGGCACGAATCATTCGCCGGTAAATATCGATGATGCAGCAGGCTTCCCCCGGCTCGATATACCGGTATATCGCGGGGTCGATGACAGATATGCCTGTAAATGCAAGCAGGGTATGGCCGTTTCCCCCTTTGCCGGAAAACCCGCGGATCAATCCGTCCGGGCTTACCGACACCTTGTTGAACAGGGAATAATCGTGCATTACAAGGGATGCCATGCATTTGCGGGCCATGTGCGCGTCGTGGACGCTGCGCATATCAATATCGGTCAGCACGTCGCTGTTGATGACGATAAAGGGACCGTTCGTAAAAAAATCCGAAAAGTTGCCGACCGCTCCGCCTGTTCCAAGGAGGTCAGGTTCGTAGCGAACAACAATATCGATGCCGTAGCGCTGCTGCCGTAAAAAGGATTCGATCCTGTCCGCCATGTAGTGAGTGTTGACCGCGACGCCGGTTACGCCGGCCCGGATGAGCCGTGTTATGATGATATCGAGTATGGGTCGGCCCCCGACGGGAAATAACGGTTTGGGCACTTCAAGGGTGTACGGCTTCAGGCGGGTGCCGAATCCGGCTGATAATACAAGTGCTTTCATACGGCTTTTCGCTTGTGCGCGTAATGCATCCGGCCCATTACCTTGTTTTGAGATGGGTTCTACAAGGGGTTTCGTCAGTGCGCCAAAAGACGCATGTAAAACTGCGTCTTTTCGACGAAATAGTCCAGTTTTTCCCTGTCGGTTTCGGGGTTTATCAGGCCGTGCTGGGTAAAATAAGACACGCCGTTTTTGTAGTTGATCCTGGAGAGCCCTTCGGTTCTGGTGATTTCCTGGCGCTTGTACATGCGGCTCCCCATGTTCTGGATTTTCTTTACGGGGTCCTTGATATCAAATATGGATTTGTTGGTATAGCGGATGAAAAAATTCAAAACTACCCAGTATGAATCGAAATAGGGGGCCAGAAATTCAGCGAACAACTGCAGTTTCCGGTAGCCGGATGACGTGAGGTTGTACATGTCGGGCATGACGGGATGGGGCATCAGTATCGCATCATCGATAAAGGCCTTAATGTTTTTTCGGACGGCCGTTTCAATGGCGTCGTCGGGATCGAAGACAAATTCAAGCTGGAAATAATCCCGTAAAAATGCGTAGTGGGTGTGGACGGTGGACGCCTGGAATTGGAAAGCGTCGAGGGCCAGAATGCCCAGAGCGGTATATGCCCCCGATATAAAATGGATGACCCCGTTGTTTTTATAATACTCCAGGTTGGGGCGTTTGCTGTCGTGCACCTTGATGATCGGATTCGGCGGCGGGAACGCTTTCTTGTGGGGTTCGCTCCGATCGATATACTTGTTTGTGGCGAAGGTTTCCATCACGTAGTCAATGGTGCTTTGCCGGTCGATAAACAGCGTGTCCGCGAGTTTGGTCCGCCTGTTTACGAGGTAATTCATATATGTTTCCACGGTTTCCATCAACTGTTTGTAGTAGATCCTTTTGCGGGAGCAGTTGAGCAACGCACCGGCCACAATGGCATAGGGTGTGATCACGGATTGGGTGTTGATGGCGCTGACGATTTTTTCTCCGAACCGGTAACACCTTTCTTTTTGTTCGTCCCGGGAGAGCTTTGAAAAATCGATTTCCTTGCGCTGCAGATATTCTTTCAGCGAAAAAGGCGTTTCAAAATTGATGTATATTTTACCATATTTTTTCCGTAACAATTTCCGGGCCTTGAATATATTTTTAAGGTTTTCCGGCGTCTTTTTCCCGCCGCCGAGTTCGTGAATATAGGCCTTTTCTTCAAGAACGCGGTCATACCCGATGTATACCGGAACAAAATACATGTCGCTCCAGTTGCTTTTCAGATACGCTTCCCACAGGAGCTGGAGAAAACCGATTTTCGGTGCCAGCAGTTTTCCCGTCCGGCTTCTCCCCCCTTCGATGAAAAATTCTACGTGAAAGCCTTCATCGAGTATTTTATATATGTACGCGGAAAAGATTTTCGGGTACAGCGGGTCCCCTTTAAACGACCGCCGCAGAAAAAAGGCTCCCCCTCCCCGGAAGATAGGGCCAAGCGGCCAGAAGGAGAGGTTTTTGCCTGCGGCAATATGGGGGGGCGGCATATTGTTGTGATAAAACACATACGAAAGGATGAGATAGTCCAGGTGGCTCTTATGGCAGGGAACCAATATGATGGGCGCGTTTTTGGATTGCTGCTTGACGCGGTTCAAGCCGTCAAAGTCGATGACCATGCCATCAAACAGCATTTTCATGGTCCATCCCAGAATAATGTCGAACAGGCGGATGATTTTCTGGTTGTAGTTGGATGCAATTTCGTCCAGTTGTCCCGCTGCTTCCTTCTGGGCCACATGCACTGGCTTCTGGTTCTCGGCGGCATAGGAAACGATCGTTTTCTGTATTTCCGAATGGGTCAGAACCTCTTCGATGATCTCCTCTCTGGATTTCAAGGCCGGGCCGGTGACGGATTGCCGCTGCCGGTTGATTTGATCCAGCAGGTGCCGGCGGAGGGAAGCAACCTGGTTTTTCTGGCTGAGCTCCCGGATATCGGACCGTTGCAGGTAGTCCCTCAGATTCAGCGGTTCGGCCGCCTCGATGATGATTTTTTTGGGGTTTTTCAGTATCATATACAACCGCCGGATCCTGCCCGGACGCTCCTTTGTGCCGAACACAAGGTCGGTCATGGAAAGGTGTTTCGAGGGAGGCGTCTTGTCGTACAGGATAAGCTGGGGTACGAGATAAACCGTCTCATTTATGGTTTTCTGCATTTCGATGAGGTAATCGACAGGGTCGGTTCTGGATTGAACCAGGCGCCGGTAAAATCCCTTTTCCTCAATGAGCGAAAGCATTCCGGATTGGCCGCTTATGAGGCAGTTTTTGTAAAAATGGTTGGCATACGGACTTGGCAGTCTGCGGTATTTATACAGATGGCGGGCATAAAAGAGGATGCCTTTGATGATGCGGCGCAGCGGCTGCCAGAAAACAAGCCGGTAATCAAAACCGACAACAGGATAGGGCAGCTTCTCATGGCGGAGCCGGGTATGGTAAAATAGAATGTCAAAGGTGCTCTTGTACTTGTTTACAAATACGACTATCCCTGATTTTTCAATGTTTTTAAGGGTTTTTACCAGTTCGGGGTCAAGCTTGATCCGGAAAAAAAGGGCCTTGAGGAGAAGACCGATAAAAAGGCCCTTTTTTTCAGGAATATAGCTGAAAAATGGCCGTTTATCGGCCCGTTTTTCCGGTTCGTCACGTATTTCCAAAGGGGTTGTTTCCGGCATAGGTCGTTTCAATAGTGACATCGTATGGGTGTTTTGTTTACGGTAACGGCCATGGCGATGAAACGCACGCCTTTCCATCGCCGCCCCAGTCTGTCCACAGGATCGGAGGGGGTATGTTTTTTCCCGCAGGGCCACCGGCGCGGTAGCTATTCCTGTAAGTAGCCGGCATTGTGCATGCCCCCCTTTATAGAAATAATTATAATCAATACCAACGCGCGTTACAATAGCAACGGGCAAGAGAAATTGCAAGCCGCAACCTTGGCGGTGTCGTTTCGGACCCCTCTGCCCCTTTGCCCCAATCTTTCGTATATCGGGCATAATAAGGAGACCATTGCCTTTGATGCGGGGATCCCTGCGCACCCGCGGAAGATTTTGATCGGCCGATTTTTCCTTGCTTTACGTTCATGGTTGTGGTAGATGAAACTGCATATTTGATATATACGTAACCATCCCCCTGGGAGCCTCGAATTATAGCGTATGCGCATAAATATTTAATTTAAAGGAGGACGTGGCTTTATGAAGACTTTAGTTGGCGGTGCAGTAGCAGCCGTAATCGGTGTCATCGGTCTGGCGGTTTGGTTTAAAGAATTTTTGACGCTTCTGGCCGGGGCCATTCCCGTTATGCTGCTCCTTGGCGGTTGCCTTGCCCTGTACTTGGGATTTGACGAACTGAAAGATTCCTGGCAGAAAGAAACCCCGGTTGAACCTGCTGTTGCCGGCGGTGGTGCGGAAGACGCGAATCAGCTGAAAAAAGAAAACGAGGCGCTTAAAAAAGAACTGGAGTCCCTCAAGGCCGAGAAATAAAATAATCGCCGATTTTTTTTGACCATTTTCCCGTAAGGGTAAGCCCTGCAGAATTTTTTTCTGCGGGGTTTTTTATTTGAAAACGCTTTTATTCATAAAGCCGGAAGGGGATGGTGGATTCCACAAATTCGTCCAGGTCCGGCCGGCAGTGTGCCAATATGTCCCGGGCATCCTCTCCGGCTTCGATCGCCCGGCGGATTTGTCTGTCCCCGATGATCAGGTCGATGGGGAGGGTTTCGAACTCGTACTCGTATGGCGGGTCCTTCCATTCAAACCGATCTTTGTGGTGAAGCAGTATCGCCGAGAGCAGCTTGAGCGAGGTTTCATACGGCTGGTACACATATGGATCGGTTATGTGGAGCTGAAATCCCCGGCATGTGGTGCCTTTCCATTTGTTGGCGGTCGGCTCAAAAACCGCCGGCCGCAGGATGCATCCTGGAAGGCGGCCGCCGCCCAAACAGGACAGGATCCGGTCAATGTCAATAAAAGGGGCGCCGAAAAGTTCAAAGGGCTGCGTGGTCCCCCGCCCTTCGGACACATTGGTGCCCTCCCATATGACCTGCCCGGGATACACCACGGCCGACGCCGGTGTCGGCAGGTTGGGTGACGGCGCAACCCAGAAGAGGCCCGTATCCCGGTAATACATGCGCCTGCGCCAGCCTTTCATGGGAATGACGGTCAGGTCGCATCCGATATTGAAGCGGCTGTTTATCCAGTCGGCATACTCGCCGATCGTCAAACCGTGGCGCATCGGCATGGGATAGCGCCCTACAAAGGATGCATATGGGGCCCTGAGACAGTTCCCCTCCACCTGCAACCCTCCTGTCGGGTTCGGCCGGTCGAGCACCAGAACGGCTTTTCCGGCTTTTCCCGCCTCTTCAAGGCAATAGGAAAGGGTGGTCAGAAAGGTGTACACCCGTGTCCCCACGTCGATTAAATCCACGATAAGTACGTCGATCAAATCCAACATTTCGGCCGTGGGGCGGCGTGTTTTCCCGTACAGGCTGAAAACCGGAATTTTCAAGTCAGGATCGTAAAAATCATTGGATTCGATCATGTTGTCCTGTTTTTCCGCATACAGTCCGTGCTGTGGGGAAAACAGCGCCCTGAGCCGGGAGCCGTATTTTTTATGAACAAGGTCTTTGGCATTACAAAGCCGGCTGTCCACGGACGCCGGGTTGCAAAGAAGCCCCAGGCGCTTTCCTTCAAGCCGTGGCTCCGATGATACGATCAGATTGTCAAGGCCGGTCTCTACCCTTTCCATAATTACAGGCCCCTATGTGTTTTGAACCGTTTCGCCACGCGACCGGGCGCATACCCGGACGCCGCTATTTTTTCTGTCTGTCCGCAAGTGGCCGCTGTGCACGACATGCCCCTCTGGATGGACACTCTTTACCATGGCGGGGCAAATCAATGCAATCGGTAATACATCCGGCAATCACGCCCGCCATTGGGGCATTCTTCGGATTAGGGCACAATATGTGCTCATCGCATATTGTATACTACCACATCATGTGGCCAGTTCTTTTCCACCCCCCATTTTGGCGGGAATATCCTGTTTGGGGTAAAAAAAAATGAAAATTGAAGAAAATAGAAGGACGGGTTTTTTTGAGTGGTGTGACCGGAAAGCCCCGAAAATAAAAAATTGCCCCGGAAATGTTACAAATCTGTGGCAATCACATGTATCTGATTTGTCCAATAGTTATACTACCGGTGTTCAAATCGCATTTGTATTCCATTAGATATAACAGTGTTCATAAAAAGGTCAGGTGATTTCTCAAACCGGTCCAAACCGATGCTTACCTGATTTGACCCCTTGCGCAATTCGGATTATTTAAATAGTCACTTTTGATGGGACACAGGCGTATACCACTCCTTTCAAGAAAATGGCGTTGGATCAAAGACCCTTCCGATTTTTTACCTGAGCAGGTTGCACATATGCAATCATATGATTCGGTTTTTCGCAAGCAGGTTACTTGCAGATAATCCATATTTATTTTTGTTTGTTGTTCATCCGGTTTTACGAAAATGGAGATGTTTCATGGAAACCTTGTGGAGAAAAGCGAAAACTTCGATTAAAGAACAAATCCCCTCAAACATATACCGCTTGTGGATCGAGCCCCTTGATTTCCTTGACGCCGGCGACGGCAGTCAGGTCGTTCTGTCATGCCCGAATTTTTTTATTAAAAAACGGATCCAAGCCCATTACGAATCGCTGATCAATAATGAACTCACCCGCGCGGCAGGCAGGGCCTTGACGTTTTGCTTCAAAATCAATGGAAACGGCAATGGCAATGGCAATGGCAATGCAAAAGATTCAGCGGCGGATACAGATCATTCCGAAGCCTCCCAGCTTCTGCTGCCGAATATACAGGTTCAGCCCATAAACGGGCGCCGGTTTCGCAGGGACTATACGTTCAACCACTTTGTTGTCGGGCGGAACAGCGATTTGGCGTACCGGGCAGCTTTCTCTCTTGCATCGAAGAAAATGTCCGAGCCCAACGCCCTTTTTCTGCTTTCCAAGTCGGGTATGGGCAAGAGCCATCTCTCGCAGGCTGTCGGGCATAAGATCCTTTCCGCGCACCCCAGGGAAAGGGTGTACTATATGAGCGCGGAGGATTTTACCAACGACATGGTTCACAGCCTTCGCAACAACACCATTGAAAACTTCAAGCGCCGGTACCGCGAAAATTGCGACGTGCTGCTCCTTGAAGAAGTGCATTTGCTGTCCGGGCGCACCCGTACCCAGACCGAGCTGGCCCTGACCCTTGACTATCTGCTGGAATCAGGCAAGAAACTTATATTTTCGAGTTGTTATGCGCCATCCGAGATCCCCAAAATGAGCGATCACCTGGTGTCACGCCTTTCCCAGAGCATGCTGACCGTTATAGAGACCCCGGACTATGCCACTCGCTTCAAGATTCTGCGCCGGAAAGCCGCCGAAAGGGGGGTGGAGATTCCAACCGATGTTGCCGAATATATGGCCAGCGAGCTTTCGGACAATGTTCGCCAGATTGAAAGCGGGCTTGTCAGCGTGGTATCCAGATCCTGCCTGATGGGTGTTCCCATTGACCTGGCACTTGCCGAAGATGTCGTCCGGAATATTATCGCCCAGCGCAAGAGCATTACCATCGATGCTATCACCCGGCTTGTGGGTCGCGAGTATGGCGTTTCCGTCAAGGATGTGGTGTCCCGCTCCCGGAAGCAATCCATCGTAAGGCCAAGACAAATCGCCATTTTTCTTTCCAGAAGACACACGAGCAACTCTCTTGCGCAGATCGGAAAAAAGTTCAACCGGATGCATGGTACGGTGATTCACGCCATCAACAGCGTGGAAAAGGAAATGAAGCTCAAGGGAGAGGTCTACCAGCAGGTCGGCATCATCGAGAAAAAACTCGAATCCGGACAGTTCTAGAAATGGGGCTTTCTCCGAAGGTTTTCCATCAGCTTTGCAGTATCGTGGGCAAGCAATATTGCACCCGCTCGGCCGAGGACCAGGTATGCTACGCCTATGACGCCACCCGCCGGTTTTATCCCCCTGAAGCAGTCGTTTTTCCGAAAGATGCGCAAGAGGTTTCCGCCGTTTTACAGCTTGCCAATACCCATGGTTTTTACGTGACGCCCAGGGGGGCCGGATCCGGCATGAGCGGTGGTTCGCTCCCGGTGGCGGGCGGCATTGCAATGGTGATGACCCGCTTAGACCGGATTCTTTCAATCGATACGGACAACCTGGTGGCGGTCGCCCAGCCGGGTGTGATCACCGGGGTGTTTCAAAGGGCCGTAGAGGGAAAAGGCCTTTTTTACCCGCCGGACCCGTCGAGTGCCGATTTTTCGACGCTTGGCGGCAACCTTGCGGAATGCGCCGGCGGTGTCAGGGCGGTCAAATACGGCGTAACCCGGGATTACGTGCTCGGAATGGAAGTGGTTCTCCCGACGGGCGAAATCGTGCGTTTTGGCGTCCAGACTACGAAAGGTGTGGTGGGGTATGATCTTGCCCGACTGATCGTAGGCTCAGAGGGCACCCTCGGGGTGATCACGGAGATGACCCTGCGCCTGCTGCCGCTTCCGGAAACGTCGAGAACCATGCTGGCCGTGTATAACAAGATGGAGACGGCCGCTGAAGCCGTTGCGGAAATTATCCGCAGGGGGATCATCCCGAGAGCCATTGAATACATGGATAATACGGCGATTCGGTGCGTGGAGGACCTTCTTGACGCCGGTCTTCCGGTGGATGCGGAGGCCATTCTGCTTATCGAGGTGGACGGAACCGAGAGTGAAACCCGTTTGTTGCTCGATAGGATCGTTTCGGTCCTTGAAGCGGGATGCCGCGGGGGCATTCAGGTGGCGGAAACCAAAGAAGAAGCTGCGCGCATGTGGAAGGCCCGGAAAGCCATATCCCCTGCACTGCGGCGTTACGGAACGGGCAAGTTGAATGAGGATATTGTTGTGCCGCGCAACCGGATACCGGACATGGTTGCGAAAATACGAGCTATGGCTGAAGAAACGGGACTGACAATGCTCAGCTTCGGTCATGCCGGAGACGGCAATATCCATTTCAATGTGATGTTCGACAAGGATGACGCCCGGCAGACAAGCATGGCGCTCGAGGCGGTAGATGCGATTTTCGATTATACGCTGGCGCTGGGTGGCACCATGTCCGGGGAGCATGGGGTTGGCGTTGCAAAGGCGCCTTACATGAAAAAGGAAATTTCCGGTGAGGTGCTTTCCTTGATGAAGCGGATCAAGCGCGCTTTCGATCCGGCCGGTATATTGAACCCGGGAAAGATGCTTTTATAAAAGGGGGAGGGCGATCCTTGTGATCGCCCTTTTTTCTGCGCCCGGGGCACTTTTTGCTTACTGAATTTTTTGTGAAATTTCGTAGGCCCCGATCATGTCTTCCAGTTGTTCGATTTTCAGTTGTTCGGACTGCTCCACCGCACACCGGAGCCTCACCGCGCAGAATTTTCTGCAAATCGTCGCACTGAAATCGAATCTGCCGTAGCAGTCCACCATATCGGTATATTCATCTTCCGTAAACAATTGTTCCATAGTACTCCTTTTATCCATTCAATATCGCGCGCATTTCGTCATGAACATGGCGGTTCGTCGCAAGAATTTCCGGTTTGTCGATTGTATATGCATTGTCCGAAAAATC
This sequence comes from Desulfosalsimonadaceae bacterium, assembly GCA_046498365.1. Lineage (GTDB taxonomy): Bacteria > Desulfobacterota > Desulfobacteria > Desulfobacterales > Desulfosalsimonadaceae > B1SED10-16. Next base: position 20,538 of record JAWOAV010000183.1, read on the forward strand.
CGTTATTTTCGCGCCGGCTTCTTGCGCGATCAGGAAGCCCGCCGCCGTATCCCACGGTTGCAGGTGCTCTTCCCAGAAGCCCTCGAAGCGTCCGCAGGCCACGTAGCAGAGATCCACGGCGGCAGAACCCAGGCGCCGGACGCCCCGCGCCGCGTTCAGCATTTTTTCGAAACGGGCCATGTAGGGGCGGCTGTCCTTTTTGACATCATAAGGGAACCCGGTCACAAGAAGCGCCTCCGACAGGCTCCGGCCTTCGGAAACGGAAATGGGCCGGTCATTCAGCCGTGCCCCTTTGTTTTTAACGGCAACAAAGAGTTCGCCGTTCATGGGCTGCAGAACGATTCCCACCCGGATTTCGCCGGAAACGGAAAAAGCGATGGAAACGGAAAAAATCGGCACCTGGTGGGCATAGTTGGTGGTCCCGTCCAGAGGGTCGATGATCCACTTGCAATCCGAATCCATATGGTGCTTTTCACGGCTTTCCTCGGCGTAAATATCATGATCCGGAAATTTGGCCCGGATCGTCTCCACGATTTGCCTTTCGGATTCAATATCCGCAGTGGTGACCAGATCTTCGGGCCCTTTTTTTTGAATCGCAGTAAGCCCGCCGAAATGTTTTCTCAGTATTGCGGCGCTGCCGTATGCCGCACCGATGCCCACATTTTTTATATGTTCAAGATCAATCGTCATGCCCGTCCGCTGCGGCGTCGTTTCCATTTTCCGTCATGAAGAAAGGTACGGGGACGCCGTCCGTATCCCCGACCGACCTGTCTACCATGATATTATTATTGTTGACAATAGCATTAACCATTGTTTCCATTTTGTCAATCAAAGGATGCAGGCTTTTGCTGTCTTTGGCGCAGATAGCGATGCCGCCGGTCTGCCGGACAACCTGCGCCACAAAGGCGTCGTCCAGCTTGTCCGCTTTGTTTAGCACACGGATTACCGGAATGTCTTCTATGCCCAATTCCTCAAGGATGGATTCCACGGATTCCATTTGGGCTTCATAGGCCGGGTTGCCCATATCAATGACGTGCAGAAGGATATCCGCACTTTCCAGCTCTTCCAGGGTGGCGCGAAAGGCGACTTTCAGCTCCCTGGGGAGATCTTTTATGAAGCCCACGGTATCGGTGATGATCACGTCTGTATCCCGGGGGAACCGCAGCCGCCGGCTTGACGGGTCGAGTGTTGCAAACAGCCGGCTTTCCGCCACCACGTCACTGTTGGTCATGGTATTGAGCAGGGTGGATTTGCCCGCATTGGTGTACCCGATAATGGAAACCACGGGAAGATTGCTGCGGGTGCGCCTGGCTTTCTGCCGGCCGCGATGTTTTTTGATATTCACCAGGGATTTTTCAAGCCGCGTGATCTTATCCCGGACGCGCCGCCGGTTGATTTCCAGTTTTGTTTCGCCGGGGCCGCGTCCGCCGATGCCGCCGGTCAGGCGGGACATGGCCGTATTTTTTGTGGCCAGGCGCGGCAGCATGTATTTCAGCTGTGCCAGTTCCACTTGGATTTTCCCGTCCCGGCTCTTGGCGCGCTGGGCGAAAATATCGAGTATGAGCTGGGTGCGGTCAATCACCTTGAATTCGATGAGATCCGTGATCTCCTTGATCTGCGAGGGGTTCAGCTCCTGGTCGAATATAATGAGGCTCGCCCCCTGCTGCATGGCATGAACCGTCAGTTCCTCGAGCTTCCCCGTGCCCAGGACAAAGCGTGGGTTGATTTTTTTTCGTGACTGCAAAACGGTGTCGATGACCTTGATATCGCATGAGCGGGCAAGTTCCGCAAGCTCCTCCATGGATGCCATGGCGCGGTGCCTGGGCTGGGTGCTTACGCTGACCAGGATGGCCCGCTCCTTACCGGTGTCGACCCGGCGCACCCCCTGGTAGTGGGAAAGCTCGTCCTCAATCGCCTTTACCAGCGAAAGACAGTCGATGCCCGCATCCCCCCCTGCATTCGAATCCGTTTCGGCAAACCCGACAGGCGCCAGCAGGCGGTGACGGTCCCCGTTTTTTGCTGGCTGCGGCAGAATATGGGCGATATGCATCACCCCGGGCTGCCCGTCCTGCGTCACCGTTATTGCCGCCATCAAATCGAGATGGAGGAGGGAGAGGTCAGTCAGGTCATCTTTGGTTAACCCCTCTTCCCGGACATGAGTGTGGACGCAACGGATGCCTTTGAGCCTGCCTGGGGGGGTTTTGTAGTCGCTTGTATCGGGGATGTTGATTTTCTGGTGATCGCCGACAATGACCGTTACGAGTTTCCCGGAGCGGTCGACCAGCAGTCCGATCTGTCTTCGGATCTCTCTGGTCAACGCACAGATTTCTTTTGCCAGCTGGTTTGAAATCACCGATTCCGGAGGAATGCGATGATGATGAAGGTTTTCGATGCGGCGAACCTGGGTTGCTTTTAATCCGCCGGTATTGCCATAGAGTTTTTTCATGTATGGTTAGGGGTATTCTCCTTTTATCGCCATCAGGGGCCTTCCAGCGCCCCGCCGAAATCACCGTATGCCATGTTCTCGAAACGGGTGTATTCGCCCTTGAACACAAGTTGGCAGGAGCCGGTCGGCCCGTTTCTCTGTTTTGCCAGGTGGATTTCGGCGATGTTTTTGTTGGGATTGTTTTCATCCGTGTTATACACGTCATCCCTGTATATAAATATAACCAGATCCGCGTCTTGTTCAAGGGCGCCGGACTCTCTCAGGTCAGAAAGTTGGGGCCGCTTGTCGCTTCTTTCCTCCAGGCGGCGGTTTAACTGGGACAAGGCGATGACCGGTATGTTCAGTTCTTTTGCCAGGCTTTTGAGCGTCCTGGACATCTCCGAAATCTCCAAATCCCGCCGCTCCTTCGCCTGTGCCGGCCGCATGAGCTGGAGGTAATCGATAATGATCATCCCGATGTTTTTTTCCCTTTTTAACCGGCGGGCCTTGGTCTTGATGTCAAGGGAGCTCAGATTGGTCGAGTCGTCGATGAAAATGGGGGCCCCGGAAAGCACCCCGGCGGCGTTGGTCAGGCTGAGCCAGTCGTCCTCGTTGAAAAAACATTCCCGGACGCGGGCGGAATCAATCCTGGCTTCCGAGCACAGCAGCCGCAGGGATAATTGCTCCTTGGACATTTCCAGGGAAAAAATCGCAACGGGAACTTCCGCTTCCACCGCGCTGTGGCGGGCGAGGTTCAGAGCAAACGCGGTCTTCCCCATACCTGGCCGGGCAGCCGTGATGATCAAATCGGATTTTTGAAAACCGGATGTCAGCTTGTCGAGCTTTTTAAACCCGGAAGGGACGCTGTTCATCATGGAGCCTGAACCCTGGCGTTCCTCGAGGGCATCGATGTTGGAATCGATCAGTTTCCCCAATGGGAAAATGTTGTGCTTGACTTTCTGCTCCGCAATGTCAAAGAGCATGCTTTCCGCATAATCGATCACCTCGTCGACGTCCCCGCTTTCCTCGTAGCACCGGGTGACAATTTCGTTGGCGGTGGCGATCATTTTCCGCAGGGAGGCTTTTTCGTGAATGATTTTGGCATAATGCTTTGCATTGGCCGGTACCGGTGCCGTGTCGACGATCTTGGCGAGATAGACCGCGCCCCCCACGGATTCAAGCTGATTGTTATGCCGCAGGCGCTCGGCAAGGGTGACCAGGTCGACCGGCTCGCCTTCTGAAAAAAGCTCCGTGATGGCCGAAAAAATTTTGCTGTGAGCAGGCTTGTAAAAATCATCGGGGGCGACGGTTTCCAGGATATCCAGAAGTATGTCATTGTCCAGAAGGGCGGCGCTGATGATGGACTCTTCCGCCTCGATGCTTTGGGGGGGCAGCTTTTGAAAGGAGGGGTCGGTTGTGGCTTTGGAACCTGTTTTTCTCATGGGCACCTGTCAACGCAAGGATGAATCCGTTCAATGCGCGGACACGGCGAACCGTGCCCGCTGCCGTGCTGCCGTATCGCGGGACGCCTCCCTATTGCTGCGTTTCCGCTTCCATCTTGTCCGAAACGACTTCGACGGTAATTTCCGGTTCAACGTCCTTGTATATCCGAATGGGCACCTGGTATGTGCCGGTTTCCTTGATGGGTTCGACAAGCAGAATCATCCTTTTGGGAATGTCAATGTCCTGCTTTTTCATGGCTTCCGCGATGTCTTTCGTGGTCACGGAACCGTAGAGGCGGTCTCCCTCGGCAACTTTTGCGGGAATACGGCAGACCACGCCCTCAATCTTTTCCGCCATCTGCGTTGCGGTTTCCCGTTCTTTTGCCATCTGCAGTTCGATTTTGGCCCTTTCCTGCTCCATCTGCCGGCGACTCTGCTCGGTGGCGAAGACCGCCTTCCCCTGGGGAATCAGGAAGTTTCTGGCATACCCTTTTTTTACATCCACTTCGGAACCGATGATCCCTAAGGAGTCGATGGTTTCTTTCAATATGACTCTCATTTTATACCCTCCGGTGTACGTTTTATACCTGGCGCCTGAACGAAAGCCGTTTTTTCCGTCAAAGCCCCTGTGCGGGCCCTTTGCATCAGGCCTCAAATTGGAATTGTCAAAATTGACGGCTTCGTAAAAAGTCCAATATCTGCGTTGCGCACAATTTTTGAAGAATCTCACGTACGGCTAAGTACTCTCAATTCTTCAAAAATTGCACGCGCCTTGATCTTGAACTTTTTACTTTGCCGTCCAAAATCGACTTTTTACGGTGCCATCAAAATTGTGCGCCTCGTATTTCCTCGGTTGCTCCGCATTGCGGGACGATTTTCTCGAACGTGTAAAAGAAATTGTTGGTTTTCGTTTCGGCGCTGCCTGTTATGATGAAGACGGATCATTGCCCCCGGCATTTATTCGCCTCAGGTTCAGCCATGTGTCGAAAAAGCCGAGCCCGATCACAAACAGCAGAAGAAACTGCTGGATTGCGACCGCACCGTATATCAGCGCCCGGATAAACACGGGAACCTTTTTTTTGTCAAAATAAAAGGATATGATGGCAAATCCCTGAAACAGATAGACCATCATTGCCACGATTAAAATATTGAGCGCGATAATCCGCGGCGCCTGGAACGGCAGAAGCAGAAAAAGGCCGCAGGCGATAACGCCCCAAACCAGGAGGTCCGGCGCCTGCCATACGTTCAGTCGCCGCAGGGCGGACAACTGAAACCCCGCCGCCTTGAGCATGATGCGTCCCAAAAGCAGGTTGATCCAGGCGGCGATCAACAGTGCCGCCGCCGTTATGGCCGGGAATATGGCCAGCAGGGCATAATGTATTCTGTCGACGGACGCCTCGAGCATCCGGATGGTGTCTTCAGATGCTTCGACCTGCTTGTAGAGCGCAACCGTTAATTCCAGGTTCTGTTTAATATGATCCGAGACAAGGCCGAAGGCGCCCGCCCCGGAAAGGTTTCCCTTCAGGACAATTATGAAAAAGGCCCCCGCAAGGACAATCAATGCCGGGTAGGCGACTGTCTTTTCAATAGAGGCATTATGTTTGACATAATTGCCAATCAGCAGTCCATGCCCCAGCATCCCGGCCATCAGCAGCGTATCGGTATGAACGCCCCATGATAACAATGAGATGATCAACAGGGACAGGGCGCATACGATAAAAGCCGCGTGACCGCCGAACCTGACATGGTAAAAAAGTGCAGGAAGCGGCAGAAGAAAAAAACACGCAAAACCCAGTACCGGGATATAGACTGCTGTTGCGCAGCCCAGGGTAATGATCGCCGTTCCGGCAATCAACTCCCCCGGGCTTGCATCAAGTGACGATCTGGCCAATCGAATCAGTACTCCTGCAGACCGGATGTATGACAACGGATCTGGTATAATCCGGCCTTATCCTCGGTTTTAAAACCGATTCTACTGCTCGTAATTCCCCACATACGGCAGAAGGGCGATTTTCCGCGCACGCTTGATTTCAAGGGCAAGGTGGCGCTGGTGTTTTGCGCAGGTTCCCGATATCCGCCGTGGTATGATTTTCCCACGCTCGGTGATGAAATACTTGAGCGTATTGGGTTCCTTGTAATTAATTTTGAGTTTGCCGTCGGCACAGAAGCGGCATACTTTGCGCCGATGAAAAAAACGTCTTTTTGTCATCACTGCCATTCTCTGCTACTCCTTATCGACGCTTTCGCTTTCGGTTTCAACGGTTGACGGCGTTTCGTCTTCGGACACCGCCGTTTCTATTTCGGCTGGTTCGCTGTCGGTTCCGGAAGCATCCTCCGCCGGCTCAACCGCGGCGGTCGTTTCTTCCGGTGCTGCCATTTCCGCCTTCAGGGCTTCCGCGTCGGCGTCTGCTTCCAGCCGAACCGTCATGAATCGTAAAATCCGCTGGTCCTGGCTGAGAATTCTTTCGATGGATGCTACGGCATTCCCGGTAGCACAGTAATCCGCGCGCACGTAGTACCCCTGGTTCTTTTTCCGGATGGGATAGGCCAGCTTCCGGCTGCCCCATTCATCGAAAATAAGGAGGACCCCGCTGTCTCCGGAGATAAGCGACTCGACGCGCTCAAGAATCGCCTTGCGTTCCTCTTCTGCGAGGTCCGCTTCGAAAATGATAAACGTTTCGTACCTGTTCATTCCTGCTCCTTTCGGTTCATTCAGCCCCGGCGAGATGGTCACCGGAGCAAGGATGAGGTGAATTTTTAAATCTCATAATTAAACGCCTTTTTATTTTTCATGTCAAGAAGAATTGCATTTCATTTCCAAATTCTGGTGAAGTCTTCCGGGAAACCCCGGACAAGCCTCCCCTTGAATTGGATTTGAATTATTGCTGGACATTTACTGCAAAGTTATTATAGAAATATACAAGAATGATGGCGTATTCTTTTGGTTGCCCCGGGGCAGGGGGGTATTTAAAAAGGACGCAACTTCATCCTGACATGTCGCAGTACGACGATCTTCTGAAGCATGCACCGATATGATGCTGTTTTGAAAATGGCATCCAAGCGCACAGACCAGCGTATACCACCGGAAAAGATATGATAAGTGGAGCCATGATTTATTGAGATAATCCTTTCACATTGAGTTAAATACGATTGTGGCAACGATTATTGACTCAGCCTCATTGATTCCGTATCTTGCGTCGAAAGCAAACCGGTTTTATCTGCGTTTGCCCCCGACGCGCCCGGAAGATTATGGCCGCAAAAAAGATCTTGCCCCGTTTCCTGCCATTTCAGATGCCGCCCCGTTTTCCAGAATTTTTTCGGCCACCCTGCATACCGATGCGGACCAGCCCATACTCCCTCTTGTTCTGTTTGTCCAGAAAGATGCGTACGCCGATGATCCTGCGCTTTCGTCATTGTATAACAATGTGCGGATGGAGAAGCAATGGCAGAACCTGTTTTCCGCATATCGCGGATCCGGGGCAAGCGGGGCGCCGCTCCTCCTAAAGGATCAGATCAGCCATGACCATACGCTGCTGCCGTTTCAGCCCTTATTTTTCTGCCGGTCGAAGAAGGTCTATTTCCCGCCGGCATGCCCCCGCTGCGGGCGGGCGCTGCACCTTTGCCGAAATGATGCGCTCCTGAACGAATACGGGCTGCCCTTTTATTCCACAACGCTTGAACGTTTCCTGTTTTGCGATTTGTGCGTCAGCGCGGGGATGGCGGTCGAATTCTACGCATTTGAAAAGAAACCGGATGACCCGGATTGGGTGATCGACCAGACCGGTTTGATCCGGAAAACGGGCTTGATCGGTGAGGGGCCGGGTCCCGATAAAAGTCCGGTTCCATGTCCAGACTGCAGCCAGCGGCAAACCTGCTATGGGCCGGAAGAAAGCGCATTGGAAAGAATATCCGTTTTTTCATTGTATCCCTTTTACATGCTGGCGTTCCGTGCGGATCAGATCAGCGCCGCAGACCACGGGAGACTGGAGTCCGGTGCGGCATTGACAAAACCCGGAGAAAGAACCGCAAAAGAGGGTCCGCTAAGCGGCGCCGGTAAAGAAGAGCAGCCGGTCGCGGCCGTTTTGCAACGCATCCTGCTCCGGTGGCGTTCCGAAATGAAGAGTTCCCCTGCTACGCTGGACCCCGGGCGGATGACAAGGCCGTCCCGAGGCGGGCATGCCGGAAGCCAGGATATTGCGGAAACAGTCATTATTTCCAAAAACCGGGCTGAATCGGCAGCCGGTGTCGCTCCGGCCGGTGACGCCCTGGCAAAGACCCGCATCCTTCGACCGGCCTCAAAAAAAGCCGTACCGGCAAAAAACAACGCCGCAGACAATGCCGGGGGGATGGAAAAGACCCGAATTATCACCCCTGCTGCCAATAAGGCGCCGTCCTCGACCAATGGGGGATATACCATGCATAGTCAATCCGTGAATGGGGACGCAGCTCCGGACCAGGCCCCGAAAGGAAAACCGGGTGCAGAAAAAAAGCCAGGATTGGCCGGAGAACCGGCAGATGCCGGCCGCCTTGAAAAAACGGTCATCATCGGCCGGGGCAAAACCGGAAACAGCAAATAGCGGCGGTTTTATCATGACGGAACCCATACTGATCGACCAACTGGCATCCGACGTATGGCACCTTTACAAGTCCGACGCTGAAAATGCAGAGGCGGACATAGAAGCCTTTTTGCAGGAAAAGTTCCGCCATCTGCCGGATGGCGAAAAACTCAAGATACTGGAAAAACTGGTTGCGGAATTTGAAGGGGCCGTAGAGCAGCCACCCGCAGGCGCAGGCATAGAGATCGATGAGGACCTGATGGCGCAAATATCCGCATTACTCCTCGGCAAACAGGTTTTCCGGTCCGATCTTTCCTCCGAGGAGCTGGCCCGCCGGTTGTGGGATTCCCTCAATACCATTTTTGACGCGCTCAATCACCTGATCGGTATTATCAACAAAACGCTTGGGGGTGCGCCGGATAATGACAAAACCATTCGACAGGTGATCGGTTCTCAGCTGGAGGGGGCTGCATCATCGACGCCCCTGGAAGCGCATATCGGCCAGATCAATAACGCCTTTCTGACCGTGCAGCGATCATTTAAGGAAACCGCCCTGAATCAAGTCCTGCGGATCCTGGACGAAATCGATCCGGAACGGATCGGGCGCGAAACCCCGCGCAGCTGGAAACCTGGTCCGTTTCGGAAAGCGGACTGCTTTGAATCGTATACGGATAAATTTGATAGAATAAAACGCTGGGTTGATTCGGGAAATTTCATGGAGGGCTTTTTGCGTGAATTTGAAAAAAAATGCCAGGACCTTTCTAAAAAACACGGTAGCACGCTCCGGACGTGACGGGCGATATCTGCTGGTAGTCCTTTCTGTTTTCGTCATCAGCGCCTGTGCGTCGTCGCTTCCTCCCCCCGACTGGACGTTTCAGCGGGAAGCGATTGATCTCCACATCAAGGCCGATCCCCGGCTGAACCTGAAAGGCGGGGCTCCCCACACCCTGCTTGTCTGCGTATACCAGCTTGAGAATCCGATCCCGTTCGATCGACTGGCTGCGGATACTGCAGGCCTTTATAAGCTCCTTGAGTGCGAATTGTTCGATGCCTCTGTTGCGACGTCTACCCGGCTGTTCGTTCATCCGGGCGAAGACCAGCACAGGGTCCTTGACCGGGCCCAGGGTGCCAGGCATGTGGCCGTGGTCGCCGGATACTACACCATTGAAAAGGAAAGAATCGTAAACATGTACGATATCCCCGTCACTGTCGAACGGAGCGGTTTTTTATGGCGGAATAAGAAGCAGAAACCGCAGCATGTTGACATTCAAATCACATTGGGCCCCCAACAAATACTATCGGTTAAAGGAAATTGAATATGGAACGACCGCTTTTCTGGTATCAGGGCCTTTTTTTACAGCCCCAGCACTTCCAGATCAAGGACCGGTACGACCAGGCGCTGTTGGAGCCGTACAACCGCTTTATAACCCCTCATTTCTGGGGCGTGGGAGAAATGGAGGTTCGTGAGGCCGCTTTGGGAAACCATTCGTTCGAACTTTTACACGGTAAATTCCTGTTTCCGGATATGACCTACGTGGCGCTCCCCGGCAACGCCGTTATTGAATCCCGGTCTTTTGAGGAAGCCTGGATGGACGACGGAAAGGGAATCCAGGTTTGTCTTGGGATAAGAAAATGGAACGAATCCGGCGAGAACGTGACGGTTATCTCCAATATCCACTCCATATCCGATGTGGACACCCGGTTCGCCGCGCTTGCAGATGCGGAAGAAGCCCCTGATTGTCATCAGGAAGGTCCTCCGGCACAGGTCAAGCGCCTTTATTACGTTTTGAAATTGATCTGGGAAACGGAAAAAGAGGTTTCCGGTGATTATGAGTTGATTCCCATCGGAAGGCTGGAAAAAAGCGGCGAAGAAACGGTTTTATCAAACCGGTTCATTCCGCCATGCATCAGCGTTGCGGGGTCTGACACGCTTTTTAAACGGATCCGGGAGATACGGGATCAAGTCGCCTCCCGGGCCCGGCAGCTGGAGGCCTACAAACGGGAGCGCGGCATCCATACGTCGGATTTCGGCGCAAGGGACATGGTTTTTCTGCTTGCCCTGCGATCTTTGAATCGATATGTGCCGATGTTGCACCATTTGACCGAGACGAAAAGAGCAAGCCCTTGGCATGTTTACGGGATACTGCGGCAACTGGCCGGCGAACTGTCCGCTTTCTCGGCGCACATTTCCGTTACCGGGGAGCTGGCCGACGGCAGCGTTCTGCTTCCCCCCTACGATCATGAGGATCTGGGGGCCTGCTTTTCCGGGGTTCAAAAAATGATCGCCCGGCTGCTCGATGAAATTACGGCAGGCCCGGAACATGTGATCCAGTTGGTATACGACGACACGTATTTCAGCGCGGAGCTTTCGCCTTCGGTTTTTGAGGGGCGAAACCGGTATTTCCTCGTATTCGAGACGGAAGCCGACCCTGCGACAATGGTTCCGGACGCACAAAATATCGCGAAACTGGGCACCCGGGAACTTCTTCCCATTCTCATTGCCAGGTCCCTTCCCGGCATCAAACTGCAGCACATGCCCGTCCCACCCCAGGAGCTGCCGAGACGTGCGCACTGCTCGTATTTCCAGGTCGATCACAACAATGACCACTGGGCACAGGTGCAGCGGGAAAAAAATCTGGCATTGTACTGGGATTCCGCCCCCCAGGACTTAAAAATTGAAATGATGGTCGTGGAGAGGACTTGAAAATGCGGCTCGTTGATTGTTTTGTCCTGCTGATGGCGTATGTCGCCCTCCTTTTGCGCAAAGACCCCGGCAATCAGCCCGACTATGAGACGGTCAGAAGGGATATCCAGCGGCTGATCGGGCAAAGTGAGAGCGATATGGCAAAAGGGGGTATCAACCCCGGGGATTATGACATGGCCCGGTTTGCTGTTTTTGCGTGGATTGATGAGGCCATCATGAACTCGGACTGGGAGGGGAAGCGTATGTGGCAGAAGGCGCTGCTCCAGCGCCAGTATTATGAAACGGTGGATGCCGGCGAGCTTTTTTTTGATCGCTTGAACCAGATCGGCCTTCATCAGGCAGATGTCCGGGAAGTATATTATCTCTGCCTGGCCATGGGATTTACCGGCCAATATCGCAACGAAGGGGATAAGGTACTCCTGGAGGGATTGAAAAACGAGAATCTGAAAATTCTGACCGGCAGCTCCATGGGGGTCCCCACCCTTGAGAACCGGGAGATGTTCCCGGAAGCCTATGCGCCAGGTGCGGAGAACCCCCTGGCCGGTGTTTCAAAAGGCGGGTTTTCCCCTGTTACCGGGGTCCTCCTGGCAGCGCCGGTTCTGCTTTATGCGGTGCTGTATGTTTTATATCGTTTCGTGCTGAGCAACATCGGCGAATCCTTTATTCAAACGGTGTCCTAAATGGTTACGATTCTCCTGAAGGCATTAAAGATCTTTTTGATCCTATCGCTTTTCGTTCTCGCGGTGCTTCTGGTGCTGGGCATTGTTTTAAGCTTCGGCTGGCCGTTGTGGGTTGGGGGGGTTTTGCTTATCGGCCTGTTCGGCATCGGCGTCGGCATTTTCCTTTTGCGAAAAATCTGGTTGCGGCGCAGGGAGCAGCGGTTTGTCAACGAGGTGGTCGCCCAGGATGAGGCGTATATCCGTAGCCTGAGCGAGAAGGACAAAAAGGATTACAAGGAGCTCCAGGCCCGCTGGAAAGAGGCCGTTGAGACATTGCGGAAATCCCATTTGCGGAAATACGGAAACCCCCTTTATGTGCTCCCCTGGTACATGCTGGTCGGCGAAAGCGGGTCCGGAAAAACAACGGCGATTCAAAGTGCCCGGCTTTCCTCTCCTTTTGCGGAGATCAGCAGCACATCGGGTATATCCGGAACCAAAAACTGTGACTGGTGGTTTTTCGACAATGCCATCCTCCTTGATACGGCCGGCCGGTATACGGTGCCTGTTGATGAAAGCCGCGATAACGAGGAATGGCAAAAGTTCCTGGCCCACCTGAAAAAATTCCGGAAAAAAGAATCCCTTAACGGCCTCGTGGTAACGATTGCCGCCGACAAGCTCCTGGAGGGGAGGGCGGAACCGGTTGAGGCCTCCGCGAAACTCGTCCGCCGGCGAATCGATGAGCTGATGTATGTTCTCGGGACAAAATTTCCCATCTATATCCTGGTGACGAAATGCGACCTGATACAGGGGATGACGCATTTCTGCGACCAGCTGGATGAAAGCGGCCTGAAGCAGGCGATGGGGGCGTTGAACCATGATTTTTCGAAAACGCATTCCGATTTTATTCAGCATACCATTGCTGCAGTGGCGGATCGACTGAAGGATCTGCGGCTCCTGCTGTTTCAGAAATTCGCTTCCAACCGTTCCGCATCGGGGATGCTGATATTTCCAGATGAGTTTGCAAAGCTCAAACCCGGTATAGACGCCTTTATCCGCGGTGCTTTTCAGGAGAACCCCTATCAGGAAAAGCCGATATTGCGGGGTCTTTTTTTCAGCAGCGGCAAACAGGAGGGGGCGCCGTATTCGCATTTGCTCAAAGAGTTGGGCCTGATTGACCAGAAGGAAGTGCTGCCCGGCACCAGCAAGGGGCTTTTCCTGCACGACTTTTTTTCAAAAATACTGCCCGGCGACAGGGGGCTTTTTGCGCCCACCCAGCGGGCGCTGGCCTGGGGGCGTTTGACGCGAAACCTTGGTGTAACCGCCTGGGTAGCCATTTGCATCGCCCTTTGCGGCCTGCTCAGCTTTTCTTTTGTCAAAAATCTTTCGGCAATCCGGGAAATTTCCCGGGAGTTTCAAAAACCGATCATTTTTCAAAAGGATATCATGGCCGATGCCATCACCATGGACAGGTTTCTGAGCGGCATTATCGGTGTTGAGCAAAAAAACAGGCGGTTTCTGGTTCCCCGTTTGGGATTGAAAGAAAGCCAAAGCGTGGAAAGACGGCTGAAAGCAAATTTTTGCGACAGGTATCACGAAGGGTTTCTGGCACCTTTCAATAATCAGACCGCCGGTCAAATGGCGCGGTTCTCGTCAGTCACCCCAAACGAAACCATCGGAAGGCATGCTGCACATATTGTCCGGCGGATTCACCTGGTGAAGGCAAAAATGAACGGCAAAAGCGATGATGCGCTTTACAGCCGTTCACATCCCGCCTTTACGCCCTTTGTCACGGATGCCGGAGATTCCATAGCCATTCCGGATCTTGACGAGAAACTGTCCCGCCTGTACCTGCACTATGTCCTCTGGCAGTCGGATGCGTCCGTTTTGAATGAAGAACTCAATCATCTGCAGAAATGGCTCAAGCACATCCTCACGCTTGACGGTGTTACCCTGAACTGGCTTGTGGATTGGGTAAATACGAATCCCGCTGTTTCGCCGGTCCTGATGTCCGATTACTGGGGAAATGTGCGGTTTGAAGAGGACATTCTGCAGGCATTTACCGTAGACGGCAAAGACCAGATTGACCGGTTTGTATCGGAGATTGAAGCCGCGCTGTACGACCCGCTGGTGATCGCCGAAAAAAAACTCGATTTTTATCGCTGGTATGATCAGCGCTACCTCACGGCGTGGCATGATTTTGCCGCCGTTTTTTCATCCGGGCCGGAAACGCTCGAAGACAAGGAAAAATGGGCCCGTATCGCTTCCCGCATTGGAACGGAGCAGGATCCCTATTTTCTTTTGCTCGACGCCATGTCCCGGCATCTTGCGCCGTATGCCGATACTGCCGGGCGCCCCGCCTGGATGGATTTTGTTTTTGATTTTCAGGCGGCAAAGCAGGAAGCGGCCGTTAGTGCCAAAAAAGAAGGCTTGGAGGATTCCACGCTTGTTCGCAAAGCGACCCGTCAGATTCAGTCAACCCTCCAGCGGTCCGAACGCGCCATAGGCGTTCGGTCGGAAAGAATGCTGGATTCCGGAAATCTCCTGCTGGCGGGACAGGCCCTGTTATTGTACCGGGAGTCGCTGGCCGAGATTGCGCCGGTCGCTGCATCAAGGCGGCTGGCGTACGAGCTGGCGGCGAAATTTTATGGAAATGACGACGCTTCCGAACCGGGCGAGTCCGCCTTTGACAGTGCGTATGCCCAGGCAGATACCCTGAAGCGTGTTTTGAGCGATCCCGGCCGGGATCTGGCGGCAATGGACAGGCTGCTTACGGGGCCGGCTTCTTTCCTCCACGAGTTTGCGATCCGGGAAGCCGCCTGCTATCTTCAGGAGACCTGGGAAAGGCAGGTTATCCTTGAAGTAAAAGACATCGCCCACCAGAACATCAATCAGCTGCTTATGGGGGATGGCGGACTCGCCAGGAAATTTATTGACGGGCCCGCAGGCCCCTTTATCGATAGAAGCATGCAGAAAGGGTATTATCCTGCCGTGAAGAGGCAAAAATCGGCCGGTTTTCTGCCGCCCTTCCTGTCGTACCTGAACAGGGGGGAAAGAGCCTTTAGAACAGCGCAATCCACGTATAACGTCGTTGTCCGAGCCGAGCCGACCGGCGCAAACCCGGAGGCCCGGGTCCGCCCCCATCAAACGGTGGTGCAGTTGCAGTGCATGCCGGGGGCGACGCGCCTTGTCAATGTAAATTATCCGGTCAGCAAGAATTTTGCCTATTCACCGCAGGCCTGCAGTGATGTTGAAATAACGGTGAATGTCGGCAATCTGGTCTTGACGAAAACCTATACCGGTTATCTGGCGTTTCCCCGGTTTATCAAGGATTTTGAAAAAGGAAGCCGCCGGTTCCCGGCCGCGGCGTTTCCGGAGCATCAACTTGCACTTCGGCAAATGGGGGTGGACTACATTGCCATGGGCTTCGGTTTCAAAGGCCATGAACCTGTTCTGGATTTTCTGAAAGTGGCGGCCGAACCCATTCCGGAGGCGGTTGCCGCATGCTGGGATTAGGCAGGGACAAAGACGGATGGCGCTGGGCGGTTTGCGGAAAACACCCATTGGGAAAAGACTATTTTCGGCTGCATTTCAGCACGCCGCTTCATTCCGCCTTCGCAGCATGGATGGATAAGGGGTTTTCCGCTCTGCCCAAATATTCGGAAGCCCGCCGCGCCATTTGCTTCTGGCGTTTCTGGGCAAAAGGAATAAAAAAGGGGCAGATGGTCTGCGGTTTTTTAAAAGCCAGCAGCGATGGAATCGGGCGCCCCTACCCCCTGTTGATTGTCGGCACCGGCGCCTGCAACGGATGGGAAAAAAACTGGGAGTTTCTCCCCCGGCTGCTTGAAACAAGCTGGCAACAGATCGAATATGTTGCTTCAAGACGATTTGACAGCCTGCAGGAACTGGAAAATGCCGTCCGCCGGATAGCGCCGCCGGGGCAGGATTGCACCGAAGAGTTGGGGCGCGATGAAATCGTTTCCGATCTCAGCATTTCCGCTGACAGCGACGGGAGCTTGGTAGATGCGGAATCCATTGCATACCGGTTAAAAGAGAAACAGGTGCTATGGATACCGCTTGACGAAAAAGCCTCTATGGAAGCGTCGCGCCGGGCGGTCCTTTGGGGTATTCAGTTGAAAAAGCATGGCGTAGATGCGCCCCAGGCATTTTTTCTCGGCGGCACCCCGGGGAAGGCATTTCTCGTAGTGTTTGCCCGCTCCGTAAATGCGGAGGATTTTGTACACCTCTGGTCGGTAGGGGAAAGCGGGTTCAGCAACGGTAAAGTCTTTTAAAAACGGCTGTGCAGGGAAAAATAAATCTTGGTTTTTTTATGTTTTTTATGCTATTAACAGAGTATCTTTCCTGATCTTTATTTCCATCATTGTCTACTCCGGACAATTTTTGAATGCAGCACATATACTAGATCTTGGTAATCGATTTTTTTTGCTGTTTCATATGAACACAAAATAAAATATCGGCGTAACCCATGGATCTTTTGTTGCTGGGGCAAACCCCTATCCACCCAGAGAGTCCCGCCGGCTCGGACATCCGCTATGATCCGGACTTTGAAGCGCTGCAGACCGAGATCGACAAGCTTTCCTCGCCCTCTTCCATCGACGGCGTTGACTGGAAAAAAGCCAGCGATTATGCCGCGCGCATCCTTTCGGAAAAATCAAAAGACCTGACGGTAGCCAGCTACCTGGCCGTCAGCCAGGTTCACCTCAACGGGATCGATGGATTGGATGCCGGCGTAACGATTTTGCGCGATCTGCTCAAGCACTATTGGGAAACCCTGTTCCCGCCAAAAAAGCGGATGCGGGGAAGAATCGGCGCCATTTATTTCTGGATGGAAAAGATCGAGGCCCCTCTTGGCGCCATGCATGAGACGGTTGAGATGGAAAAACTCACCCGGATCCGGCAGAATCTGCTGGAGCTGGATGAACTGCTTAAGGAGCACATGTCCGACCCACCCCTGCTGCATTCCATTAACCGGCATATTAACACATTCATTGACCGGGCAGCGGAAAACATCGCCCGGGAACCGCCCTCCGGAATCGGCGTCGAATCTCACGACGCGCCGTCCAAGGATGCGCCTGCCAAACCGGCTCCCCCGGAAACCCGACCTCAGAAAGTCTCCACCACCACCGCCCCTGCGGCCGAGATCGAAACCGACTCCAGCGATGGGGGCTCCGAACAGGATGCCATAAAAGATGCCAATGCCGGGTTTCAGAAAATTCGAAATGCCGGGGTCAGCCTTTTTGAAAAGGATGCGAAAAATCCCGATGCCTACCGGTACCGCCGGATTGCTTCATGGGCGAAAATTTCCTCCCTGCCGCCGGCAAGCAACGGAAAAACGCAAATTGCCCCCCCCTCGGCCGAGGAAATCAACGCCATGGAAAGGGGAAAAGCGGACAGCAACTGGAGCGTGCTGCTCACTGCAACCGAGCAAAAGCTTTCCCGTTTTATTTTCTGGCTGGATTTATGCCGCCTTTCTGCGGAGGCACTTGGCCATATGGGGGAGGACTACCAAAAGGCGCATAAGGCGATTTGCGACGAGACCGCATTTTTTATGCTGCGTGTTCCCGGTATAGAGGATCTGGCCTTTTCCGACGGCATGCCCTTTGCCGATGCGGAAACCAGGCAATGGGTGAGGCATATTGCTTTGGGCGGCATATCGGACAGGGGCGTTGACGTCGCGCCTGAGGCGGCCGGATATTTTGAAACAAACGATGACCATGTGTCTGAAATTGTGGAAAAGGCGCAGTCTTTGGCGCAGCGCAAGAAGATAGGGGAGGCGGCAGGGCTGATCCAGGAGCAATTGCAGCGCAGTTCATCCGGCAAGGCGGCGCTTTCGTGGCGCATGGCCTTGTGCCGGATCCTGTTGGGCGCCAAGCATAAACATGTGGCGGTTCCGCACATTGATCAGATCATTGCGGATATTGACAAATATCATTTGGAACGGTGGGACCCGGATATGGCCTTGAAAGGGCTCGTATTGGCATGGACCGGTTTCCAATCCATATCGGACAATCGATCCGGCGATCGGGCGGATGAAGTGCTGCAGCGGATTTCGCGACTTGATCCGGCGGAAGCCCTCCGGCTCAGCCGGTAATTGATAAAAACCGGTAATAATGTATTCAATGCAAGAAAGGGGGGTGAAAAATGGCAAAAGAATCTTCAGTGGCGCCGAAGGAAAGGGTCAATATCGTGTACCGGCCAGCCACCGGTGATGCAAAAGAAGAAGTCGAATTGCCGCTCCGGCTTCTGGTAATGGGCGATTTTACGCAAAGTCCCGATGACCGGATGCTGGAGGAAAGAGAACCGGTCAATATCGACAAGGACAATTTCAACGAAGTGTTAAAGGAGCAGAATATCAAACTTTCCATGACCGTTCCCAACAAGATTTCCGGAGAGCCGGATGATGAGATGAACGTTGAACTGAATTTCGAGTCCATGAAGGATTTTGAACCGGAAGCCATAGCCCGGAAAACGCCCGAGCTGAAGCGTCTTTTGGAGTTGCGCGGCGCCCTGACGACCCTCAAGGGCCCGCTCAGCAACCTGCCTGAATTTCGCAAGAAGCTTCAAGAGCTTGTCAAGGATGATGCGGCCCGGGAACAGCTTTTAAAAGAACTCGGGGTGGAAGAAAAATAAGGAGGTTTGTATGCCGGAAGAACAAACACAGGATGCTGCAGGCATTGAGAAAACAACCCAGGAGTCGACCTCCCTGATTGACGATATCGTCCAGGCCACCAAGCTGAAGCCCGGGGACGAGTCTTACGGATTGGCCAAAAAAGGGATCGAAGCGCTGATCAGCCAGCTGATCGAACCGGGGAAAAAGGTGGAAAAGGTTTCCAAGGCGGATGTCGACGAAATGATCGCCGAGATCGACAACAAGATGAGTCTGCAGTTGGACGCCATCCTTCACAGCAGGGAATTCCAGAAGCTGGAGTCTGCATGGCGGTCGCTGAAATACCTGGTGGATAAGACCAACTTCAGGGAAAATATCAAGATCGAAGTGCTCAATGTCAGCAAAGGGGACTTGCTGGAAGATTTTGAAGATTCGCCCGAAATTCCGAAATCCGGGCTCTATAAGACGGTCTATACGGCCGAGTACGGCCAGTTCGGCGGCAAACCGTATGCTGCCATGGTGGCCAACTACGAGTTCGGCCCCGGCCCGGAGGATATAAAACTGCTGCAGTACGTCGCGAGCGTGGGCGCCATGGCCCATGCCCCCTTTATCGCGGCGGCCGGCCCGGAGTTTTTTGATCTCGATGATTTCCAGAAGCTCCCGCAGCTGAAGGATTTGAAATCCATCTTTGAAGGGCCCAAGTACACCAAGTGGCAGTCTTTCAGGGAAAGCGAGGATGCCCGGTATGTGGCCCTTGCATTGCCGCGTTTTCTGCTGCGCATTCCCTACGGGCCGGATACGCAGCCGGTCAAAGCGTTCAATTACCAGGAAAATGTCTCTTCCAGCCATGACCATTATTTGTGGGGGAATGCCGCATTCACCTTCGCTTCCCGCCTGACCGACAGTTTTGCCAAGTACCGGTGGTGTGCCAACATCATCGGCCCCATGGGGGGGGGTGCGGTGGAAGACCTTCCGCTCCATCAGTATGAAGCCATGGGAGCGGTCCAGACCAAAATTCCCACGGAGGTCCTGATTTCCGAGCGGCGGGAGTTTGAGTTGGCGGAAGAAGGGTTTATCGGATTGACCATGCGGAAAGGGAGCGACAATGCGGCGTTCTTTTCCGCCAACTCCGTCCAGAAGCCCAAATTTTTCGGCATCAGCAAGGAAGGCAAGGAAGCGGAGCTGAACTACAAGCTGGGCCTGCAACTGCCCTACATGTTCGTCATCAACCGGCTAGCCCACTACCTGAAAGTCATTCAGCGGGAAAATATCGGAACATGGAAAGAGCGCATGGATCTGGACCGTGAACTCAATGAATGGATTCGGCAGTATGTCGCAGACCAGGAAAATCCAAGCGCCGCAGTGAGAAGCCGCCGGCCGCTGCGGCAGGCGAAGGTGACGGTAGAGGATGTGGAGGGTGAACCCGGCTGGTACCGGGTCGGCCTGAAAGTCAGGCCGCATTTTAAATACATGGGCGCTGATTTTACGCTGTCTTTGGTTGGAAAGCTCGACAAGGAGTAAAACCAATCCATAACAACGAAAGAACAAGGAGATCAGATCATGCCAACACCATGCTATTTGTCCATTACAGGCGCAACCCAGGGGCCGATTACCCAAGGGGCATTTACGGAAGAAAGTGTCGGCAATGTTTACCAGGAAGGTCATGAAGACCAGATCCTGGTGGAAGCATTCGATCATACCGTTACGGTGCCGACGGATCCGCAGTCCGGTCAGCCCACCGGCCAGCGGGTGCACAGACCCCTGACTATCACCAAGGTTTTTGACAAGTCCTCCCCGCTGCTTTATTACGCCCTGACCAGCGGGGAAAGGCTCACCCAGTGCGAGCTTAAATGGTATCGAACAAGTGTTTCCGGCCAACCGGAGCATTATTTTACTATTGCCCTGGAAGACGCCATTATCACGAATATTCACGCCTATATGCCCAATTGTCAGGATCCCTCCCAGTCCCATTTTACGCATTTGGAAGATGTCTCCTTTACCTATCGGATGATTACCTGGACCCATGAGGTGGGTGGGACCGAGGGTTCGGATGACTGGCGGACGGCCGGCGGCTGATGGTAAGTAATTGCAGCTCGTTGCGCCTCCGGTACGCCGGAGGCGGCATCGGATGGTAACCAACGGTAAAAACGGGTACCCGTAATGAGAGAGGCGCGCCTTCTTGAGCGGATCCGGATGCGGGCGAAGATGCCGGATCGAAGCATGACCGAAGATCCGAAAAAGGTCGTCGATTCCGTCATGGCCCATCTTCAGAACGTTCTGAACACACGGCAGGGCGGTGTACAGATCGCCGAGGATTACGGCCTGCCCGACTTTAATGACGTGCTGCACAGTCAGGCGGGGGCGCCCCGGGAGATCGAGAAATCGATCCGCCAGACCATTCAAAAATACGAACCCCGCCTCCGGGCGGTTCGGGTTCGGTATATCCCCATCGAAGACGACCTTTTGTCGCTCAATTTTGAAATTCATGCCCGTCTTGCATTTGACAACGCAGAGGAAGCAATCGTTTTTGAAAGCCAATTGGGGCAGGACGGGAAAATAACGATCAGGAGATGATTTGTTACACCGATATTTTCAACAGGAGCTCGATCATCTGAGGGACCTGGGGCAGGCATTTTCAAAGGCCCATCCAGCGGTGGCCCCCATGCTGAGCGGGTCTTCCACCGACCCGGACGTGGAGCGCCTTTTGGAGGGCGTTGCCTTTTTAACCGCGCTTCTGCGGGAGAAATTAGACGATGAGTTCCCCGAAATTATCCATGAACTGGTTCAATTGATATGGCCCCACTATTTGCGCCCGGTTCCTTCGGCTGCGATTGTGGCCTTTTCGCCGAAGCCCACCCTGAAACAATCCATAACCGTGCCGGCAGGCGCCCAGCTTGCCTCCGTTCCCGTGGACGCCACCCCCTGCCTGTTTCGGACCTGTTTCGAGACCGTTGTCCATCCGTTGCGTGTTCTGGAGGCCGGGTTTCTGGCGCCTGCCGGACAACCGCCTGCCGTTGTCCTGAAGATGCGCCTTAACGGGCCGCCGCTTTCGGACTGGCAGCCCGGTTTTGTAAGGTTTTTTATGGGGGGTGATTATGCCGCTGCCGCAGACCTGTTTTTTTTGCTGCAGAAGCATTTGCAATACATTGAATTGATTCCTTCGGAAAAAGGGAGAAACCG
The DNA here is from genome assembly GCA_046498365.1 of Desulfosalsimonadaceae bacterium. Taxonomy (GTDB): domain Bacteria; phylum Desulfobacterota; class Desulfobacteria; order Desulfobacterales; family Desulfosalsimonadaceae; genus B1SED10-16. The sequence continues at coordinate 42,129 of JAWOAV010000183.1, forward strand.
GATTCTCCCTTCGGATTGTCTGCGCCCGGTGGGGTTTCAGGAAACGGAAAGCCTGTTCCCCTATCCGTCCAACTCATTTCCAGCCTACCGGATTTTGCAGGAATATTTCATTCTGCCGCAGAAATTTCTGTTTCTGGATCTTACCGGCTGGCAGAACTGGATCAATCGGGGGGAAGGCAATGATTTCACCATCCGTTTCGTCCTGGAGAATCCGCCGTTTACACCCGGCCGTGTGAGAGCCGCCAACTTTGTTTTGGGGGCGACACCGGTTATTAACATTTTCAGCCATGAAGCCGATCCGTTTCGCCTGGATCATCGAAAGACCGATTACGAGATTCGCCCCGCAGGCAGCAATGTAAATCATTACCAGGTGTATTCGGTCGACAGGGTGGCCGGTTTTGTCCAGGGCAGCGCAAAGGAGAAAACCTACGTGCCGTTTGAGCTGTTTTCCGCAAAACAGGCGAACCAACCGGTATATTATACCAAGTTAAGGCGTTCGCCCATTGGAAGCGGATTCAACGTGCTGCTTTCCTTTGCCTACCCGGATACCGCCAATATGCCGCAGACGGAAATCATTTCCGTCAAGGTACAGTGCACCAACGGCAGCCTCCCCGAAGGGCTGCAGATTGGTGATATTTCCCACCCCACCAGCAGTTCCCCCGAATTTGTGGATTTTACGAACATTACGGTTCCGACCAACAATGTGCTGCCGCCCATCGGGAGCAACCTGTTATGGCGTTTTTTGTCCCATTTGTCCTTAAACTACCTCTCTCTTTCCCGGCCCGAAAACCTGCGCACGCTTCTGGAACTCTATATTTTTGAAGAAACCAGGGACAAAACATCCATCATTGCAAACCGGAAACGGATTGCCGGGATTGAAGCCCTTGAGGCCGCCCCTTCCAACCGGATGGTGGCCGGGGTGATGATGCGCGGACTGGAAGTGCGAATGAAAATCCGGCAGGACCATTTCGTGGGGGCGGGCGATCTGTATCTTTTTGGAAACATAATGGACTTTTTTTTCGGAAACTATGCGTCCATCAATACCTATACGCGCATGGCGATAAACGAAGCCGTGAAAGGGGATGTTTACCAATGGCCGGCGCGCGTCGGGCTGCACCCGCTGATATAGCTCCGGCAGGTCCCCGCTTTTGGTGAAACCAACAAATGATGGAATCGCAAAAAGTCTTGATCAGAAGGCTTTTTATGAAGCCGTCAACAAATGGAGCGCCGCATTTTATGCCCCCACAGGAACCCACAGCAGGCCCGGGCGTCGGTCCGATGCTGAAATCGGATCTTCTCAGGGAAAGCCGTGCCTTCAGTTTTTTTCAGGCAATGCGGCTTCTTAAAATCTTGCTGCGGACCGAGGCGGGCCGGACGGATGCGAACAAAGAGCTGCCTCATCCGGTCCGCATCCGTCCGGCGTTATCACTGGCCTTTCCGCCGGCTGATATTGACCGGATCCAGGAAATGGATCTCCAGGAACATTCGGGATATGAAATCACCGCCAGCTTCAGTCGCTCCTCGAACTCACCACGGTATTTGGCTCCCGCAACCAGCGCACCCATGTCCAGCTCTATCAGGCGTTTGTTCTTCAACCCTTCCGGGACATCTCCCCGAGCGATGCGCTGGTTGCGGGAGCCAAATACCGTGGTGAGTTCGAGGAGCGACTGAAGGCCGTGCT
>JAWOAV010000186.1:0-10689 GCA_046498365.1 Desulfosalsimonadaceae bacterium
TTTGACGACCTCGATAGCGGCCAGGCCGTCCGGGGCCTCGGCAACCACTTCCAGGTCTTCCCGGGCCATGAGCATGGCCTTCAAGCCTTCCCGGAACAGTTGATGGTCTTCGGCAATAACCACTTTTCGTTTATTTTCCATCCATACCCGTCCATCGGCTGCTTGAAATGATGATTGCCTCCTGGAAAATCTCTTCTGCCTGATGCGCCGTTCCTGTAGAACCGATCTCACAATTGTCTTTCAGACCGATATCTTTGTTGGCGCCTTATTTCAAATTTCCGTAAAAAGTACGGCATCACGGAAATTTTTTTTTATTATATAATAGTTTGCAAAAAAGTAAAAGATTCTTGTACCGGCAGAAGTGCTTTTTTTGAAATATTTCAATGAAATGATCATGAAGGGGGTTGCGCTGGGGCCTCACAGAGGGCAAAAGGGGAATAAAAAAGGGGGTGGCAAAAAAAGTGCCCCCCCTTTTGACTATGTATAAATAGACGGATTATGACGCCATTCTTGAGGTTACAGACAGTGCGTCGAAATCATGGATTTTATTGACCAGGTAGTGCTTCAATTCTTCGACAATGTGTTTTTCAAGCTGGCGGACCCTTTCCCGGGAGAGGCTCAACCGGTCGCCCAGCGCCTGGAGGGTCATGGGCGTTTCCGAATAGATCCGAAGATCCAGGATTTCCCGCTCCCTTTTGCATATGGTTTTGCGGAATTCATTGACTTTTTTGTTTATCAGGGCGTCGGCTTCCTTGTAGGAATATTGTTCTTCAAGGGATCGCTCATCCAAAGTGATCATGTCGATCCGGTCGGTATCCGAGTCTTCCCGGAGCGGCGCATCGAGGGAAACGTCCCAGTTCTGCAGCCGCTGATCCATCTCGACGATGTCCTGCTCTTTGACTCCGCATTTTTCAGAAAGAACCGCCATGCTGGGCTCGATCCCCTGGCTGCTCAATTTTTTCCGCTCCTGCTTGAGCCGGTAAAACAGTTTTCGCTGCCCCTCTGTGGTAACGACCTTTACCATCCGCCAGTTGTCCTGGATGTGTTTCATGATATAGGCCTTGATCCAGAATGAGGCGTAGTAGGAAAATTTGACATTCCGGTCGGGATCGTATTTCCGGACCGCATGGATTAACCCGACATTTCCCTCCTGGATCAGGTCAAGGAGGTTTCGGTTCCAGAAGCGCTGAAATTTCAGGGCAATCTTGACAACCAGCCGGAGATTTGCATTCACCAGCTCATGGAACGCCTCTGTATCATCATAATATTGTATCCGGTGTGCAAGGGACCGCTCCTCTTCCCGGGTAACAAGACGGTGCGTCCGTATATCGGCCATGTACTGCTGCACCGGGTCATACTGCTTTCTGGGTTTGCGCCTGGCGGCGGGGATCCGGGTAGTGGTTTTTTTTACGGAGTCCCCCGTCGCTTTTCCCCTTCCACTTTTCGTTTCCTCGTTCATCAGGGGATTTCTGCTCTTACGGGTGTCGGCGCCGGCTGGCATGTGCAACGGATCATTAAACATGGTACCCTCCCAATAAAATTGTACTGCACGGTCAAAATACGTCAAAATGCAATACTGTCCGGGTGAAAAAAATGAAAAATGCGAACGTACGAATCGGAACGGAAACGATGTTGTTCACACTGTCTGCCGTTTTGACTTATAGATAAACCAATCGGGGGGGCAAAGGATATACGGCAAAGGCTGTATTTTAATCTACGGGTTGGAGTATAGGTGTATGGTTGGGAAAGACGTCAAATGTGGGGATATTTCGTAAAAAAACGCGGAAAATGGTACGCTGCGGACTACAGGGGGAGTATCGGTTGTCAGTTGTAGGTTGTAAGTTGCAAGTTGTAAGTAAGGGCAGAACCCCGGCTTGAAGGAAATATGCAGGACGCAGCGATCTGTGGGTTTTTCGCCCTTGCCCTTACTTACAACTTACAACTTACAACTTACCACCTACAACCTACAACTAAAAATCATGCCGCCGATTGCTTGCCGTCAACAGAAATATCCGGATCATAACAGAGGCGGCAGCAATTCAGGCAGCGGTTGGATTCCTTTATGGCATCCGCCTCGCTGATCACCAGGTCGACTTCGTCAAAACAGGTAATTCTCTCATTGACAGGCAGCTCGGGCATTTCAGTGCGTTTGATCTGCTTTATGCCCGGCACCCTTTCGAAAATCGATTCTGTGATCTTTTTTTGCGAAAGCAGCGCCTTGGGCTCGCCTGTCACCGGCTTGCCGCGCAAAAACTGGTCCATGGCACGCGCTGCCCGCCTGGCGCCGCCAATGGCTTCCACCACAGTGGCCGGTCCCGTCTGGGAGTCACCGGCGGCAAAAATATAGGGCACGTTGGTCTGGCACGTTTCCGGATTGACCTCAAAGGTGTTCCAGCGGGTAATTTCCAGCTGATCAAGACGGGTTCCCGGCTGTTTGAAGGAAAGATTCGGATTTTGACCGATGGCGGATATGATGGTATCGACCTCGAGAACGGTCTCGGACCCCTCCACGGGCACCGGACGGCGCCGGCCGCTGGCGTCGGGTTCGCCAAGCTCCATCCGGAGATATTCAAGCCCCCTGGCGCGCCCGTCCTCGTCTTCCAGCACCCGGTTGGGCGCGGCAAGAAAGATGAATTCGATCCCTTCATGATCCGCTGCTACGATTTCGACATCGTTTGCGGGCATTTCCTTTCGTGTGCGGCGGTATACGAGATAGACCTTTTCCAGGCCCATCCGAACCAGGGTGCGCGCGCAGTCGATGGCGGTGTTGCCCCCCCCGACGACCGCAGCCCGCTTGCCGATATCGATCGGTTCGTTTTTCCCCACCCTCGCCAGGAAGTTGATGCCGGTGTAGCAGCCGAGGAGGTCCTCGCCGGGGATGTTGAGATTGTAGTCGTTCCAGGCCCCGACGCCGAAAAATACGGCGTCGAACCCCGCACCGATCAGGGAGCCCATGTCGAAGTCAAAGCCCATCTCCGCGTTTACATGATGTTCGACGCCCAGGTTCAGTATGCCTTGAATCTCCCAATCCAGCACCTTCTTGGGCAGCCTGTACTCCGGAATGCCGTAGCGGATCATGCCGCCGAGTTTGGGCATGGCTTCGAAAATGGTCGGGTGGTGCCCCAGTCTGCGGAGAAAATAGGCCGCGGTCAAACCTGCCGGGCCGCCGCCGATGATGGCCACGCGTTTGCCCGTATCCGGGGCGCAGGGGATGGGGTAGCGCTTGCCGGAATTCATTTCGATATCAGCCACAAAACGCTTCAGCTGGTTGATGGAAACGGGTTCATCTTCAATGGCGCGCCGGCACATCGTCTCGCAGGGATGGGGGCATACCCGACCGCAGGTCAGCAACAGGGGGTTTCTCTCCCGGATGGTATTGACGGCAGCCTCGTATTCGCCTTTCCGAATATGATCGATGTAGCGGGGAATGTCGATTTCCGCAGGGCATGTCTGCTGGCATGGTGCGAGCGCATCGTCTTCCTGATTGAGATGCATGAGGCGGGCTGACATGGGGGAGACCTCGATAATGGTCTTGGGGCACACTGCCTGGCACGCGCCGCACCCGACGCAGCGTTCATAGTCCACAACCGGATAGCCTTCCGCACCGATTGCAAGCGCATTGAATTTGCAGGCGCGGACGCAGTCGCCGTATCCCAGGCAGCCGATGGTGCAGTCCCGCTTGCCGCCGTACAGGGAGGCAACAGCGCTGCATTTGTTGACGCCCTGGTAGATGAAACGGTCGGTGGCGCGCGATCCGCCCATGCATTCGTTGTAGGATTTCAGAGCTTCCGCGGTTCCGGCTTCCCCGCCGACGATTTCAGCGATGGCCGCAACATTTTCCGGACCGACAAGTATGCATACAGACGGCGGCGCTTTCCCCGCAACGACCGCCTCGGCGGCCCCGGAACAGCCGGGGTAGCCGCAACCACCGCAATTGGCGCCGGCCAGGAGGTTTTCCACCTCGGCAATGCGCGGATCTTCGTATACGTAAAATACCTTTGAAGCAAAACTCAGGACAATACCGCAGGCGCCCCCGAGTCCGAGTGTGAACAGAATCGATGCGAGCACGTCAAACCCCTTATGTATGAAATTATCCGGAAATCGATAATAGAACCCATCTTAAAATTATCTTTCGGCCCAATATCCCCAATATCTTTGTTGGCGTCTTATTTCAAATCCCCGAAATACGCGCAGTTGTCTGCGGTTTGAAACAAGACGCATCCGCGATCTTGAACCGAAATCCGAATGTTGAGATGGGTTTTAATAACATTCTGCCTTCTTACACCATCCCCCTGAACCCGATAAACGCCATCGCCAGCATTCCGGCGGTGATAAGACCGATCGAGGTATCCCGAAGCGGGCTGGGAACCCGTCCGAGATTGATGCGTTCCCGTACACCGGCGAAAAGGATGAGCGCAACACCGAAACCCGCGGCGTATGCCGCAGAGGTGACGATTGCCTTTAAAAAGGTAAGCTCGTCCTGCACATTGAGCAGGCAGACCCCCATGACCGCGCAGTTGGTGGTAATTAGCGGCAGAAAAATGCCAAGCCCGGCGTACAGCGCGGGGATGCTCTTTTTAAGAAACATCTCGACGAACTGGACCAAAGAGGCGATCACCATGATAAACGCGATTGTCCGTAAAAACTCAATGTTGAGCTGGACGAGGAAGTAGGTGTTGATGATCCAGGTAATCATCCCGGCCATTGTCAATACGAAAACGACGGCCCCTGCCATGCCCACGGCGGTCTCCATTTTCTTGGACGTCCCCACAAAGGGGCATGCGCCGAGGTACTGGGCCAGGATAATATTGTTGATAAATATGCTGCTAATGATCAGAACTGTAAAATCGCCCATCGATCGTCTCCTGCTGTTTGCGCAGATACTCTATTTATATTCGAAGCACTGTTATTTTTTGCCAAGGATGTTCATGATGCACAAAAGGAGGCCTAACGCCATGAATGCGCCGGGGGCCTGGATCATGAACTCGAAGGGCTGAAAATTCGGACCGAACACCGCGTTGCCGAAAATCGTGCCATTTCCCAGCGACTCTCGAATGGTTCCGAGTACGGACAATGACAGCGTAAATCCAATTCCTATGCCAAGACCATCTGCAAGCGACGGCAGCAGCTTGTTCTTTGAAGCAAAAGCTTCTGCACGGCCAAGCACAATACAGTTAACAACAATCAAAGGAATGAATATGCCGAGGTTCAGGAACAGCCCGTATGCAAATGCCTGCATCAGCAACTCCACCATGATGACAAAGGTCGCTATGATGATGATGAAGCAGGGCACCCTGATTTTCGGCGGAATCACGCCGCGAAGAATTGATACGAGCATGTTGGAACATACCAGCACGAATGTCGTTGCCAACCCCATTCCGATGCCGTTTTCAGCGGACGTGGTCACCGCCAGGGTCGGGCACAATCCCAGAACCAGCCGAAAGGGCGGAATTTCGTCCCATAAGCCTTTTTTAAATTCCTGTGCAATCGTCTTTGCCATGATCTGTTAACTCCTAACCGGAAAAGGTGTCGACCTCTTTTTTGATTTCGGATTTATGCTGCTCGAAAATATTGCCGGCGCGGCGAACCGCCAGGGACACGGCCCGCGAGGTAACGGTTGCACCGCCGATGGCGGCGATATCACCGCCGTCGTCCCCGATTTGTATTTTTTCTTCATCGGCTACCGGAATCCCCTCAAAGGAGGTTTTGAAACGGATATCGGTTTCCGCCCGTGAACCGACGCCCGGTGTTTCACTGTGGGTGGTAACGTCGATACCATAGATCTCGCCGGAGTCGATATTGACCCCCACCATCACGCCGATATCGCCGCCATAGCCGGAGGCCTTGGTTTCAAACGCAACCACTTCCGGTACGCCGTTTTTCTTGCCCACAAAGAAATCGACTTGCTCTCCGTCGATTTCCAGGGTAAAACGGTCTGCAAGCGGATCGTTGGAAACCTCCGACATGATGGATAGAATCGCGGGGCCCTGCACATATTCAAGCACTGCCTGCTCGATTCGATCCGAGGTGGACGTTTTTACCGCTGCCAGCAACCCCCCTGAAAACGCTGCAAGGATCGTTAAGGTGATCACCATCTTTACCATTTCACGCATAGTTCGTAACCCTTCTTTTGGCTTTGGGCCGGATTTTATCGACAATCGGATTTACCAGGCTTATGATGAGCAGTGCAAAAATGACCCCGTCCACGTGGACCCCGATATTTCGTATCAAAACGGTTAAAAAGCCGCCGAGCGCGCCATAGATGAGCATTGGAAAAAAATTCACAGGGGACGAGGAGTCTTCCGTTGCGAGGAAAAAGGCACCGATCAGGGACATGCCGGTAAAAACGTGAAAAGCGGGGCCGGCATAGACCTCGGGGTTTTTGAGATTGAAAAGCAGCGCGGTCACGAAGATGCCCGCCAGAAAAGAAACGGCAATTTCCCAGCGGATAAAGCCCCTTACGATGAGATATACCCCCCCGACAATCAGCCCGATACCGAACCCCGTTCCGATTCCGGCGGTCTGGCGTCCCATGAGCAGATCAGTGATAGAAAAATTCTCCACCGCAGCAACGCCCTGGAACTTGGCCGCCGCCATGGGATAGGCCGGGTCGAATGAAAATGCGTAATCCACCAGGGCGGCATTGTAGTCGAGAAAAATGGGCCACGACAGGATCAGGATGGCGTAGGCAACAACCACCGGGTTAAACGGATTTGCACCGAGTCCGCCGTATATCTGCTTTCCGATGACGATCGCCACGAATGTACCCGTTATGACGACCCACCAGGGCGTGACCGCCGGAAGCAGCATGGCGAAAAGCAGTCCGATCAGGGCGGCATTGCCGTCGTGAATCGTATTCGGCCGCTTCGCGAGGTAGTTGAAAATGGACTCCCATATCATGGCGCTGCCGACGGACAGGGCGATTACGGCCAATGCGGGGATTCCGTATTGCACCAGGCCTGCGATAACCGCTATCATCGCCGCTGCCATGATATGATAATACTTTACTGAGGCACTGCTTCCGGTATGCCAGAATGGCGCATGGGAAACCGTTAATTGCATCCGATTAGACATTATTTTCCTCCGCAGCTTTCATGCGTTCGAGTGCATGTTTGGCCAGTCTGATGTGCTGAAAAATCGGAATCCGCGATTCACAGACATATGTGCAATATCCGCATTCGATGCATGCATCCAGATCGGCGCGTTCCGCAGCCTGTTCATATTCCCCGGCGTCCAGGTACCGGATCAGTTCGTTGACCGGCACATGGGTCGGGCATACACGGACGCACTGCCCGCAATTGATGCATGCCAAATCCTCGCTGGCGATAATTTGATTTTTGTCCTGAACGATAATGGCGTCTGTATCCGGCTCTACGGGATGATCGATGGAATAAACGGACACCCCTGTCATGGGGCCGCCGAAAACAATCCGGTCACCGTCCTTTACGGATGCGCCCACTTTTTCCAAAATATCCCGTACATGGGTCCCCACAGGGGCGGAAACGATCTTTTTGGCGCCGTCCTTTCCGATAAAGGTAATGATTTTTTCGAAGGGAATTTTTCTATCGGCAAATGCATGGCCGAGTTTCGAAACGGCTTCCGCCGAGAAAAACGCCATGTCGCCCTTGCTGCCGGCGGCGTCTTTCCCCATGAAATCAAAGGCGACCATTTCCGGATGCGCCTGCGGGTAAAGATTCGAAACCCCTTTTACACTGACCCCGGCCGCCCCGGCGGCCTGCACCAGGTTTGCGGGAACGGCCATGGCAATGTTGACATTCCGACTGCCGGTCATTTTTCTCAATATATCCACGCCATTCCGGATGGCGCCTGAATCGGTTTTGACCACGAACTGATTGGTGATCGTCATCAGGTCGTTGTCTGCTCCCATGATCAGGACTGTCTTCACCGGGTCGTCTTTTCGGGCAAGCGCTGAAAAATCAGGGGCGCCGGGAAGGCCGGCAAGAAAATCCAGCGCGGTTTCAAGCCCGGGGTTTTTTGCCGCATCTGCGAATGTTTCGTCAGTTTGCGGATCCTCGCCCCCGCTTTCGGTTTTGATCACCACCGCCGTCAACTGTTTTCCCATAATGCCGGTAAACGGGGAGACCGAATCAACGGTGCCGGCCACGGGGGAGATCGCATAGGCGACGGAACCCGGAAGCAATTTCAGTTTTTCCCCGGCCTTTACGGGGTCCCCTGCCTGGATCAACAGGTTTGATCCCTTTTCCAGGGGTTCCGCGATGAACAATGTCACTTTTTCCTTGGGGATGACGGAAATCGGTTTTGGCGGCTCCGCATCAATTGCATCATACGTTAGCTTCGGGGGAACGATTCCGAAAATTGAGCTATTAATCATTGATCTACCTTTATATGAATAAACTGATTAACCACAAAATCGAGCTTGCGGATATCCCATGGGCCACTTCGCGCTAAAATCCGTGGCAGCCTTCGCAATCCGCTTCGATCGGCCCCTTGCCTTCGCGTTCATGGCACTCCATGCATTGTTCATGGAATGCATCGGTCCTGCCCCGCGGCACGTGGCAGGAATTGCAGTCCTCTTCCACCGGTCCACCCATTTCATTGTGGCAGTCGATGCATGTGGCATGGGCGACCTCGGCCATCTCTTCCGCAGAGGCGTGGCATTCGCTGCACTGCCCGGGATCCATGCCGAAATCATCCATCTCGTGGTGGCAGTCCATGCAGGACAGGCCGTAGTCGTATTCGTGCCCTTCATGGTCGAAAAGGCCTTCTTCGCCGAACGCCGGTTGGCCCAGCACACCGCTTTCATGGCAGGTACCGCAGGAAGATTCCATTTTCCCGATGGTATCTGCGAATTCGTGGTGGCAGTCCGTACAGGAATTTCCATAGTCTTCCATGTGGACCGTGTGGCCGAAAAGCACGTTTTCCGTGCCGGTTGCTTTAAAATGGACACGCACCGGCGCTTCCCCCGCAGTGGGCGAGGATGCCGCCGCATATGCAATAACGGCAACCACAATGCATATCCCGGCAACGGCATAGGCAATTTTCAAACTCTTCTTGTCAGGCATTTTCCATTCGTTCCTTTCAAGGGGCTGACTTTTTTTATCGTGGCATCGGCATATGAAAAACCGCAACTGACATCTACCGGCGAAAGGGTTTGACGCCCCCGCCGCAATTCTTGATGGCGGCCAGGGTGATCGAACCCAAAAAAACCAAAATTAAACTATTTTCCTTATTATTCGTGAAGAATTTTGTCAAGGAATTTTCATTGCCTCCCACCGGTCGGAACGGACTCGAAGGCATCAAGGGACAGCACGAGGATCGGGGGATTTCTTCATCGGCATGCATCCGCTGTGCATAGAACTTCAGGGTCGGAAGTATATGTCCGGAAGAGGCTATCGCTTTTGCTGGGGCTTGGGGTTTCACGGTGCGATGCTTGCTTGTATAGGGCATGAACGGGATCGATGACGTCCACATATCGATCCCGTTCATGCAGGGAAAAGGGAAGGCGGGAAAAATCAACAACAACCGAACAGGTAACCCGGAAACGAGTACCTTGTCTTGCCCCCCGGCAAAACCCTCCCGCCTTACAGCCGTTATCCCGAAAAAAACTTACGGAGGATGGATTTTTATCGATTTACAGGAATTCCTCCTGCTAATCGGCCTTTCGCCGTAAAAAGGTCGGCACATCGAGCACGTCCATGTCGATCTCGTCATAGCCGCTGCTGGCTCTTTTCATGGCGTAGTTTTCCTCGCTTGCCTTCCTGCTTTCGTCGTTGTTCTTTTTTACCCGGTAATAGGTCGGCTGATCGAGCCGGCTTTCATATTCCCTGTCTTCCGGAGTGTAATCACGGACCACGCCGCGGGTGACGTCCTGAAATTCCCTGACCGGTTTTCTCCCGACATGGGGGCTCTTCGTTTTCAGTTCGACCTCCCCGATGCCCGTGGCGATCACGGTGATTCGCATTTCATCGCCGATGCTGTCGTCCATGGTGGTACCCCAGATAATTTCCACATCATCATCGCCGATTTCGTTATATATCCGCTCCGAAGCCTCTATGGCCTCCTCCATGGTCAACTCGGAACTGCAGGAGATGTTCATAAGAACCCCCTTTGCCCCGCCGATGGAATTGTCCTCGAGAAGCGGGTGCGATATGGCTTTTTCCGCCGCCTCTATGGCTCGGTTGTCGCCGCTCGCGACCCCGATGCCCATGATCGCCATGCCCGACTTGGACATGATCGTTTTGACGTCCGCAAAATCAAGGTTGATCAAGCCGGGATTCATGATCAAATCCGTGATCCCCTTCACGGAGTGATGGAGAATTTCATCCGCCATTTTAAACATGTCGATGAGGGTGGCGTTCTTTTTTGCAAGACCGCGCAAGCGGTCGTTGGGAATGGTAATAACAGTGTCCGCAAATTTTTTGAGATGGGCGATGCCGTCTTCGGCCTGCTTGCTCCTTTTGCGGGCCTCGAATTTGAACGGCCGGGTAACGACGGCAACCGTCAACGCGCCCAGTTCCTTGCATATTTCCGCCACAACCGGCGCAGCCCCGGTGCCGGTACCCCCGCCCAGCCCCGCGGCGATGAAAACCATGTGACTGTCCGCAAGGGCTTCCCGGATCACGTCGGCCGATTCGAGCGCGGCCTCCCTGCCCGTCACCGGGTCAGCGCCCGCGCCCAGGCCTTCCGTAAGGGTCTCCCCGAGCTGGA
>JAWOAV010000001.1:0-7734 GCA_046498365.1 Desulfosalsimonadaceae bacterium
CCTGCCGTTCAACGGCCACGGCAAAATCCGCGATGTTCAGATGCACCACCGTCCGCGGGTGGTCTGGTTTTCCAGATGGAAAGGCATTCACGGTATTTTCCGTTTCACCGCGACAACCGCTGCATCACTTCCGGGCCGCGCTGGATCCCCACCACTTTCCCCTGGACCAGGATCTCGCCGAACCCGTAGCGCACCGGCTCATATGCCGGATTTTCCGGCATAAGCAGGATGTGGCCGGCGCGGAGGAAAAACCGCTTGACGGTAGCCTCTTCCTCCCGTATGAGCGCCACCACGATTTCCCCGTTTTCAGCGTACTGCCGCGGTTCGCATATGGCCAGATCCCCATGAAAAATACCGGCGCCGGTCATGGAATCCCCCTCAACAGAAAGGGCAAACAGGTTTTCCCCCTGGTAGAACCCCGCGTCGACCACGATGCTGTCCGCCCACTCCTGCTGGGCATACATGGGAAGCCCCGCAGTGATCCGGCCGATCACAGGAACTTTCCGCCAACGATGGACGCCGTCCGTCCGATGGTGCCTGCCCACAAGGTAAATATGTCTTCCGTATCGCCCTTCCCGCCGGATGAGACCCTTTTGCGAGAGGATGGCAAGGGTCTGCGCCACGGCTGTATGACTGACGCCGAGATCCCGCGCAGCTTCCCGCAGCGACGGCGCCGTTCCGGATGTTTCGATGCGCTCCCGGAGATATTCCAGGAGACGCTGCTGCTTGGGGGTTAGTTGCGGCTGCATGATCTTGTTTCTCATTCTTTATCTCCCGTATGCGGCAACGACCGTTCCGCGAAGTATTTTTTCCACTCCGCTGCGGCTGCTGCGAGCGCTTTTCCATTGCTGCATGAAAAATATACGAAAGAAATGTAAATGTCAATGTAAAGTTTTGTACAGGATATGGAAATGTTGAAAACAGGAGATAAGGAAGGCCGCGTTCAGGAAGAAGATCCACCCGGATTCAGCGGGCAGTCTTCATTGATGCAGTTGGGGCAGCCGGCGATGCGCAGGTGAACGATCCAGAAGGCGGCGAAAAGGAGTGCATAGGCCAGGCCCGAAAGGTATGCGCCACGGCTGAAAACGACAATGACCGGTACGATGACGCGCAAAAAGTACGCCGCCAGGGCCCAAAGCAGTTGGGGGCGCCCAAACGGCGTGCCGCCGGGGGGGAAAAACCGGTGCACCCAGGCGCCCTCCAGGGGAACAGGGCATTTTTGGCCGTAATAGGTGCAATACCGGCAGGTGCCGGCATATATCACCGGATAGGAGACCACCCACAGCAAAAGATACGAAGCGATCCCCCACCCCCCGGCAAGCCCCGACAGCCAAAGCCCCATGCCGAAGACGCCGGCCAGCAGCAGCGCCTGGGGAAGGTTGCGACCGCCGTCAAACGCGGGGTACCGATTTTTCCTGTTCGCCCGGATCATTTCCCCTGTTTTTTTCACCCGCTCCCCCCCGGCCCGGACACATCCACCACACCGGAAATCCGCGCAATCGCAGCTTCGATGTAATCCGTCCGGTCGATTTCCACCCAAATCGCGTTGTTCGGGCAGGCATCGGCGCACCGACCGCATCCGCGGCACCGATCATCGTCAATGACCGCCTGTTTGCCATCCAGTCGTATGGCTTCCACAAAGCATATACCCCGGGTGCAGACGCCGCAACCCACACAGGCATCCGTAACGGTGATGCGAACCCCCGGCATACGGGTGACTTTTTGGCTGATCCGCTTGTCGATGACCGGCAGCACTTTCCACAGACAGCAGCAGGGGCAGCAGCTGCAAATGGTCAAAAGCCGGTGGGAAGGACCAATATTGAGCCATACTGTATCAAGCTTGTTGCGCCCGACGAGGTGCACCAGCCCGGCATCCCGGCACCGGGCAACATGTGCCAGGGCCTCGGCCTCCCCCACCGGGCGGCCGAATTTCGGGTTGATCCCCCGGGCGGCTTCCCCCAAAAACAGGCATCCCAGTTCCACCGGATAATCCTTGCACCCGGCCGAATCCCGGCAGATGCAAAAATCCATGATCCAGCGGAAATCCGCCTCCCGTATGAAATGCTCCAGCACCATGGACGGCACGGCCGTGGTCTGAACCGTCGACGGGTCAACGGTTTCACTGATGGCAATCACCCGGTCCGTCGGCAGATAAAAAATCTCATCCCCCTCGAAGAGCATCTTGTCGACCATGCGCCCCACACGGGGGTGCCGGGTGAGCCCCGACAGAAAAAACCGTCCGGAAAATGTCTTGTTTATCAGCGTTTTTATCCAGTATGGACCCCCCATGGCTGCTCCCTTTTTCTCAAACGTTTTTCAGATCAAGACCTGTTGGCCGGGAAAGGTTTTTCTGCCGGTAAACCGTTGTCCTTGCTGTCAGCCGAATGTCATGGTAATAAATCAGAAGGGGCATTGGCAAGCTTCTTTTCCCCAAAGCCTTTCCCCGAATCCCCGGTGCATTATTTCTTCTTGACACTACAAACCGGTTTTTATAGGTTTAGGCGTCTATGTAAGGGTTTACGGGTTTACATACCGATATATTTTCCATTTTGCCATGAAAATCGCACCAGGGGCCTTGTGACCGTGGATCAACTTTCCGGATATGAAAACGGCCGGCGCGCCGTCGTCATTGAAAACCTGCACAAAAACTTCGGCCCGCTCGAGGTGTTGAAAGGGGTATCCCTTGCAGCGCACGAGGGGGATGTGATTGCCATGATCGGATCTTCCGGATCGGGGAAAAGCACCCTCCTGAGATGCATCAACCTGCTGGAAATCCCCACTTCCGGAGAAATTTACGTAGGCGAGGAGCATATACGCCTTGCCCGAAACCGGAAAGGGGAGACCGTACCGGAAGACAGCCGGCAGGTGGACCGCATCCGCACAAAATTGGGCATGGTCTTCCAGCATTTCAACCTCTGGTCTCACATGACCGTGCTGGACAACGTCATCGAGGCCCCGGTGCACGTGCTGAAAAGGCCCAAAAAGGAATCCAGGGAAAAAGGGATGGCCTATTTGGAAAAGGTCGGCATCGCCGATCGATCCCACTATTATCCCGCCCAGCTTTCCGGCGGGCAAAAACAGCGGGCCGCCATCGCACGGGCCCTTGCCATGGAGCCCGAAGTGCTCCTTTTTGACGAGCCGACCTCGGCGCTCGATCCGGAACTGGTCGGCGAAGTGCTGCTCGTCATGCAGAATCTCGCAAAAGAAGGGCGGACCATGATCATGGCCACCCATGAGATGGGTTTTGCCAAAGACGTGTCCAACCATGTCCTTTTTTTGCACAACGGCATTATCGAGGACGAGGGGGCGCCGGACTATATTTTCACCGATCCGAAATCCGAGCGCTGCCGCCAATTCTTATCACGCTTTTTCTGATAAAAAACCCGCAAACAAGCAGTCGTTAACCCCAACCTTCTGGAGGAAACATGAGACACATTTTAAAAATCACCGCAGCCATTATCCTTGCCCTGTTTTTTCTGAGCACCGGCGCACATGCCGAAAACGTGGTCCGAATCGGCACCGAAGGTGCCTACCCCCCGTTTAACTACATTGACAAGGACGGCAACCTGCAGGGCTTCGATATAGAAATCGCCGAGGCTCTGTGCGAGGCGGCCGACATGGAATGCACCTTCGTTACCCAGAGCTGGGACGGCATGATCCCGGCCCTTCTGGCCAGAAAATACGACGCTATCATCGCTTCCATGAGCATTACGGAAGAACGCAAGGAAAGGGTGGACTTTACCAAAAAATACTACCAGACGCCCGCACGGTTTGTGAAGCACAAGGATGAAGATATTGAAATTACCGAGAAAGACCTCCGCGGAAAGACCGTGGGCGTCCAAAGGGCGACGGTTTCCGCCAACTTTATCAACGACAATTTCTCGGACATACTGACCATACGGTCGTATGACACCCAGGAAGAAGCCAACATGGATATCGTATCAGATCGCCTTGACCTGCTCTTTGCGGATGCCGTGGTCCTGCAGAACGGGTTTCTCGAAACCGAACCCGGCGCGGATTACGAATTCGTCGGCCCCAGCTACACCGATGAGGAGTGGTTCGGCGAGGGCATCGGCATCGCCCTGCGCAAAGGGGAAGACGAACTGCGCGAAAAGTTCAACAAGGCAATCATCCAGATTCGCCGGGACGGCACCTACAAGGAAATCAACGACAAGTATTTCGATTTCGACGTGTATGGCGACGAATAATCATCGCAAGTAGAATCAATATGGCGGCCCCTGCGGAAACGCCTCCGCGGGGACGCCATATTTCGATTTGACAAAAAGGGGAGCCCTTGTTTGACCTCCAGGGATACGGCCCGCTGTTGCTCCAGGGAGCGAAGCTCACGATTTACGTCGGCGTCTGCTCGATGGTTATCGCCATCGGGCTGGGGCTGGTCGGCGTGTTGGGCCAATTGTCCAAATCCCCCGTGGTGCGGTTTCTGGTTACCACCTACACCACCGTTGTCCGGGGAATTCCGGAACTCGTCCTGATTCTTCTGGTCTACTACGGGGTGCCCACCCTGATCCAGGACATCTCGGCCGCCTCCGGCTCCCCGGTTTACGTGGCGCTCGATCCGTTTATATCCGGAACGGCCACGATCGGTTTCATATACGGGGCCTTTTCCACCGAGGTGTTCCGGGGGGCCTATCTTGCCGTACCCCGGGGACAGATCGAGGCCGCCCGGGCCTGCGGCATGTCCGGCGCCTTGACCTTCCGGCGGATCACCCTGCCCCAGATGATGCGCTACGCACTGCCCGGTTTGGGAAACGTCTGGATGGTCCTGATCAAGGCAACCGCTCTGATTTCCGTAATCCAGCTCCCGGAACTCATGCGCAGCGCGGATATCGCGGCAAAAAACACGCGAATGCCATTTACCTTCTTTTTAGCGGCATCCCTCATCTACCTCGCGATTACGATCATATCCAACATCGTGCAGCAGTGGGCCGAAAAAAGAACCAGCCGGGGCGTAAGGAGGGCATAAGCGGACCATGGACATTATCATTGAAAGCCTGCCCCGATTGTTGCACGGCACCTTCGTAACCATACAGATTACCGCATTGAGCGTATTCATCGGCTTCTGCATGGCCATTCCCCTGGCCGTCATTCGCGTATCCGGCCGGCGCATTCTTTCTTTGCCCGTATATGCCTTTACCTTTTACTTCAGGGGCACGCCCCTTCTGGTCCAGATATTTCTCATTTACTACGGCAGCGGTCAGTTCCAGGTTTTCCTGCACTCGGTGGGCCTCTGGAGCCTGTTCCAGAGCGCATGGTTCTGTGCCGTACTCGCTCTGACCCTTAACACCGCCGCCTATTCCACGGAAATATTCCGGGGGGGCATCCAGGGCGTGCCTGCCGGCGAAATCGAGGCCGCCCGGGCCTGCGGCATGTCCGGCATGCGCCTCTACCGAAGGATCATCATCCCCAGGGCCATCCGCATCGCCTGGCCCGCCTACACCAACGAGGTTATCTTCCTGCTGCAGGCATCCTCCCTTGTCTCCATCATCACCGTCATGGACCTCACGGGCGTGGCCCGTGAAATCGCCGCACGCAGCTTCGCCTTCTACGAAATCTACATCTTCGCCGCGGTCCTTTATATCATCGTGGTGTACGGCGTGCTCTGGGTGTTCAGACGTATTGAAACCCGCATGAACGCCTATCTTCGAATGGAAATTACCGGATAATGTCCAAGCGCGCGCACCTCAAGGGCGATATTCTGCTGCTTTTCACGGCAATGATCTGGGGGTCCGCATTCGTGGCCCAGAAAATCGGCATGGACCATATCGGTCCCTTCATGTACACCGGCATCCGTTTCGCCCTGGGCGCACTGTTTTTAACCCCGTTAATGCTGTTTTTAAGCCGATCGCGGCCGTTTGTCCTCCAACAGCGCACCGGCCCCTCGCTTTTGCTGTCCGGTTTGCTGGCGGGCGGCTTTCTTTTCGGCGGGAGCATCCTCCAGCAGATCGGGATCATCTATACCACCGCCGGAAAAGCGGGTTTCATTACCGGGCTTTACGTGGTCATCGTTCCCCTGTTCGGTCTGATATGGGGCTTGCGGCCCGGCAAAGGCGTATGGGCGGGGGCAATTCTTGCGGTCAGCGGGCTTTACCTGCTGACCGTAGAGGAAGGATTCTCCCTTGGCGTCGGGGATACCCTCGTCATTATCTGCGCCCTGATGTACGCCCTGCATGTGCTGGTCATCGGCTGGCTGGCGCCTCGCGTGGACGTGCTGCGACTGGCTGTCATGCAGTTCTGGGTCTGCTCCGGCATTAGCCTTCTCATCGGCATATTCGTGGAAACGCTGACTTGGGCCGCCGTAAAAGGGGCGGCCGCGCCGATCCTCTACGGCGGACTGCTCTCCGTGGGGGTAGGCTTCACCCTCCAGGTCGTGGCCCAGCGAAAAGCGCCCCCTGCCCATGCCGCCATCATCCTGAGCCTGGAAACCGTTTTCGCCGTGATGGCAGGCCTGGTAATCCTGGGCGAGACCCTGCCCGCGCGGGGCTGGGCCGGGTGCGCGTTGATGCTTTGCGGCATGGTTGCCTCCCAGATCGAAATGCAAAAATGACGAGAGGCTTTTTGACATCCCATGCGAACCCGTTATTATTATAGTAGTATTGGCACCATCGCTTTATTCCGCACCGGTTCATGCCGGCGGCGGCAAATTTTCCGCAATCGGGCAATCGTACTGATTTTGAAGCAATGGAGGCAATGGCATGGCCGTTAAAATCATTATCCGCAGAAACGTCACCAAAGAGGCAAGGGATGAAGCCTACCCCCTTTTCCTACGGCTCAGGGAGGGAGCAATGAGCCAGGACGGCTATATTTCCGGGGAAACACTCCGAAATTTTGACGACCCCAATGACCATGTCGTCATCAGCACATGGCGATCCATAGACGACTGGAAAGCCTGGGAGAAAAGCCCACAGCGAAAGGAAATACAAACCCACCTGGACACGATACTGGGGGAAAAAACCGAGTACAACGTCTACCATTATGCGTGAAAAAATATACCTGCCCGCCTTTTTTTGTTTTGCCCGCACAATGGACCTGCCCGGCAGAATTGTATTCCGTCAAACAATCTGGTAAGAACAAATCAGGGATACACCGCCAATAATAAAAGACATTGCACAAGCCCCTGAGGCATGGAGAAAAACATGTCGAGCCGCTCCAATTCTATGCTCCTTTTTATTTGCATCATCTGCCTGGCCGGCCTTACAGGCTGCAAATCTTATCTGCCCAAAACGGCGTTGGCAGCACCGGAAGCCCTTAACGGACGCCTTACCGTAGGCGGCGACAATCGCACCTACCGCCTTCACATCCCCGAAGGATACGCCAATGAAAAGCCGGTGCCGCTGGTTCTTGCCCTGCACGGCGCCTTCAGTTCCGGCCGGAAAATGGAGCGCTTTTCCGGATTTTCTGCGCTGGCTGATAAAGAAGGATTTATCATGGTCTATCCCGACGGCATCGGCCTGTTTGGGCGAGCCGCATCTCCAATCAGGGTTACCGGCCCGCCCTTCTCCAACAATTCACGCCTGGGTAATTCCCGGTCATATACAGGGTAGCCGGAAACCTGAGCTGCCAGGGTCGCCGCTAAAATCTGGGGAATGGGATCGTGCCACTGCGTTCTGCGACAGGCTTCTTCCTTAAGTGCCTGAGCTCCCTTCGCACTTAATGCCTTAGCCTCTTTTTCCGGCATAGGGAAGCTAAGTTGCCACATCACCGAGTCTGAAGTAT
>JAWOAV010000014.1:0-10080 GCA_046498365.1 Desulfosalsimonadaceae bacterium
CGGATTGTCCCGCCGGAGCGCTGCACAGGGAAGGTCGCGCAGCAGTGTACACTTGTAGCCGGCCGCCTTGATAAGATCGCGCAGGGTTTCGGGCGTCTCCCAAAACCAGTATACAATGCGCCAGGGGTGTCTCGGGCTTCGCCTCATCAATCGTCATCTTCCCAACACCCTTCCGGCGGCTCATACGGCAGGCCCATCTGCATCCGGATACGGGCGATATCCGAAGCTTCCGGCTTGAAGGGAAAGTTGCGCATGTCCGGACCAGGCCTTGAATTGGCAAAGGGGCGGGTGCAGGCGACTTCTCCATCATATCCGGCACATCCGCTGGTTCGGAACGGTTCGCCCGTATTGATAATGGCATCTACGTCAGCTGCGCTCCGGCCAAATTCGACAATACGTTCGTTTTCATCATATGCAAACGCCTCGCAGCGGACCATGCCCTGATCAATCATATAGCGCGCCAGCTGTATGCGCCGGTAATGATCCATGTCCGGGAGCGGATGATCCGACATCTGGGAATCGGCCTCCGGAAAAAAGGAAAAAAGGTGGGTCCATCCCCCCATGTCCTGGACGCCCTGGATGGCTTCGGCCATTTCCTTTTCCGTCTCCCCCATACCCACAACAAAATGAGAGCCGGCATTTTTCCTGCCGAAAATTGCTATTGCCTCTGCCAGGCATTCCCGGTACCGATCGTATCGATGCGGGCCGCCCACGCCCTTTCCCCGGTATTTATCAAAAAGGGCCGGCGTGGCAAGGTCTATGGCAACGCCGATTTTGTCCGCCCCGGCCGCTTTAAAATCTGTAAGGTCCTCGCGTGTGACGATCGTCGGTGAAATGAGAAGGGAAACAGGGACATCGAAACTCCGGCGCAATTTTCGGCAGATCGCAGGGGTGTCTTTAATGCTCCGGGTGTTGGTGATTTGAGATATGCAGATCCGTTTTACCTTTTCAAGCCGGGTCGATATTCTTTCAATGATCTCGTCCAGTTCACAGGCCGGCCAGTCTACCCGGATGAAGCTCTTGTCACGGTATTCACCGGGACGCATACCCGAGAGCCCGCAATAGGCGCAGCGGGCGGCGCATCCCGAGGCATACGTCAGCAGAAGGTTAATACAGTGCAGTTTGGCCCCCCGATAAAACAATCCCTGCCGCAAGCCCAGCGTCATGGCCGCGGCAAGGCTGAGCCGGAGATAATCCGGGCTTTCCATTGCTTTTGAAGCAATTTTTTTCGCAGTTGCAATATCCTTGTTCATTTCAGAAAAATCCCGTAATCGATTCATCGTCCTTTTTTCGGGCATGCGCCAAATCAGCCGCTTGCAGCGATATTCCCATCGACCGGACTGTTCCACGAGGCCGCGGACAAATCGCGGGTAACGGAACAGCAGGTTTTCTGGTACCGTATCGCCAGACCCATAGAAGCCGCTTTCTCAACCGCTTCCGTGGATGGCAGCGCCAACCGGTTGATCCCGGCTTCCAGTGCCAGCAATTCCACCTGGTGGTTCCCCCGCTGCCTGGCACAACCCAGGCTGACGGGCACATCCGGCATGAGGAGCCGGGCTTCGGCAATAATATCGGCAACCGCTTCCGCAGGCGGCGTTTTGACCTTGTGCATGGGCGTTCGGGGAAGCGGCATCAGCGAAACAATGGCCAGCTGCGCCGGCGCAAACGGCGCGATCATTTCCAGCGCGCGGTATTCTCCCTGGATACGGCCGTAATCCAAACCGCAGACGACATGGGGAACCATGGGCAGCCCTGCATTTTTCAACGCTGCAAGGGCGTACTGGACGCGTTCTACCCCAAAAGGCGCATGATAGACCCTTCGCAGCGTTTCGTCGTCTCCGACAACATCGATCAGCGCCTGGTCCGCTCCGGATTTTCGAAGCAGCATGGCCTGCGCCTCGTTGGGGAAACCCGCGTGGACCGAGACAAACAAACCGGTTTCCGCCTTGATACACCGCACGGCATCGGCAAAACGTTCCCAGGGCAGAAAACCGTTTTCATCGCACCCCCCGCTTACCAAAACGCCGTGGCATCCATTTTTTTCAAAATCCCGGCAGCTGCGGATAAGGGCGTCCGGCGTCATTGTCTGATGCATGCTGCAAAGGATAACCCCCTTGCAGTGGTCACAGGAAAAAGCACAGTCCGACCCCGTTATAGACGCCGCTGGATATTTTCCGGTCATCCCGTCCAAATGAAACATGCCCGGCAGATAGAACGTAATGTTTTTGCCGTGCCTACGCCAGCTGATTTCTCTTGCCGCTTTCCGTTTGGCCTCAAGCATAATATTCCCTGTAGGCGACCCAGGTCTGTTTGATTATCTGCGGGAGATTGTGCCACTGGGACTCCAGAAGCCTCCGGCGCCTGTGGCCTCGCTGCAGGGTCTCCCCGAAAAGATCCTGCCATTCTGCCTCATATTCCTGCAAAAGCGAACGATCGCCTTTCTTTACAGCAGCGGCCGCCCATCGGCCGGCCATTTCACCGCAGGTTACGGCCGAAAATATACCCGCGCCGGTAACGGGATGGGTATGACCGGCTGCATCTCCCACCAATATTATGTCGCCGAACACAGCCCTGCGCCGGGCCTCCGCAGGAATATGCCCGCCGGTGCGGCAGAGAACCTCCTCGCCGATCCGCTTCTGGTCCAGAAATCGCTGAACAAACGTTTTTAAAACATGGGGCGGGCTTTTCCCGGAAATGGCTGCCGGCCGCATGCCCACGCCGATATTGACGAGATTTTTTTTGGGAAAGAACCAACCATACCCCCCGAAAATCTCCGGATCAAAATACACCTCCGTATAGTCCTGGGCATGGACAAGGGGCATGCTGACCTGCAGGCCAACGAGCAGGTCCCTGTTGCGGGCGCCCACCCACCGGCCGATGGTGGAATGCGGTCCATCCGCGCCGATAATGACACTTGCCCGGATTCGGGTAAAAACAGGCGCATCCCCGCAGTGACGGGCAATTATCGTGCCGTCTGCTTCACGCCCCACCACCTGCGTACAAAGCATGTGCTCGGCCCCGTGGCCTGCTGCGGCCTTGGCAAGGCATTGGTCAAACCGGTCCCGGTTAATCATAAAGCCTTTTGCCAGGGTTACCGTGGTTTCACCATTGGGGAGGAAGGTTTTCATGCCTTTGATCGATTGAACCACAAACGGTTTCCCCAGGTTCAACTCGCCGATGAGCTGCGCCGGCACGTATTCGGCGCATCGAACCGGCACCCCGATCGTCTTTCGCCTGTCTGCCAGGATGACATGCCCGCCGGCCTTCGCCGCCGCCAGGGCCGCGGCAGCACCGGCCGGACCGGCCCCGACAACCAATATGCCGCAGCTTATGGTCTTCAATTTGCTTGTTCCCCTTCGGCCGGGGCCGCAAGGGACAGCAGGCTGTCCAGAAGTTCCAGATCGATCCGGGTCTGGCTCTCGAAGCTTCCGGCATACGCTTCTCTGGCCTGGTCCAGGTCATAGCAGGTGGTGCTGTCGATATCCAGGAGGATGCCGGGAAGGCCGGAGCGATGAAAATCATCCACGTGCTTGGCGAAAAACGGCTGGCAGCAGCAGCCAATGTATGCGCTTACGCCGTTTTCCTTCATACGGACAATCTCTGCCCATAGATCCTCAAAACTGACCACCGAGCGCACCCGCAAATGATGCGCCCTCCCCATTCCCCATGCCGGGCCGATGGTACATGATCTTTCTTCGCACATGCGGCACCCTTTTTTATATCGCAGGTCGCATTGCGTATCTTTTGCGCAATAGGGGAGAAGCAGCACCTTCGGATCCTTGGCCAGAATTTCACCGAAAGCGCCGTTTACGGTGGATATCCGGTTGCTGTGTTCCAGGGGCAGGCCAAACTCCCTGGAAATCGCTATTTTATTCAAGGCCTGCTCCAGGGGTTTGACAAAGTCGCTGCATGTCATACCGGGGATGACGATTTCCCCCTTTTTAAAAAAAGCTTCGATCAATGTCAGAATTTCGCCCTGATCCAGCCGCATACCCCGCAGCCGGGATTCCATGTCGTAAAGCGCCCGGTTCGGGAATGAAAGGAAATCCCCGGTAATATATATGTCGCGCAACCGTCTGGCTGCCATGTCACATACCAGCGTAAAACGGACCATTCCGGCATCGGCCTTGTAACTCGACCAGACGGCTTCCCGTTTGCGGAAGGTCGGCTTGACTCGGTCAATCCATTGTTCGGATCGATAATATTCCCTGCGCTCCTCAAACAGTGCCTGCTCCTCGGGGGTGAGCCCGCCGGGGACCAGTTCGATATTCAAATGCGTCTCAAAGCTTTTCTGGATCGCCGCCTGAATCGATGACCCGTCCGGTGTATACCCGAGTTCCCTGTTCAGGCAGGTCACCCGCTCTTTGACCGAATCGATTTCTTTTGCCTTTAATTTTTCCACCGGGATGCGCAGCGCCCGCAGCATGGTGTCCACGTCGAAATCAACGAGCATGGTCCCCTGGAACAAAAAAGCCTCCCCGGATTCAGTGCCGCCGGTTCCGGAAATTTTCCGCCCGTCAATTTCAATGTCGTTTCGGGGGCGGAAAGCGGCGCCGGGTATCCCCATGTAACCGAGCGCCGTACCCACGGGTTCACAAAGCGTTTTAAACAGACGATCGTTGGGGATTGTCAGATTGAAAAAGGACTTGTCGCATATGACTTCCCACCCCAGCTGGTTTTCATCAAAGAGGATGGCGCCTCCCCCGGTAATCCGGCGGTTGACATCCAGACCGTTTAAATCGCAATAGTCCAGGCGGATTTCTTCCTGAACGCTCTGGTGATAGCCGACAAGGACGCAGCGGGGCAAAAACTGCAGAAAGCGTATGGTATTCGGCGTGGCGCCAACCCCCTTGAGGTCCACAAGGACTTGATCGAGGCACATATTGTCCGCGGCGCTCATGGGGGGCGTTATCAATAGCCTCCAGGAGTGAACGGTCGGTTTCAGAGGGGGTTGCATCAAATCGCTCCTATACGGGCCGGGGAATCGGGGCCCGGATTTTCCCCGGGAATTTGCTTTTTGCGGCATTCATCGGGTTCTTCTCAGGCGTCATCCTCTTCGGCCAGGGCTTTCTGCACCAGCTGCGTCAGGTCCAGAACCTGAATCGGCACCTTGTTTCGCTTTGCGAAAGTGAGCATGGTTCTTACGCACTGCTGGCAGGCAGTGACAATGGTATCCGCCCCGGTGCTTCGGGCTTCTTCGATCTTGGCCCCGGCAATACCGGTGGTAAGGTCGGCGTCGAACATCTCGAGGTTCCCCCCGCCGCCGCAGCAGGCACAGTTCTCCCGGTTATTGGGCATCTCCACAAACCGAATTCCCGGAATGGCCTGGATAACGCGTCTTGGTGCATCGAATTCACGGGCACCGCGCCCAAGATCGCAAGGATCATGATAGGTTACGGTCGTGTCAAGCGTTTTCAGCGGAAGTTTCCGCTGTTCTATGAGCGTGTCCAGATACTGGGATGCGTGATGGATGCGCAGCCCGTGAGCTTGATACGGATAATATTTTTTCCATATCTCGTAGCAGGAAGGACAGGCAAAGACCACATCGTTCGCCCCCTTTTCTTTCACCGCTGCAATGTTGTGATCGATAAATTCCTGAAATAGCTCCGGCAGGCCTGAGTTGAGCAAAGGCAGCCCGCAGCACCATTCCTGCTCGCCCAGCAGGCTGAAGTCCACATCGGCTTTGAGGAGGATATCTGCCAGTGCCAGGGGAATTTTCTGCGCCAGCGGGAAATAAGCGGCAACGCATCCGGTGAAATAAACGACTTCGGATTGCTCCCGGATCAGCAGGTCTTCCGGCGGATCGTCCATGTCTTCCACCCATTCGCCCCGCTCCTCATTGTCTTCGGCAAATACATTCCGGCTTTCCAGGAGGTTGTCGCGCACCATGTTGATTTTCTTTGGATAATGTTCGCACTGAACCAGATCATGGCGCAAAGACAGCCAGAGTTCTTTGAGCCCGATGCCTACCGGGCAAATTTCCTGGCATTTGCCGCACAGGGTGCACTGAAAAACCGTTTTCGAAAATATCTCCCACTGTTCGTCGGAAAGGGTTTTTGTGCGAAAAAGTTTCTGCAGCAGTCCGCCGGTACGGCTGCGAAAAATGTTCTGCAGGCGCTGAAGGCGATAAATAGGGGACACCTCCCCTTGTCTGACGGCCTGCACAGCAGGACATTCATCGGCGCAAATCTGGCAATTGGTGCAAGCGGCCATTTCCAGGCACTGTTTTATGGTATAGCTTTGATTGCTCATGTTTCCAAAGGTTACCCGTGAATACAAGTGGGTTTATGTCTCAAAGAGCTGCCGTTATTCTTCCTTGTATTTTTCGATTTCCGCCAGCAGCCATTTCTCTATGGCCTCCGCGCCATGGATCAGGTTATTGACGTCATCCATGTTGTTGGGTGTTATCTTGAACATCCACCCTTTGCCATAACAATCTTCATTGATCAGCGAAGGGGTTTCCTCAAGCGCCTCGTTGGCAGCAGTAAGAACCCCGTCCACCGGAGCGATAACCTTGCCGAGCCATTTGCCGGATTCCACTTTTGCGAACTTCTTTCCGGCTTTCAGCTTTTTTCCATCCTCCGGAAGCTGGACAAAGACAATCTCCCCTGCCATTTTCTGGGCAAAGTCATCCATGCCCAAAACAATATGATCTGCTTCAACCCTTACCCACCAGTGGTTCTCTTCGTAGTAAAGATCTTCCGGCATATAGTAGCCTTGAATTTCCATCGCATACTCCTTTTCTTTTTAGACATCTGTCCCGGTTCATTTTCGCGATAGCGTAGCCGCAACACATTCATTTACGATAACCGCGATCCGCCCCCCCGTTTATTCCATTTCCTCCATCAGTTCGTTTATGAACTGGGTGGTATTCATAATCTTGATCTTCTGGCTTCGCAGCTTTGCATTGGAAAGGTTGTGCACACAGGAGTTGCATTCCGTCACCAGCACTTCCGCACCGCAATCCAGGGCTTCTTTCAGCCGGTTCTTGGCCATGGCGATGGAATTTTTGGCGTATGCGCCGCGCACACCGCCCCCCGCACCGCAGCACAAGGAGGAGGCATGGTGATGTTCCATTTCCACGAAGTTCGACGCCACCCGGCTGATTGTCCGACGGGGGTCCTCATAGATGCCGCAGTGACGACCCAGGTCGCAGGGGTCATGATAAGTGATTTTTGCATCCGTATGTGCGCCTTTGAAGTCCAGACGATTGATAAACTGGGTTATGTGAATAATCTCTATGCCCGCTTCGCGCAAAGGCGCATAGGCTTCATTGTTCTTGAAGGTCAAAAAGCATTTGGGGCAGCCGGTAATGACCCCCTTGCAGCCGGTTTCCATAATGGCCTCGACATTATGGCTTGCCAGGCGGGTATTGATGGAAAAACCGACGTCTTCGAGAACGCCGCTGCAACAGACCTCTTCGATGAGGGTATAATCCGTATCCGTGCGATCCAGAAGCGCAATAACGGCCTCGGACGCTTCCTCTTCCCTGAAAGTGCCCACACAGCCGATAAAATAGACATATTCCGCCTTTCCGCCGCGCTCCTTGTCAAAATCCGGCAGTTCGTCCTCGGCGTAGATGTTGGTCTTCTCCTGGAGGACCTTGTTCATGCCCGTAAAAGCAGGATGGCAGGTGCCCAGACTGACCATGTCCTTGCGGGCCTGCTTGATGATCTCGGGCACATTTACTTTTGACGGGCAGTTTTCATAACAGCCCGCACAGGTAGTGCACTGAAACATGGTTTCAATAAGATCGTCGGTTAATTCCAGTTTTTCTTCCATGATTTCCTTGAGCAGCAGCATTTTTCCCCTGGCGTTCAAGGCGGGCCGGAGAGTAGCCTTAAAAGCGGGGCAAACCGCCTGGCAGTAGCCGCAGCGGGAGCATTTGAGAATATCTTCTCGGAATTTCCGTTCAAAATCATACTTGGCTTCCATATCAATTCACCTCCAGTGCCATCTTTCCGGGATTGAGGATGTTTTTGGGATCAAATGCTTTTTTTACTGCCCGCATCATGGCCATGGCATTTTGATCATGCTCAAGGTGCATGAACGGCGCCTTGGCCAGTCCGATACCATGTTCCCCGGTCAGGGTGCCGTTCAGCTCGATGGTTAATTGAAACAGCTCCGCTACTGCCTTTTCGGTGCGGCGGACCTCGTCGGGGTTGTATCCATCATAGAGAATCTGCGGATGCAGGTTGCCATCCCCGGCATGGCCGAACGTGGCAATCTGCAGATCATATTTTTCAGCCAGCCGCCCGATTCCCTTTAGAAGGGCGGCGATATTCCCCATGGGTACCGTTACATCCTCCAAAACGAAGTGGGTCTTGATGCGTGCCAGAACGGCATAGGCGGATTTGCGGCCTTTCCAGAGCATGGCCGCTTCCGCGTCATCGGCCGCCTGCTTGATCTGATCGGGATTGTTGGCCTTCAGCACATCGATGACCTTGTTCATCTGGTATTCGGTTTCGTCTTTGGTGTAGCCGTCGGTTTCGATCAGCAGCATGGCGTCCACCTCCGGCAGGTTCAGGTCCGTGTTCTGATTGATGCAATGGATGGTGGGCCGATCCATGATTTCCAGCACGCTTGGGATAATGCCCGAATACATGATCTGGGTTACGGCCCTGCCGGCGTTTTCAAGGTTGGGGAAAGAAGCCACCGTGGTGCTTCGGGCGGTAGGCATGGGGTTGATCTTCAGGGTGATTTCCGTGACAACACCCAGCATCCCTTCGGAGCCCACCATGAGTTTGGTCAGGTCGAATCCGGATACGCACTTCATGGTCCTGGCGCCTGTGCGCATGATGCGCCCATCTGCAAGCACCACTTCCAGCCCGAGAACATAGTCCCGGGTGGTGCCGTATTTGGCGCCTTTGACTCCGCCTGCGTTGGTGGCCACATTTCCCCCCAGTGTACAGACGGATCCGCTGCCCGGATCCGGCGGAAAAAAGAAGCCGTAAGGGGCAAGGGCTTTTTCCAGATCCGCATAGACGACCCCCGGCTGGAGTATGGCAATCCGGTCCTCGATACTGATGGATATGATCTGGTTCATCCGGTTCAGATCCAGAACAATCCCTCCCTTGATGGGAACGCACATGCCCGACAATCCGGTCCCCGCCCCTCTCGGAATCACCGAAAGGTTGTTTTCATGGGCAAGCTGGAGAATCTGGCTGACCTGCTGGGTATCCTGCGGCCATACAGCGCAATCCGGCCGGTGTGAATGCTCGGATGAATCATAGGAATACGAAACCATATCGATCAACTGGTCTGTAACATTGTCATCGCCCACGATATCCGTGAGCGCCTTTTTTACAGCGGAGTCCATCTTTGTGTTCCTCCTGTGGACGGTATTAGAACCTATCTCAAAATTATCTTTCGGCCCAATATCTTCGTTAGCGGTGAAATGTAAATGGGCGTACCCCCCCATTTTTTCATTGCTTCTCTCTGTGTCTCCTCTGGTAAAAACCACCCTCCTCGCATTTCCTACCCCACTTGATCTTTTTTTTGAGATGGCTTGTAGTGTTTTTCCCGGGCGGCATTCATGGACAGAATCACCGGTCCCATGATGATATGCAGCATATTGCTGAAGGGCAGATACGCCAGAAAGGCCCCCCACAGTATGGCGTGCAGATACCAGAAGTAGCCGTAGACCGTGCTCAAATCACCGAAGACGGAAAAAAACAGCCCAATGCTGTAGCCGATCGGTGCGAACCCGGAACCTCCCGGCATGCCGGTGAGCGAAATGCGGATTCCCTCTGTGACGAATCCGGCGACAACTATTGCCGCAATTAGCGCCAGGGCAGGCTTGTCCTGTTTGGGCAAACCGCCTGGCTTGGTTTGATCTGCAAGGGATCCCCTGCGCCATGCCAGAATCACCCCGATCAGGATACAGGCCCCGGTGATATCGAAAAAGAAAGCGGTAACAGGTTGATTTTTATCCACCATGCTCCAGAAAACGGGCATATCGGCAAAAAATGTCGTTCCCGCCAAAGCGGCGAGACCGTATAAAAACCGCCCCAAAAAGGGAAAAAAGATCAGGCCGTGAATCATCCAGCGTTTCAGGGAACGCTTTCGAAGCCTGTCCTG
>JAWOAV010000020.1:0-15665 GCA_046498365.1 Desulfosalsimonadaceae bacterium
GCTATGAAAAACGCCCTGTTCCTGCTCAATCGCCTCAGGCACTTTGATCGATAGGTCATTCAACGAGAATCGGTATGAAAGAAATGGCTTCCGAATGCCGGCGGATAGGGTTTAACAGGAGTTTCAGAGATAAACAGCAAAAAAGCTATAGAGTCCCGCGAAGTGGGCATTTATACCGACACAGGCTGTAAGACCCCACCGGCATCTACCCGGAAGACAAAACATAGCAAATAATTTCACTTATACTCGCAACGGACTGTCTTGTAAATGGTCTGCAGCAGTTGACTTGAAGAAACCGACTTGCTTATAAATTGTTCAGCGCCAGCTTGTTGCATTTTCTGCACGAGCTGATCATCATCATACATTGACAAACCGATGATGCACACTTCGGGCCTTTCAGCCTTGATAATCCGCGTGGCTTCCACACCGTTCAGCCCGGGCATAGAGACATCCATCAACACGAGATCAAGGCTTAAATCCCGTACTTTCTCAACGGCTTCCCATCCATTGGACGCCTGTCCTGCGACATGGATTTCCGGGTGTTTACGGAGTATCGTACTCAAGGCCTGACGCATCACCTTGTGATCGTCTACAATCAGAACGCGGATGTTTTCATCTGCAGAAGCATCAATCGCCCTGTTCCGTGGCCTGGGCGCTTTGCTGAGCCCGGGGTCGCCTGGTATTTTTTCCCTGGTTTTTGGCAAAGGGATCGTCAGCGTGAAACAGCTGCCCTGGCCAGGAGCACCTTTGATTGTCAGCTCACCGCCCATAAACTGAGCGCGTTCCCGCAGGCATAGCAGTCCAAGGCCGTTTTTTGCAGAAAAGGACTTTAGATCGGCGTTAAATCCGATTCCCTGATCGCTTACGGCTATAAATAGGCGGCCATCTGAGTTTGAAAGGCTGACTCTCGCATTTTTTACACCCGCATGCTTAACCGAGTTAAATAATAGTTCCTGCACTGCCCGGAAAAGGAATATCTTAAAAGTTTCGTTCTCAAAGCAAGCCTCCGTGTCAATTTCAAGCTGCACGACAAATCCGAACCGTTCTTTGAGATGTTGGGCCAGCCATTCCAGAGCGACAGATAGTCCTGAGTGACTCAGCACCGGGGGACTCAGCTCTTGCGAGAGGCTGCATGTTTTGGCAAGACAATCCTTTAGCAATCCTTCAATCTTAATTAAGATGGGGTCATTGGACGCATATTGGTCAACCGATTGCAACTGCAGTTTGGCACTGGCCAAATGCTGTTGCAGGTCATCGTGAAGAATCTGGGCGATTCTCCTTCGCTCACGCTCTTCCGCCTCGAGCAGTTCCCCAGCCATGGCCTGAAGCTGCATCGCCCTGGCCTCGGCCAATTCTGTGCGCTCAGCCACCTGGCGTTCGAGTTCAGCTTGAAATGCCCGTGCGCGCTCTTCAGCGCTGCGTTCCCGGACAAAGGCAATATCCTCCCGCCCGAGGACCGCGTCCACCTCAGAGCCCTTGAGTGCCGCAATCAACTCTTCTGCCCGGGCCAGTCGAGCTTCAAGCTCCTCATAGGATGGCCTGGGTTCATTCATCTTGCAGGCCCCTTGTAATGCAACAACGCCAGGATCCGTTTTGTATCGCTCAGGTTGCCCAGTATGGTTAATTGGGGCTCGGGATTTATCCGCACCAGCGCGGGGGTAGCCAGGATATTGTATTGCAGGGCGGTTTGGAAATTGTCAAGCACATCGATCACCTCGTATTCAACCGGCCCGTCAATTCTCTCGCATAGATGTTTCATGTTTTGGCGGGCCTGCAGGGAATTGGGTTCATTGCCCACCACGAAAAGAATAAACCGCGGGGGCTGGCCCCAGGAAGCCCGCTCTTGAAAGGGATTGTTTTTGTCGAGAGCCGTCATTATATACTCTCCCAGGTACGCGGATGAATTGCAGGAGACCCCTGTTCCCCCTTCAGATCCGATCCTGGAGGCCCGCACTCTTCAAACGGCTCCAGAAGAACAATTCCCTGATTGGTGATCGTAAATTCATGATATTGATTCGAGTGGGCCATGCCGCGCGATTTGACAACTACAAGCAGGCGGCCGATTTCGGCGCCTTTGGGCACGTAGCGCAGCAGAAGCAGGGCGTCCACGAGCGAAGAGATGCCCAGGTTGCTGCTTTTTTCTATATTTATCGCACTGCCGCTCCCCTGATTGCTCATCAGGGACGTGATGCCGCGTTCCTTGCAGGTGTTGACCAGCCGCATAATATATTCGAAAGCTGCCTGCGGTGTGCCGATTCGCAGCGTCGCCGAGACCGCGTCCACCAAAACATGATCCGGTTCAAATTGTTCAATTGCCTGAAAGACCCGGAAAAAATGTTCCTCGGCCCCCATGGACTCAGGCAGGTCTGTGATCATTTGCATTGTTCCGTCCCTGAAGAAAGGGTCCAGGTCAATGTTGATGCTTGACATGGCGCTCATCATGGCTTCGGCGGATTCCTCGAAGTTGACGAACAGCACTTTTTCCCCGCGCTTGCAGGCCGCCTCGACAAAGGTCGATAGCAGGGTGGTTTTTCCGGTACCGGCGCCTCCCGTGACAAGTATGCTGGATGCACGTCGATAACCGCCGCCCAGAACCTCGTCTATTTCCGGCCTGCCGCTTGAGATCGGTTTACCCAGGGGGGCGTGTTTCAGACCCATCGTGCTGATGGGCAGCAGGAAAAGGCCGCCCTGGCTGATAATATACGGGTATTCGTTGCTTCCGAAGCTCGACCCCCGGTATTTCGCCACTCGAAGTCGACGGGTGGCAATCTGCCCGTCTACCCGGGCGTCCATCTTGATCAGGCAGTCGGCCGCAAACTCCAGAAACCGGTGGCTGGTAAATGTATTGGTCTCGGGAATCATCCGGGCGGTGAGTATCGCTGAGATGGCTTTTTTATTCAACCAGTCCGTCAGCTGGTAAAGCTCGTCCTGTTGTCGGGTGGAATCCTCGAAAACCCTCAGTATCACATCCATGGAATCAATGACCAGCCGGCGGGCATGCATAGCTTCAGACTTTCCCGCCAGTATCGCCAGCAGGCCATTGAGATTATATTCACCGGCGCGGATCACATCCGGGCCGGGCCGGGAATCGATAAGAAACAGTTTACCGGTATCTTCGAGGCGCTGGAGATCCCAGCCCATGGACAGGGCATTTCTGCGCAGCTCGGACGCCCGTTCTTCAAAAGATGCGAAAATACAAGGTTCACCTGCCAGTGCGCTTCGATAGGCAAATTCAAGGCCTATTACGGTCTTGCCGGCACCGGGGCCGCCGACAACAGCCGTGATCCGGCCTTCGGGCAGCCCCCCTTCCAGGATTTCGTCAAGTCCGGGAATGCGGGTGGCTACTTTGGGAATGGATTGAATCTGATCTGTGGGGATAAAATGGTTGGCGCGTATATGCTGGTTCATTGGTCAGCCTGTATCCATTTGCATTAATGATGGGGCAAAGAAGCCTATTGGTTAGCTTCTATAAAAAAAAAGATATGATAAAATTAATATTTTAAATCGAGAATGGGGGCAGAAAAAGTCAGCAGTATGAACCTGGAAAACCAGTTTCGAAAAGACCCGTGACTGTTGGGCCCAGTCTCACAATTGGTCGGGCTTTATTTTGCTTTCACAATGAAAATAAACCGGCAAGAACGCAAAGTCAAATAATCAACTGAGGTTTAAAAAAAAAAGCGCGGACTTCAAAAATGCAATATGCGGATAGGACCCTCCCCTAATGCGGATTTCCGGGTAAAATAGATTTCCCGCTCTCTGTTTGCGACAATTATTCTTATGATTATTTTTTTTATTACTATACGTCGCTTCAATTGTAAAACCAAAATAATGGGGGGTAAAAATGACCAATTATCGCTGGAGAATGATTTTTTTCGCTGTAATGTTTGCTTTCGTTATATTTGGCTTAGGCATGACCGGCTGCGGGGGGGACCAGGAACAGACGGAAATGGAGGATGTTCAGCAGGAAACGCAGGATGCTGCCGAGACGGTCAAGGAATATGCCGGAGAACAGAAAGATGAGGTATTGGAGGAAGCCGAAGCGGCCCTTGAAAAAGCGGATGAGCAAATCGAGGAATTGAGCGCACAGCTTGAAGACAAACAGGATGAGATGGATGCGGCCGCCCGGGAACAGGCCAATGAAACATTGGATGCGCTCAAGGAAAAAAGACAGGATCTGGCCGATGAAATAAATGACATGAAAGACACTTCGGATGACGCGCTGGGTGAAATGCAGCAAGGCTTCTGGGATGGCTATGAATCGCTGAAGGATTCCCTGGACGATGCGCGGCAAGAGATTGAGAGCCTTTGACCTGGTCATTCATGATTCGTGATTTTAAATGCGGCCGCTATTAAATCAGTGTGTGAAGATGATTTGCCCACGTAAATCCGGTATGACACAGCCTCGACAATCCACTTTGCATTCTTTTCGTCATAGAAGGAAAGCTGTCTTGCCGATAAAGTGAATTCAACCGCCCGGGTTTCTCCGGGTTTAAGGCGAATTCGGCGGAACCCCTTCAACTCTTTATCCGGCCGGTCAATCGTGGCATTCGTGTATTCCACATAGAGTTGTACCACTTCATCGCCGGCCATGCTGCCGTTGTTGGTGATATCGATCGTGATTCCAAGGCTGCCGTCCATGCCGATTTCAGACGAATCCAGTCGAAGGTTGCTGTATGTAAATGTCGTGTAGCTCAGACCGAAACCAAAGGCGAATGCCGGTTCATGATGTTTTTTGTCCATCAGGCGGTAGCCGTGGTACAGGCCGTAGTCGATCGATTTCGCCTTCCTGTCGAAAAAGGGGAGCTGCGCGGCGGATCTTGGAAAGACGCACGGCAGTCTGCCGCCGGGGTTGACCTTGCCGAACAGGATATCGGCAATGGCATGCCCCCCCTCCATTCCCGGGTACCACGCCATCAGGATAGCCGGCGCCTTGTGCCGCCAGTTTTCGGTGACAATGGCGCTTCCGCCCATCAGGACCACCGCCGTACGGGGATTTGCCCGGACCACCCGGCCGATCAGGTCCTCGTCATGAGGGGTGAGGGTAAGAACATCCCGGTCCCCGCCCTTGGGGGGAAAAGGGAAATATTCGCCTTCCTGCCGGTGGGTATACCCGGCGACAATGATCACCATATCGGCATTTTGGGCAGCATGGGCCGCTGAGTTCAAATTGCTCCCCTTATGATGGATTATTTTGATTTCCGGGGAGACGGCGGCCCGGATGCCTTCCAGGACAGTGATCACATAGGGAGGGCGCACCATGCTGCTGCCGGTGTCGCCGATATTCTTTGCATGGGCGAGTTTTCCGATAATGGCGATCGTTTTCACTTTGGTGGCATCAATGGGGAGGAGCGGTTTATACTGATCTCCCATTGGATCGTTTTTAAGGAGGACCATTGATTTGACCGCCGCTTCCCGGGCAAGACGCCGGTGCGCCTCGCAGCCCACAGCATGCCGTCCGTAGCGGCTTGGTTCACCGATTTTTGCAAACCGGAGCTTCTGCCGCAAGATCCGCAACACCGCGTCATCTATGCGCTCTTCCGGGACCCGCCCTTTCCTGACCTGCCGCAACAGCCGCCTGCCGAAATGCCATGTAAAGGGCATTTCGATGTCCATGCCGCCTGCTGCGGCCGCAACCGTATCCCGGATGCCGAGCAGAAAATCGGATATCACGAAACCGTCAAACCCCCACTCCTTCTTCAGGATTTCTGTGAGCAGACGGCGATTGTGGCCGCAGTGATTGCCGTTGACCCGGTTATAGGCGCTCATGACGGATGCGGCGCCTTCATCGATGCACCGCTTGAAGTGCGGCAAATAGACTTCTCTGAGGGCCCGCTCGTTGATCCGGACATCGACTGTAAATCTGGCGTTTTCCATACTGTTTGCCGCATAATGCTTGACGCAGGCCATCACATGCCGTTGCGCGCCGCGGACCATGGCGGCCCCCATCTCCCCCAGGTGATGCGGGTCTTCCCCGTAGGTTTCCTGGGCACGGCCCCAGGCCGGGTGCCGGAGAAGGTTGATGCAGACACCGCCATAAAAATTGGCCCCCTGAGACCGGGCCTCCACGCCGATGGCATCCCCGATCCGTTCTTCAAGATCCGGGTCCCAGGTCGCCCCCCGGGCCATTGCGACCGGAAAACAGGTGGACCGGTACATCACCACCCCTCGGGGGCCGTCGGAAAACCGGATCCCGGGGATGCCGAGTCGGCGGTTCTCCCCCGCCGGGTACGGCCGTTTGTTATACGCGAACAGGAGTCCCAGAATACCGGGAAACATTGGGATATCGCCGGACATCTGATCGATTTTTTCCGCCATAGTCATCTGCGAAAGAATCGCTCGTGCTTTTTCTTGAATCTGTTCGTCGGAAAGCGACTCCGTGGTCCAGGGCATGCCACGGGCCGAAATTTTTCCGTCGGTTTTCATCAAACTCATGCGCCCCCTCCGGCAAGGAACCCGGCGATAAACCCGTGCAGGTGGCTCCAGTAATGAATCAGCAGGAACCAGGCCTTTGCCTCGCCGATGGCCTTGCCGCAAAGAGAATCCGCCCTTCCCTTTTTTTTGTCAAAAATTCGGCCATTATAATTAGTTGCATTTATCAATAGACATGATGATCAGGAAGACCCCGTAGGGCACCCCTTGCGGGTGCCCTGAATCTATGCGCCCGCAAGGGGTGCCCCTACGGGGTCAAATTCTGTGGGAATATGTATCGTGTCTTTGCAAAAATGCAAAAATTAGTAATTGCACCAGTTATCAAATGGCGGAAAAAGAAAGTTCACCCGAAAAACAAGGATATGATAAAATTTCAATCCATTCAAGGAAGAATAGATCATCGAAAACACAAACGATATTCTGGTCCGGGCCATCCTGGAAGGGAATACCGCCGAACGTGAAAAACTTATTCTGCGGCCGACTACCAGACCTCAGGATACCCGATATCCACAAACGCCCTTTCTATCTTGAACTTGTGGTCCCTTTCCATGGCCGCCAGGCTGCGGAACACCCTCTCCTGCTCCGGGTCCGTGCATCCGTCTGCCAGGACGGTGTATTGATTCATGGCCTCTTCCTCTTTTTTCATGGCCAGGGCAAAGGCGTCCGCGGGGTTCATCCGATCGGAGACCTCGGGGCGCTCCACTGTTTCGGCGACCTTGTAGTCCCGGTTTTCATCAAACGGCAGGCTTTCGGGCACCGCCTCGAGAAAACCGCTGAGAATATCCTCGTGCTTTTTTTCCTCTCCCGCAAAGTCGGTGAACAGTTCCTTTAAAAAGCTGTTTTGCATCCGGCCGGCAA
This sequence comes from Desulfosalsimonadaceae bacterium, assembly GCA_046498365.1. Taxonomy (GTDB): domain Bacteria; phylum Desulfobacterota; class Desulfobacteria; order Desulfobacterales; family Desulfosalsimonadaceae; genus B1SED10-16. Next base: position 7,288 of record JAWOAV010000020.1, read on the forward strand.
CATCCCGGTAAAACTTCTGTGCATCGATTTCCCTTTCAATGGCATCTTCCAGGATCTGTCTGTACTGCGCATGATTCATCATATACCTCCTATACGGATTGGTGCGGTTCATACGGTTCTCCAATGGATATAGGTGCGCCTGGGTCACCTGTCAAATCAACTGCCCCGTCAAAAAAGGGGGACGCCCATGAAATTATGCGTTTCTACAAGCCATCTCAAAAAAAAGTGTTTTTTTGAGATGGCTTGTATGCGATTGCCTCGGTTGTTTTATATACCAATATGTGCGATATAAATACCGTCATGGTGCGCGGAAAAATCATAAAGCAGGATGGGTTAATTGCGGGACCTCTGCTGCGAAAACGGTCCGTAAGGGCGCCCCTTGCGGGTGCCTTGGGTCCGGGCGCCCGCAAGGGGCGCCCCACGAAGTACTCCTGATCATTATGTCAATTGATCATTGCAAAGAACTGTGAGGGGTTTGACATGTCAAAAAAAATCGTATGGTTAATGACGGGTTGGATTATGTTGGCGGGGGTCGGACAAGCCTTGGCGGCTGAAGGTACCGCTCTCTGCCGATACGTGGATCATGCCGGCGGCCGTCCGATGATCGGCGCGGTAATGGAAAAAGACCGCATTTTGCCGCTTCAGACCGCCTATTCAACACTGAACGGCGGGAGCACCAGCCCATATCTCGAATCCATACCGGCGCTTTTTATGGGAGACGGCAAAGAGGGACGGAAAATCCTCAACCGGCTTGTCGAAACAGCAGAGCAGAAAAACCTCCCATTGCTTCGCCTGGATAGTGTTCAACTGCTGACGCCCATTGACCCCGTCAAACTGATTGCCGGATCGATTTTCGAAGGACATGCGACCAGATCCAGGGAGGCCTGGGCCAGGGAATTGATGCCTGTCCAGTGGGTCATCGCCAAAATGATCGGCGGCGGCCCTTTTACGCCTCCGGAAGCGCATTATGCGGATGTCACTTATTATCAGGGAAACCATCTGGACTGGTTTTCCCATGGCTCGGATATTCAACTGCCCCCGCACTGGGACAGCGTCGATTTCGAAGTGGAAATCGCCATGCTGGTCGTGCCGGAAGACAGCGCCTACCGGGTCGGGGGATACTTCTTATTCAATGACATTACCCACCGCAAGACCCAAGGCCTTGAAATCGACAAGATCAAACACGGTTTTTCCGCAAGCAAACACATCAACGCCGCCGGTTGGAAATTTGTACTGGCCGAGCATGTCGACTTTTCAAAAATTCAGATAAAGGCGACCGTTACAAAGGCGGACGGCGCAAAACAGGTCCTTTGTGAAGGCGTGACCGACGATGCGATTTTTTCACCTGAGGCAACGCTCGCATCTGTTGCAAAGCGCGATGGTGGCGTGCGGGACGGCGAGGTGATCACAACAGGGACATTGACTGGTTGCTGCGGACTGGAAATTCTGGGGGCGGCAGAGGCCGACTTGCTGCATCCGGGTGATGTCATCCGATTTGAAAGCGATATTCTGGGCGTATTGGAAAACCGGATTGGCGCGCCCTGAATTTCGAATAAGAACGCGCCTATGAAAGTCGACAGTGAATTTTGCGATACGTCGTCACCTACCACCAAAGGAAATGAATCCGGTATCGCAGAATTGCTTGCGGATGCGTAGGCCGACAACATCGCACCCACGGCAAACACCGCAATGACGAGCATGCTGGCCGATATGATCGCCAGCAGAGTCTCGATAGATTCCGAACTGATGCCCGGAAAGAATTGTGCTGACACGACATAATCAGCTACCTTCGCGACAAATGCCGCGACGATAGATAAGACACAGCTTATTAGCGGTTATAGCCAGAGAATTTCTCGTAGCCGGGCTATATGCCTTGTCTCTACCGATAATGCTTATGCTCGGCAAGGACAAGCCCAAGCAGCAGCCAGAACCCGCCGACAAGAAATCCTGCAGCAACATCGCTGGCATAGTGCAGGCCCAGTAACATTCGGCTGAAGCCGATTATGCTGATGAGAACGGCTGTCCAATAGATGATCTCGAACCGCTGCCGCGTCGTCATAAGGTCCCTGGCAATGATGTAGGCGATGAATCCATATACCGCCATTGCGCTCGTCGCATGGCCGCTGGGAAACGATGATGTGATAGCAGCAACCCCCGCCACAAACTCCGGTCGATGTCGCACCAACACATACTTACCCGCATTGGTGGTGAATTGCGATCCGAGAATGGTCAGCCATAGCGGCGCAATTATGTTCCCGGCGGTGCGCCCACAGCAGGACCGAGGTTGCGAGCGCCACCGCTACCAAGGCGACTGATCCGCCAAGATCAGTAATCCAGATGAATACAGTGATCATGCCATCCGTACGAATCGGAGCAATTCGACTTTACCTGGGGGCTCGGGTTGGCCGTCAGTCGCTGTCGCCGGCACCGGCGTATTCTCCCTACCATCTAACTGTTGGGCAGCAACTGAAGTGAACGTCAAGATGGCACAGTACAAGAACGTGGTGAAGAGGAGTCGGGCCGGTCGAGACCAGGCAAGGCCCCAGGTTCGACCCAGGATCTTTCGACCAGATGTGTCGTCCATTAGCCCTTATCCATCCGTCCAAGAATTTGATGAGGAAATTCGCACTTTACGAGGCTCGGTCGTTGAGGCCGATCGCTCATTCACTGCAACACTTGTTCGATCTCGCGCTCCATTTCGGGTGTTATCTCGGTGGAACGAGGAGGAAGCTCCGCCTCTCCCTGTTCTCCATTTCGTGCAATATCATTTAGGAGCAGTTTCATCTCCGCTATTTCGCGGACCTGAGCCTTAATGATCTGATCCGCCAGCTTGCGAACGCGTGGATCGCTAATACTCGCATTCCGCGCGTTGTTTATGGCAATTGAGTGGTGGGGGATCATAGACTTCATAAAGTCGACATCCCCGATTAGCGACTGGCTTCTATTCACGAACAGCAAAATCACGCCGAACAGTGTGGCCAAAACAAGAACCGCGATTTTGGTTCCCACCCCTTTGTACATGGACCACATGAAGGACAGCATCACAATGGTCATGACGCAACCCATAACCAATGAGGCGACCAGACGGTTTATACTGAACATTGCGTGGTCGAATGAGTAGACGAGCTGATACATCAAGAAAAACATGATGAAAATCGAGGTCGCGATCATCGCCGCAAACCAGCTCCAGCTCATTCCCATCTTCTGGTTTTGATGGTTCATTTTTACTCCTTCGTTGCGTGGAAGTTTGAATTGTGACGTATTCCTAAAAAAATAGCGTCTTATCTTTCATCCTGCAAACCAAAGGGTACAAAAACGTTTTACCGCTTGAATGGATTTTTTTGACCGCTTTAACAAGAAGCCATCTCAAAAAAACCGTAGTAAGATTATTGCGCATCCAAGCTGGACCATACCAAGGAAATTCTCAGCATGGTATTCATAACGAACAACAACTCGCCTGAAATTTTGGAGCCATGCGAAAAATCGCTCGACTTTCCATCTGCGGCGATAGCGCCTCAGCTTTCTTCCGTCCTGGGTTTTCGGCTTTTTGCGGCCATTGCGGTGCGGTGCAATCATTTCAATGCGATGCTCATCAAGAAGCCTATAATCAAGTGGATCGCTGTCATATGCTTTGTCGCCAATGATTTTATCCGGCGTTTCCCGGGTAAAGCCTTTATCAATCGTAGCCTCAACCAATTTCACTTCATGGGGCGAAGCGCTTTCAATGTGAGCGGCGACAGGAATACCAGAAGCGTCTGTGATGGCCATGATCTTGGTTCCTTTGCCGCGCTTCGTCTTGCCGACAGCAAGACCCCCTTTTTTGCCGGGGAGAAGCTGCCGTCTATGAACGCTTCGCGTATGTCTATATTGCCTCGTTCATACAGGTCTTCTGCCAGCTCTTGGACTATTCGCCGGAAAACTTTTTGCCGGACCCATTGCTGGAATCGCCGATGGCACGTCTGGTATGGCGGATACCGTTGCGGAAGGTCTTTCCAGGGAGCACCTGTGCGTAAGATCCATAAAATCCTATTTAGGACCTCTCTGGGATCTCGACCCGGACGCCCTCTGGGGTCCTTGGATGGCGTTAATGATCTGATAATCGGCTCTATCCGGTTCCATTGTTCGTTTGTAATATCCATTCTGATTATATGTCATAATCAGTTAGTTATGTCTAGATTTTTTTTGAGATAGCTTGAAGGATAGATCTTTACGCCTGGAGGGATTCCGCTTCGAACGGCAGGGCAGGATTTCCATACCCAGATGCTTTGCATGGGAACTGGAACGTTTTTTGATAACAAGCCATCTCAAAAAAAAAGAGTAAAGATTTTTTGAGATAGCTTGTAGTGATGAAAGGGGTATGGGCACAGGAGGCTGTGGGGCGGCGGGGGTGATTTTTATGTATAGCGGGTGGGGTAGAAAATGCCGGAATTGATTCATTCGACCAGGGGATTTCCCCGGTGGACAATGGCCTTGACATCCGTACCGATGGGCAGCGTACCATAGTTTCTATCCCCGTAACCGCCCAGGCGAGAATCGATAAAGCCATCCGCCACTGCGCTGTTGCCGGCCTGCATCAGCAGGTGCGCCTGCATGGTAAGCGCCATTTGATCGACCACCCGGCGGGCCCGGTATTCAAAATCACTTTTATCCGTGAACTCGTATTTTAATTGGTCAACCGCCCTGTCGAGTCGTTTGCCGGCGCCGCGGCTTTTATCCAGCTCCGCAAACCAGGCCTCCAGTACCGCCGGGTTCTTGCCCAGGGCCCGCAGCATATCAAGGGCCTGCACGTTGCCCGAGCCCTCCCAGATGGCATTGATCGGCGCTTCGCGGTAAAAGCGCGCGGTTGTAAAATCCTCGCTTACCCCGTTGCCGCCCAGGCATTCCATGGCCTCATAGGCATGAAACGGCGTGCGCTTGCAGATCCAGTACTTTCCCGCCGGCAGCCCGAGGCGCAGCAGCAGCTTTTCGTACTCGTTATCAGGGTTGTCCATGGCTTCGGCCATGCGCAGACACAAGGCAAGAGCGCCTTCCACCTCAAGCTGCAGATCCGCCAGCACATTTTGCATCAGCGGCTGCTCAACAAGCGCCTTGCCAAACACCTTTCGTTCCAGTGAATGATTGATCGCCTGGGCGGTTACCTGGCGCTGGCCGGCAGCGGATCCAACCATGCAGTCAAAGCGCGTCAGGCTTACCATCTCGATTATCGCCCGTACCCCGCGGCCTTCCTCCCCGATCATCCAGCCCAGCGCACCTTTTAATTCAATCTCGGCTGAGGCATTGGAAACATTGCCCATCTTGTTTTTCAGGCGCTGGATGTGAATCGGATTTTTACTGCCGTCCGGTCTCCAGCGCGGCACCAGAAAGCAGCACAAACCGCCCTCGGACTGGGCAAGCATCAAAAACGCATCACACATCGGTGCGGAAGTAAACCACTTGTGCCCCACCAGTTCGTAGGCCTCCCCCGGTCCATGGCTGCCAAGCGGCCAAGCCTTGGTGGTATTTGTCCGTACGTCCGACCCCCCTTGTTTTTCGGTCATGCCCATGCCTATGGTCAGGGCCTCTTTATCGAAATACGGCACATTACGCGGATCATAGCCCCGTGCCATGATCCATGGCAGCCATTTTTCGGCTACTGAAGGGGTCTGCTGAATCGACGGAACCGCCGCAAAGGTCATGGTCAGCGGGCAGGTATGACCCGGTTCCACCTGATATTGGAGATAGCTCTTTGCAGCACGTGCCACATGGACACCCGTGCCGGGGCGGGTCCACGGGCCGGAATGAATCCCTTCTTCAAGGGCCATTTTCATGAGCCGATGATACGCATCATGGTATTTTACAAGGTCCACCCGGTATCCCTGGCGGTCATGGGAGAAAAAACGGGGCTTGTAGTCGTTTGCCAGAAATCCCAGTTCAATGACTTCGGCACTTCCGGTGCGGGCGCCATAGGCGGACAATTCATCATCCGCCCATTCGCCGCCATGGCGGGAAACCCCCTCACGCAGGGCGGTATCTGTATCGTATGCGTTGTAATCCTGAAGAGCGCCGGGCTGATTAAAAACCTCATGGGTGTCGGCCGGACAGTCTGGGGGCTCTTGACTGCCTGCGTAAGTGTTTTCATCATATTCATTCATTCAGGACCTCCGTTGTTATTACAAACCATCTCAAAAAAGCGATTTGATCAGGTTTTCTTTGGTGGCCACCTTGTCTCCATTCCAACACCCTGCTCCGGGGCAAACCAAATCGCAGGTTTGCCCCTGGCAGCTTTTGTTATGGCTTTTTCGGATCCAACTTTTCAGCGATATATACACCGTAACTGTAATGCGCTTTATATCTCTCATACAGCTGAATTTCATGGTTTTCCGCTTCGACGATCGCGCGTGCTTCTTCGCTGTTCCCGTTTCGATCGAGAAAATCCCGGAACCTTTCCTGCATAGGACGATAGTAGTTATCCAACCAGCAATGCGCTGGTAAAACAAAATAACCGATTGGCGAATAGCCCTTTTTCTCCAGTACTTTCATCTTTGACGATGCCATATCGATTTCGGGATATTCGCTTTCCCAGTGTCTCTGGATTTCTGAGGGACGGGAACCTGTAATCCAGGTAATCTCCGAAACAACCAGTCGCCCGCCCACTTTTAGATAACGATTCCAGTCTGTTATGCCTTTTTCAAAGCCGATATTGTATATCGCACCCTCAGACCATACAACATCATATTCCTCGTCTCCAAAAGGCAGATTGTCCATTGAGCAGGCAAGTGTCGTTATCTTATCAGAAACTCCCTCAATTTCAGCTTTCCTTTCCAGTACATCAAGAAAGTCTTGAAGGAAATCCACTGCCGTGATGCGGGCATTCAACAGGCGAGCCAGTGGTAGTGTGGAAGCGCCTGTGCCACAGCCTATATCCGCAATCTTTAAAGGCGCAGCCCGGTCTATCATGGCCAGATCAAGCGCTTTTTCCGTCTCTGCATCTCCACCTGGACCCTGCCGGTTTGCACCTTTATGAAGATCTATCAATAATTGGAATTCTTCCACTTCAACGTCATCCATGACGCGCACGCAATGGCGCAGAGCGAAGCAGCGCGCTATTCCTTATTCCTGGACGCTTACTTCGTATTGTTCTCCGGCGGGCGGCCCAGCTAGTACATCCGCCAGTTTGCCCATCAGTTCGCGGTAGTGCGGGCCAGACTCAAATGCGGTCAAATCGGCTTCTGATTCCCACAGGTTGATAGAGATGGCTTTACCGGTATCGCGCTGTGTAAGGAGGAACTGCCCTTTGAACCCCTTCTGCCCGTGCAGCACCGGCACGATGGTATCCTTGACGATGCGGGTGGCTTCATCCATTTTGCCGGGTTGAAATTGAACATTCACGGCTCGCGCATACATAGTTGACCTCCTTTTCAATTGTTGTCGATGGAAAACGGGCTCAACAAGCGCTTCAAACAAAGGTCAAATCTTACATTCTGCAGAAGTCAGATCCGCCGGAGCATGGACCGGCTGAAAAAATATCCGATATCCTGGAAATAGCGCATCATAATCAGTTTTTTAAATGCGGCCGTGCCCAATGCCGCCCCGAAAGACTTGAGGACCTGCCGGTCCCGGAACATGGCCGGCATGCCCATCCGGTGGCCGATCCCCATGTGCATGTCAGCGGCAGTGGTAAAGCATTTGTTGAGATGAATGATTTTTTTGGCATTTTTGATATCCGCCCTGGCACAGCTTCCCAGCAGAAACACCTCTTCCCCTGCGGCATCGATGGAAGCATCGTATTTGCCGATCACAAAACTGACCGGCCGGGCGGCAGCGAATGCCGCCGGACCGGCGAATTTCTCAAGGCCGCCCAGAAACATTTTGATCCCCATGACGCATCCGGTGAGGCATTTCTCTCCGGTGGCAGAATTATAAGGCCCCCAGTAGAATTTCATGGGAGAATGAAGCCGGGCCAGTTCCTTGTTCACGTCCTGCCAGCGGTAGAACTCTTCATCATAAGGCTGAAGCCGCTTGGCCTGATCATCAAGGTCGTCGATACTTTTCAGATCGCCGTCAATGGTGATCTCTTCAAGGGTGGCTGGCCGATACCCCCGGTCCACCGCCGCCTTCAGATAAGAAACATCTTCCAGTTTCAGTCCCAGCAGCCGGGCCCCCACCAGGTCCACCGCCAGGGGGTTTTTCCCCATGATCACCAGCCCCAGCTTGCGGGTGGAAGGAAACGCCTCATTACCCATGCCCACGTCAATGGCGTCCATTACCACCAGGTCCGGATAGCCTGCGGCCAGCAGGTCTACGATTTTTTCGTTTAGCAGGAAATCATGCCGGATCGAGCGCTCATCATCCGAGCAGATGCCGATGTTGAGCTTCACCGCGCCGGTCATGGCCGATAC
>JAWOAV010000119.1:0-6987 GCA_046498365.1 Desulfosalsimonadaceae bacterium
TAGGCGTTCTGTTTTCCCTTTTCATGCTGTTTATGCATTATTACCGGCGGATACTGGCCAAGGTCTTGTTACACCGGAAAAAATTTCTGGCGCTCCCCGTGGCCATATTTATTTTCGGGATGACCGTGTGGCAGGGATACGACACGATGTTCCGTTTTATTGCGCACACGGCGAACACGGCGGGAATCGACATTGCGCAAACCCGCCTGTGGGAGAAGATGAGTGCACGCTTTCCCGGGCTCGGCGCGGAATTTATGCCCACCCTCGACGAGGGCTCCTTTCTTCTCATGCCCACGACCATGCCCCACGCAGGCGTTGAAGAAGCACTTGAAATGATGCAGGATATGGACATGCGCATCGCATCCATCCCGGAGGTGGAAAATGTGGTGGGCAAAATCGGGCGGGTGGAATCCGCCCTCGACCCGGCCCCGCTTTCCATGTTCGAAAATGTGATTACTTACAAATCGGAATACAAGACCGACGACAGGGGAAGGCGCATCCGGTATGCGGTCGATGACGACGGCAATTTTGAACGGACCGAAAACGGGGAACTGATACCGGATCGCAGGGGAAGATACTTCCGGCAATGGCGCGATGAAATTCAAAGCGAAGACGACATATGGAATGAGATCTTGGCCGCATCGGACCTGCCCGGTGTCACTTCCGCGCCGCAACTCCAGCCCATTGAAACCCGTCTTATCATGCTCCAGACCGGTATGCGGGCCAACATGGGCGTCCGTATCAGCGGACCCGATCTCGATCGCATCGATGAATTTGCCACCGATCTGGAAGAGCATATCCGTAATGTTGACGGCATCCGGCCCGCATCGGTCTTTGCCGACCGGGTGGTGGGCAAGCCGTACCTGGAAATCGATATCGACAGAGAAGCCATTGCGCGGCATGGACTTGGGATTTCAGATGTCCAGGATGTCATATCCACGGCTATCGGCGGTCGGATACTGACAACGACCGTTGAAAATCGCGAACGCTATCCTGTAAGAGTCCGCTATGCGCGCGAATACCGGAATACGCCCGAAAAAATGGCGCGCATACGCGTAAATTCCGAGGATGGCAGCCAAATACCACTCGGAGAGCTTGCCGATTTCAAATTTACAGCCGGCCCGATGAATATCCGAAGTGAAAACACCTTTCTTTCGGCCTATGTCACATTTGACCATGTGCGCGGGGAGTCGGCGGTAGACATTGTCAATCGCGTCCGCACCTACCTTGAAGAGCGGATCGAGAGCCGGGCCCTTACGATCCCGGACGGAATCAGCTACGTTTTCGAAGGGGAATTCCAGCATCACAAGCGGGCATCCAAAAGGCTAATGGTCATTGTACCCATCACATTGCTGATTATCTTTTTGCTGATCTATTTCCAGTTTCGGTCGACCATCGTTTCCCTGATCATATTTTCCGGGATTGCACTGGCATGGTCCGGCGGATTTGTGATGCTGTGGCTCTACGGACAGGAATGGTTTATGAATTTTTCTCTTTTGGGCATGAATATACGGGATCTTTTCCAAATGGGGCCGATAAACATCAGCGTTGCAGTATGGGTCGGCTTCCTTGCCCTTTTCGGTATTGCCGTAGATAACGGTGTTGTCCAGGCGACCTACCTTGACCAGCAATTCGACAAAGTCAAGCCACACACAGTCGAAACCGTCCGCGAAACCACGATCGAAGCCGGACTGCGGAGGGTCCGCCCCTGCCTGATGACTACCGGCACCACGCTGCTGGCGCTCCTGCCGATTCTCACATCGCCGGGGAAAGGCTCGGAGATTATGATGCCCATGGCTGTTCCGATTTTCGGCGGGATGTTTCTGCAGTTGATCAATCTTCTGCTGGTACCCGCACTTTACGGATGGGCCATGGAAAAATCCCTTGGCGGTCCCGGCGACGCAAAAGTCTCTTGAGATACATGGAAAAAACCCGGGCAAACCAACAGGAGCCAATTGGAATGAAAACAACGGTAAAAAAATCGAAAACAGCGCACACAAAACGGCTGCGTCCGGCCGCCCTCTTTGCAGCAGCCTGCATACTGCTGCTGCTTGGCGCCGGCGTGGTTTCGGCCGCGGAACCCGGAAAAAGCCGACATATTACGAACAACCCGCGCCCGGAAGAACTTTCCATCATCGATGCATACATTGAGAAAGCTATGGAAAACAACCCGGAGCTGCACAGCCTGGAAGGCGACTACCAGGCGAGCAGGTCAATGATCCCCCAGGCGGGCGCACTCCCGGACCCGGAAGTCAATATTGCTTATTACATCAACCCGGAGGATCCGGAGACCTTTTTGGGAAGATTTTCCGTGTCCGCCATGCAGATGTTCCCCTGGTACAACACAAGACAAACACGGCAAGACGAACAAAGCGCCCTGGCTGACGGGCAGCTTTACGCCCTGGAAGACCGGCAGGCGAAAATTGCTGCCGATATCCAGAGGATCTGGTTCGATTACACGGCCCTTATATTGTCTGTTGAAATCATCCGTGAACACCAGGAACTTGTTTCCGATCTTGAATCCATCGTATCGGTCCGCTACGAAACCGCCCGGGCCGGCACGGCAGACCTTTTGAGAATACAGATGGAGGACCAGCGCCTGCAAACGCGTATCTTGCATTTCGAAGACAGAAAAAACACCTACAAGGCAAGGTTCAATGAACTGGTCAACAGGGACGCTTCTGCGGAGATCAAGGTGCCGGACCACCTTTTTGAACGCAAACCCGCCTTTCCCAAAGAAGAGATCGCCTTTCGCATCAGGGAAGACAACCCCGGCCTAGATGCCCTTGATGCCCGGGAAAAGGCCGCCGCGCACCGTACAGAACTCGCGCGCCTGGAGGGCCGTCCGGATATCGGGGTCGGTCTTGAGGTAATGGGGCGCGATTTTACCTCCATGTCCATGATGCCGGATCCGAAGGAAGGATATGTCGGCATGGTGTCCATCCGCATCCCCCTCTACCGCAGCCGCTATGATGCAAAGATACGCCAGTCCCTGGAGGAAAAGCGCTCTGCCATGCATCAAAAAAAGGAGCTGGCAAACAGGCTTCTGCGGCAAATGGAGGAGGCCTTCGTCGATTGGCGGGAATCCGAACGGAACCGCAAGCTCCTCGATGAGGAGCTGATACCAAGAGCCCGGCAGGCGATTGACGTTTTACAGGAGGAATACGGCGCCGGCAACGTCCGCTTCGATGAACTTCTCCAGGTCCAACGCGAACTGCTCGACCTGGAGATAGAACGAATCAATGCCCTGGCGATGCAGAACAAGGCCGTTGTGCAGATCGAGTATCTGTATTCCGCCACGCCGGGCCGATAACGGCGATCCCGGTAATCGGAAACCCCCGGAGAGATCGCCCGGAACCTATCGCCATCACAAAAAAAGAGACTAAGAAAATGATGAGAACGATTCGGATTAACAAATGGATTGGAGGCGCAGCACTCGTTCTTGCCGGACTGCTCGCCGGATACCTCCTTTTTTCCGGCGGTGCCCCCCCTCACGACCGGGAAAACGGGGCAACTGCAGAACACGCCGGGCACCAGGACACCGGAGAAGAAAATGGCGGAATCGAATACTGGACCTGCTCGATGCATCCGTCGGTGCGCGCCGACGAACCCGGAGACTGCCCGATTTGCGGGATGGACCTTATTCCCGCATACGAGGAAGAAGACGAAAAAGAGGACGCGTTCACCATGACCATGTCCGATGCGGCAATGCAGCTGGCCAGGATCCGTACCACCCCCGTCGTCCACGATATACCGGAAAAAATCATCCGGCTTCCCGGCCGGATCAAAGTCGACGAACGACAGATTACCAACGTGACGGCGCACTTTCCGGGACGCATACGAACCCTGCACGTTGATTTCACGGGCGCCCCCATTCGAAAGGGGCAGCCCATGGCAACCATCTACTCCCCGGAACTCATCGGGGCCCAGCGAGAACTGCTCGAAGCGGCAAAGCGTGCGGACCGGTCCCCCCGAATGGTGGAATCGGCCCGGGAAAAACTGCGCCGCTGGGAATTAAGCGATACGCAGATCCGCAATATCGAACAGCAAGGAGAAGTGCAAACCGATCTTGAAATCCTCTCCCCGGTCGACGGGTTCGTTCTTACAAAAAACATATCCATGGAACAGCACGTGGACGAAGGCACCATCCTGTATGAAGCGGCGGACCTTTCCCGTCTATGGGCGGTTTTCGAGGCCTACGAGTCGGATATCGAATGGATATCCACGGGCGATATCGTGGAATTTCAGCTACGCGGACAGCCGGGGGAAACGCACGAGGCAACGATCGATTATATTGATCCGGTTGTCGACCCAGAGAGCCGGACCGTCGACGTGCGCGCGGACATTGAAAACCCCGGCGGGCGATTAAAGCCCGAAATGCTCGCATATGGTGAAATTTCAGCCCGCATGACTGAAGAACAACTCATGGTGCCCACCAGTGCAGTGCTCTGGACAGGCCCCCGCTCCATATTGTTTGTCATGGACACGGAGGGGGAACAACCGCGATTCGAAGCCCGCGAAGTCACCCTCGGGCCGGAAAGCGGCGACTTCCGCGTGATTACAGAAGGGGTTGAGGAAGGCGAGGTTGTGGTTTCCCACGGCGCCTTCCGCGTGGATAGCGAGTTCCAACTGGCAGACCGGCGCTCCATGATGAACAGGGAGCCCGGGCAGGGAGCGGTGCCGGTTCACGACCATGGCATGGGCGAAGATTCCGGTATGGAAGACGATACTGCCGATAGCCATGAGAATATGGATATGGGTGGAATGGATATGGATGAAACCGGACCATCCGATATCCAGCAGGAGGTCAGCGACAATTTCAGGGCCGACTTTACCGGGCTTATTCATCAATACCTGAATATACATGAAGCCCTGTTTGAATCCGACCTGCAGAAGGCCAGGGAGGCCGGCAAAAATTTTATGCAAACCCTGGCATCCATCGGCGAGCATCGCATGTCCGGCGATGCCCATATGGCATGGATGGAATTTTACCAAAACCTCGAAGCCCACGCGGCGCCAATCGAAGACGGGGAAGATCTCGAACAGGTTCGCGACGATTTCCGCTTTCTAAGCAACATTCTGATTGAAGCGCTCATCTCTCTGGGCGCTGAAACGGATTTCTACCAGCAGTTCTGCCCCATGGCATTTGACGGCCAGGGCGCCAACTGGATAAGCGACCGACCGGATATCCAAAACCCCTACCTGCCGGAAACCATGCCCGGATGCGGGGAGGTGGAAAAAGAAATTACGTCGGGCGGTCGGCAGCAAACGCAAGGTAGGGAATGATTTTCCGGTTCTTGTCGCCGCCGGTGCCGTCGTAGGTAATGGAAACGACGGGCACGCCGATGCGCTCCTCTATGGTTTTGGCCATGGCCTCGGTGACCAGCGAAGGGCAGCAGAACGACGGGCTGGTCTGAACAAACAGCGACACGCGGGGGTGAAATTTTTTGATGTAGTAGATCTTCAGCAGGTTGTCCATGGATTCACCGGTGTTTTCCGGTATGACGTTGAATTCGGAGAGGATTTTTTCCGGCGGCACGGTATACAAAGGCTCCGGTTCCTTCAGGATCTTCCGGAAATGCTGGTAATACGATTTCTCCTGGTGCACCATGGTCGCCAGCAGGGTCCGGTTGACAAGGAGACTCACATACTTTCCCTCAGTAAACCATTTCCTGAAATACGACGGTGCGATCATTTTGGCATAATCGGTGTAGGGGGTGGTGATGGCCTCTCCGCCGTTGGCTTCGATAAATGCAACAAGGCCCTGGTTGAACACCGGGTTGTCCCTGACATAGAGGTCCCCGAATATGGCGACCTCAGGACGTTTGCCGGGGTGGGTTTCAACGGCGGCAAATTTTTCCACCACCTCAATGACAGCGGCCTCCTTGTCCCGCTTCCCCAGAAACGCCTCTTCCATGATCCGGACCGACAATTCAATGACCCGGTTTGTCTCGCCCGGATTTTTTTCGTACGGACGGATGCGGCACCCCATCTTTCTGAGCATCCCGCCGAACATGTACGCAAAATAGCTGTTCATAGCCGCTTTTATGGACACGTCCGTAAAACCGATGGCGCCGCTGTACACCCCCGCCTTTTCCATGCCGCCCCCGAACGAGGCGATCATCTGCTTCAACTTATAGGGATAAAGGCGAATATTGCAGGCAATCTCGGCATATGCCATCCAAAGAACGACGTTTCCCGGGTCCAGTTCATTTCCCCGCACATGTTCCACAAACTCCTGGGCAATGGCATTGATAGGAATGCACTGCCCGCTGTTCAGGCGCATGCTGCGCCGGATCGCCCCTTCGTTCTCGCTCATCAACTGTACGTCGAGCCCCTCCCGCTGAAGGTTGGCAACGAGCAGGCGGCAGGTGATGGGATCCCAGTTGGGGAACACGACGGTCCTGCCGGACATGGATCCGGCCTTGACCGGATTGATCCGCGCCGGATCCGCCCGTCCTGCCGCTTCGGTGCCCGCGTGGTTCCGAAAGGATCGCACCGCGGCCTCGATCCGGGTTTCATACCCGACGCTCGAACCGTGTTCGTCCATCTCCAGGATCAAATAGGGTTTGCCCGCACCTTCCATGAGGCGTTGAAAGACATCCCGGATAAAGGAGTCCGGCGAGCAGTTGAAAGAGGTCATGAGTACCGGGTAGAGCCCGGGAGTCCCGGCAACAGCCTCGGCGGCCGCCATGATATCGGCCGCGTAATTCCAGTGGAGTTCGCTTAAAAAAGGGGCTATGGCGGAGTCGTTTTCCCCCCGGCCGCTCAGCATATCCTGGAAAAACGCCTTGATGCCAAGGGCGCCGAACAATTGCGGAATCTTCTTGTTCATGGCCGGGTCCAGAACCGTGTAGGGGCGCCCCAGAAGCACCACGCAGATGTCAGCCGAACCCGGAAAATGGGTATCAAAAAGAAAGTTTATTTAGTTTCTAATAAAAAGATTGATTCTGAATTTCTTACAGGATATGAAATATTAAAAATAAG
>JAWOAV010000197.1:0-42449 GCA_046498365.1 Desulfosalsimonadaceae bacterium
GAATATATACCGGAATGTAATTGGAAGAAAGGCCTTTGTAAAAAAAACCCGGCACCGCCATTTTTTTTTCGATGATCACTTCCAGGACGGCTCCGTTCATTTTCTTGAAAAAAGCGGCTTTTTTACTTTTTCCGAGTTCTGCGAGCACGCGTGCCCGCTGTTTGGCGATATCTGCCGGTACCTGGTCCGGATAGCGCGCGGCCGGCGCCGGCGGCCGGGGGGAAAAAGGGAACACGTGCAGGTAGGAAATCGGCACAGACGCGATCAGTTTGCGCGTGTTCTCAAAGGCATTATCCGTTTCTCCCGGAAAACCGACCATGACGTCCGCGCCTATGGCGGCCGAGTCCAGCCGACTGTGGATTTTACCGATGGTTTCGGCAAATGCTTCCGGAGAATAGTGACGATTCATCCGCTTCAGTATCTCCGGGTCTCCGCTTTGCAGCGGAACATGAAAATGGCGGCAGATTTTCGGGGATTCCGCAACGAGGTCGAGCAGGGCATCGGATATCTCTGTCGGCTCCAGGGAACTGAGGCGAAGTCGTTCCAGGCCGGGGCGGTCCTGGATCGTCTCGAGCAGATGCAGCAGGTCGTTTCTGCCCGGAAGATCTTTTCCCCAGCGTCCCAGATGAATTCCCGTCAGGACAACCTCTTTCGCCCCTTTGGTGATCAGTTCGTCGAGTTCGGCCGTGACCTGCTCCGGCGGCAGGCTCCGGCTTCTGCCCCGGCTGTGGGGGACGATACAGTAGGTGCAGAAGGAATCGCATCCATCCTGAATTTTGAGAAACGGGCGCGTCCTGCTCCCGAAGGCGGCTGCGGGCATCCGATGAAATCCACGGGTTTCCCGGATGGCGTCGTGGATGACAAGGGGGGGATCGGATTTTTTACCCGGGCCGGCATCAATAATTTCAAACAGGCGGTGTTTATCCGATTGCCCGATAATGCAGTCCACTCCCGGGATGGCGCGGATCTCTTCAGGCTGCATCTGGGCATAACAGCCGGTGGCAATGATCAATGCTCCCGGGTGGTTCCGGATCGCCTTTCGGATGGCCTGGCGGGATTGCATGGCCGCCTTTGCGGTCACCGTGCAGGTGTTGATGATACATATTTCCGCCGGTGCGCCGCCTTTTGCATCGGCGCTGCCGGAAGTTTCGGCATAGGATGCAAGGGCTTCGGATTCGGCCTGGTTGACTTTGCACCCGAGTGTTATGACGGTCAGATTTTTTTTCATGTTTGCTTCCGGAAACAAATAGCACCGCAGCTATTCAATCCATCCTGCTGCAACGACGGCATCCCCCTGGTAGCACACGGCGGCCTGTCCGGGTGTGACCGCGGCCTGGGGCCTTATAAATTCAAGTTTCGCGAAATGCCCTCCCGAAGGCGTCAATACGGATGGGGCCGCCTTGTGCCGGTACCGGATGCGGGCGCTTACATTCACGGGTCCGGCAGGCCGGGGGAAAATCCAGTTGACGCCTGCGACGGAACATCCGTTTTTGTACAATTCCTCCTTGAATCCAACGACCAGACGGTTTTGCCTTACGTCAATGTCAAGTACGTAATAGGGGTGCGGGCCGGGGCAGTTGATCCCCCTTCGCTGCCCGATGGTATACCGGAACAGCCCCTGGTGCCGGCCGATACCCTTGCCGTTTGCGTCAACAATATCGCCGCTGTCAAACCGCCTGTGAAGCCTTGCTTCCAGAAAATCCTGGCAGGATATGCCTTTAATAAAACAGATATCCTGGCTTTCCTTGGCAGCGAACGGCTGGAGATTGTTCTGCTGGGCGATGTGTCGCACTTCGTTTTTGGATTTTTCACCCAACGGGAAGCAGGTTTGCGCAAGTTGAGAGGAATCGAGCATCCCGAGAAAATAGCTCTGGTCTTTTCCGGGATCAAGGCCTTTTTTCAGCGTCCAGCGCCCGGCTTGGGTCTTTTCGGTTCTTGCGTAATGACCGGTTGCGAGTCGTACGGCACCCAGGCTGCGTGCATAATCAAGCATGATGCCGAATTTTATCTCCCGGTTGCAACACACACATGGATTGGGCGTTTTCCCCGACATGTAGGTCTTGACAAAATAGTTTACTACGCGATTTTCAAACGTTTCACGAATATCTATGGCATGGACGGGTATACCGAGCATACGGGAAAGGTGGTCGATTCGCGGCTGCGGATCGGTTTGGCCGGCGGCGCTTTCGTATCCTGTGATAAAATGCACCCCGAATATGTCAACGCCCTGCTGTTTCAGCAAAAAGGCGCTGACAAGGGAGTCGATGCCGCCGCTCAGGGCAACGGCCGTGGTGTTTTTTCCGTTTCGGGGCATTTTGGCAAACGTCGTTTCTATCCCGCCATATCGCGGATCAACAGGGTCGACGGATCGAGAAACAGGATGTCCGCATTGTCCCCCGCGTTTTCCCCCGTGAATATCTGCCGCACATAGATGCGGTCATTATCCGGTTCGAGACGAAAAATGAGGTCAAACCAGCGGGCCATGGGCGCGAGCCGCGTCGGAATTTTCATATCCCCGGCCGGTTCGTCCCTGTGCGTGCGTATGGTAAACCAGAAGGCCAGTCCGTTGTGTTCGACAAAGGCTTTAAGGTCGGCGAGATCTTCTTCGGAAACCGCATCAAAGGAAAAATCATCAATGATGATCAGTGCCGGGGTGAAAATGTCCTGGGAGATAAGCTCGTCCACCCGTTTCTTGAGCTTGGCAATACTGAAGGACTCTGTTTCAAACGTCATGATGAAACGGTGCCGGAGCAGCTGATCCCTGTTTTTGTTGATCTCAAGGGCGGTGTGCTCCTGGTTCAGCCGTTGAAACATTTCCCGGTACCACAGGCCAACTTTGTCAACCGGGTCGGCCGTGGAAATATGCAGGACATTTTTTCCCCGGAGCATGCTGTTTATGGCAATTTGTACCAGCAGTGCCGTTTTACCGACCCCGGCCCTGGCAAGTATGGCGGCAAATCCGCCCGGGGCAACGATGTCCGCTGACGGTGTCACCTCCGGCTGGCCGGCAGGGGGAATGTTGAAAATATTTTTTATCATTACTTTTTGCTCCATATACGTGTTGGTAACGGATGGTGATTTTAGTTGAATCTATGCCGCAATCCCGGGCATCAAAGATCTTTGTTTTTCATAAATTTCATCAGGTGCCGGACTTGTCTCCGGAATCGCGTTTTTTTTCAATTTCCGCAACAATGGATTTCGGAACTTCCTTGTATGCGGAAAACTCCATTGTAAACTGGGCTTTCCCCTGTGTCAGCGAACGCAGCACGGTCGCATACCCGAACATTTCCGCAAGCGGAACATCGGCTTCGATGGAGGAGGTGGCGCCTTCGTCGTGGGAGCCAACAATCATGCCGCGGCGCTGGTTCAAGGACGCCATGACATTGCCGAAAAATTCGCCGGGGGTCTCCACCACCACCTTCATCACGGGTTCGAGCAAAACGGGATGCGCCTTGGGGTAGGCCTGTTGGAAGGCGCCCCTGGCCGCCGCCTGGAATGCCATTTCCGATGAATCAACGGAATGGGAGGCGCCGTCGTTTAAAACGATCCGAATTCCGGTGACCGGAAATTTCATCCAGGGCCCTTTTTTCATGGACCCGGCAAACCCTTTTTCACATGCTGGTATATACTGCGTGGGAATGTTCCCGCCGGTAACCTTGTTTTCAAATTCAAATTCGACTTCCGGACAGGGCTCCATGTATCCGGCAACGCGTCCGAATTGCCCGGAACCGCCGGTCTGTTTTTTGTGGATGTAGTCAAAATCGGCTTTTTGCGTGATGGTTTCGCGGTATGCAACCCTCGGTTCCCCGGTGATGATGTCCACGCTGTATTCCCTGCGCATCCGCTCCAGGTAAATTTCCAGATGAAGCTCTCCCATTCCGGATATCAGCGTCTCGCCGGTTTCTTCGTTAAAGCTCGTGTTGAATGTCGGGTCTTCCTTGACAAAGCGGTTCAGCGCCTTGGACATGTTTGTTTCCGACTTGTGATCCTTCGGCTTTATTGCCAGCGATATCACCGGCTCGGGAACATACATCGAAGACATGGAAACATTGATGCCCGGTGCCACGAAAGTGTCTCCCGAAGCACAGTCAATACCGAAGAGCGCACCGATAAAACCGGCCGGGATGACCTCCACGTCTTCCATTTTGTTGGCATGCATCCGGACGATCCGGCCAATCTTGATTTTTTTGCCCGTACGCATGTTGATCATGGTTTCCGTCTTGGCCAGCCGCCCCTGGTATACACGGATATAGGTCAATTGACCGTACGGGGTATCTTCAAGCTTGAAGGCGAGGGCGACCAGCGGTGCCGTGGTGTCCGGTTTCAACGTGACCTTTGCCTCGTTGTCTTCGATATCCAGGGCATAATTTTCGATGTCCAACGGAGACGGCAGATAATGACAGAAACCGTCCAGCAAAGGCTGAATTCCCTTGTTTTTGTAGGCGGAGCCCATCATAACGGGCGTCAGGCCCCGCTGGCTCAATCCCTGCCGTATGGCGCTTCGAATAACGGCTTCTTCAATTTCGGACTCCTCCAGGATAGCTTCCGTCAGTTCGTCCGAGAAAATGGATACGGCATCGAGCATTTCTTCGCGCGCGCGGCGCGCTTCGTCCATAAGGGAATCCGGTATTTCAGCCTCCCTGATTTCCTGGCCGAATTCATCCTCGAAGTAAAGCGCTTTCATGCGCACCAGATCCACCACCCCTTTGTGGTCGGATTCAAGTCCGATGGGGATCTGCAGGGCAACCGGGTTGTGCCCCAGTTTATCCCGCAATTGGGCGATCACCCGGTTCGGATTGGCCCCGCTCCTGTCGCATTTGTTGATAAAAGCGATGCATGGCACATTGTAGCGTTTCATCTGGATGTCAACGGTGATGGACTGCGACTGGACGCCACCCACGCCGCACAGCACCAGTACACTGCCGTCCATGACCCGGAGCGCCCGTTCCACCTCGATCGTGAAATCGACATGGCCGGGAGTATCGATAATATTGATCTCGTGATTCTTCCATGTGCAATAGGTTGCAGCAGAGGCTATCGTGATGCCTCTCTCCTTTTCCAGGTCCATGGAGTCCATGGTCGCGCCGACGCCGTCTTTTCCGCGCACTTCATGGATACGGTGGATGCGTTTGGTCAGAAACAGGATGCGTTCTGTGAGAGTGGTCTTGCCCGAATCGATATGTGCGCTGATACCGATATTGCGGACCTTCATGATTTCATTAGATGTCATCGATTACGGAGCCCTTACAATGATAATTAATCTGGATGTCAGGTTGTTATATAAAAAGCAAAGCGATACGGATTGCGTATCACCGGACTGGAACCGGATGGTTTCCAGGCCGGCAACGGGTAAGTCCTTTGTTTTGAAAAATTTTTTTTTATAACAAGCAAATATGGGTAAAGTCAAGATAAAAAATAATATTCAGAAATCCGACTTTATCAGGCGATCAATGATCAGTCCGAAAAAAACATCATGATCGGGTGAAGAGAACCGCCAACCCATATGCGTCATGCAGGATCCGCATACCGCCACCTGCCACCAGCGGGGGGGGAACCAGGAAAATTCGCTCGTGGGACGTCCTGCTGCAGTACATCCGGCGGCACTTCTGAAACAGGCGATTTCGTAAACAATGCCATGGGGGTTGGCGAAAGTGTGGTAATGCGCACCGTTTACCGCAATGCGGTTCGGCTCGCTGGTAATGGGAAAACCGCACCGGCGGCACAGCAAATCGTCACTGAAGGTTTCATCCGTTTGACTTTTTTCGGTTGCGATTATACCTGTCCCGGCATCGCCGTCATTTTGCGATGGCGTCGGGCGGTTTCTGCAGACAAAACGATTGGTACCGGAAACGGTTGATTTCATCGGGCTTTTCAATTACAGTCATATTTCTACTAATTTTTGCATGCTTGTATAGACATGAAAAATATTCCCACGGAATATGGTCCCTGTGGGTACCCGCAAGGGGGGCATATACAGGGTCCTCCTGATCATTATGCCTATTGACAAATGCAAAGAATTGTATGTGTTCTCTTCAATATAAAAAGAAACCACCGCCTTGTCAAAACAGCGGGGAGGGCGAGACAGATGGCAATGATCCACCCTTTTAACGCGATTTTATGTCTTGCAGCCTGAAACGAACGCCTGAAACCATCAAACGATTTTTCCAATGTGCGGCATATACGGCATCATATCCAGCTACCTGGATGAAAACACATTGCACCGGCGCCTGGTGAAAATGGGCGGGCTCCAGTTTCACAGGGGGCCGGACGGGCAGAAGGAAGCCGTTTTTACAGCCGGAGCCCCGGATGGAAAGGGTTTTATCGGAATGGGGCTGGCAAGGCTTGCCATTCTGGATCTGGTCACCGGCATGCAGCCCATACAGAGCCGCGCTGACGGCACTACCATTGTTTGCAACGGGCAGATTTACAATTATATCGAACTTCGCCCAATGGTATCGGACTGCGATTTCGTATCCCGGGGGGACATCGAGGTGGCCCTTCATTTGTACAGAAAAAACGGCATCGGTTTTCTTGACCTGTTAAACGGCATGTACGGAGGGGCGATTTATGATCCGCTGCGAAAGAAGCTGATCCTGTTTCGGGACCGGTTCGGCATCAAGCCCTTGTATTATGCCCAAAACGACGAAGGGTTCGCGTTTGCATCCGAAATAAAGCCCCTGTTCGCGGCGTTGAACATAAAACCGGCGATTAACCGCGACAAGCTTCACACCTATTTCACCTATCGTTATGTGCCCGGGAGCAGAACCCTGTTTGAGAAGGTGATGCGGGTGCCGCCGGGGTCTTATCTGGTGTTCGACCTGGCGGCGGGAACCCATGAAATTCATCGGTACTGGAACTATCGCCCCGATGAAAGCAATTTGCATATGACGCTGCCGGATGCGGCAAAGCGGTTTTGTGAATTGATCAGCGATGCCGTGAAAATCCGGCTGCGCTCGGATGTCGAGCTGGGCAGCTTTATCAGCGGGGGCATTGATTCTTCCGCCGTATCATCCATTGCAGCGGTTGCCGAGCAGGCTCTCCGGTTGTATACCATTTCGTTTTCGGAAAAAAAATATGACGAGCTTCCGTATGTAAAGCACCTGTTGGCGGCCATGAATCACCGGTTCAGCCGTTCCCGGCTGATCCATGCAACTTGCGGCAGAAAGATGCTCTACGATCTGCCGGAAATTGTCGGCGCCGTGGAGGAACCCATTTCTCTGGGGACCATGCTTCCGACCAACCAGCTCTGCGAACTGGCCGCGAGAGACGTCAAGGCCGTATTGACAGGGGAAGGGGCGGACGAACTTTTTGCAGGGTACCGTAAATTCATGATCGAAGCGGCCGCTGCCGGTTTTACCGATTTTACATCCTCACAGCGCAAAAAACTCCTTCGTGAATTTCCGGAACTGCGCAGGGTGCTGGATGCGTCCGGCGGACAACAAGACCCGGGAGGTCGCTATATCCAGTCCGAGGCCCTGTTTTCGAAGGAGGCGTTACACCGGATGCTTGGTTTTTCGCCGGACAGCCCCCTTTTTGAAGAGGAAGCGCGCCCCCTGCTTTTCGGGAACGAGCATCCGGTCAACACGGCCATTGCCTATGAAACGAGGTTTCGTCTGCCAGATTACGTGGTGCTGCGCCTGGACAAGCTTTCCATGCGCCATTCCCTTGAAACGCGAACGCCCCTGCTGGACTACCGCCTGGCCGAGTTTGCCGCTTCCCTGCCGGTATCCATGAAAACCAACCTGTCCATGAACCGGGAAAAATTCATCTGCAGCTATTCCTACCTCAAGTACAAAATTTTGGATCCGGTTTCTGCATTCCGCAGAAAGCAGCCATTTACGTTCCCCATGGCAGACTGGCTTTCGGACAAAAAGGATTTGCCGGATTTCATACAAGATATTATGTTCGGTAACAAAGTGGCCGATCAGAACATCCTTGATCCCGATGCGGTTGCAGAACTAACAAAAAGCGTGACAGGGGAAGGCGTAGGGCCCCATACCCTTGTTTCATCGGCGGACCGGCTTTTTTCGGTGATCGTTTTTACGTTGTGGGTCGAACAGATGCACAAACAACCATGAACAGGAAGACCTTTTGAATCAACACAGCCATGCATCAAGCCTTGCGGATACGTTCCGTTGCCATTACCTGGAAACATTGTCCCAACATCTGCCCAAAAAGCACAGAACGTATGGCTTTGAATATGAGTTCCTGCCCGAGCAGATGCTCGGTATTCCGGATATGATCCGCATGGACCTGCTGCTGGAAAAACTTGGCGGGGAAAAAAGCGCCGGCGACCGATTGTTTGAAAATGGCATGCGGATAACCTTTGAGCCCGGGGGGCAGATCGAATACTGCAGTCCGCCCTTGCTGGCCGGCGACCATGAGACAATAGATTCTTTGCTTTCATTCATCACGTATGTAAACGATGAAATTTACCGGCGCCTGGGGATACAGTACAAGGCGGTGGGGTATATTCCCGGAAGAGCCAACTATCCCTTGTGCCTTCGTACCGCCAGATATCTGCAGCTGCACAAACGGCTTTCCAAAAGCGGATCGCGGGGGCATGAAATGATGAAGGGGACCGCATCCATTCACCTGCATGTTTCCATAAGCCGCCTGGACGAGATGCTCCCCTTGTTTTATTTTTTATGCGACCTCGCCGGAAGCGACGCCTTCGGCATGTCGAAGGCCCGCAGGGATATATGGCAGCATACCGACCCCAGCCGGTGCGGTGAACCGCCGTGCTGTTCGGAAAACCTTTCATCCCCGGAGCAGCTGATCGACCGGCTTATCCGGTATGCGCTTCAGGTCGTGGTGCTTGGTGAGCAGGTCCCTTTTGAAAAGGCATCGGACAGGTCGTTTTCCGCTTTTTTGTCCCATACGACCACGATTTTCACCGATGTACGGTTCAACCTCAAGGGGCCCACGCTTGAACTCAGAACATTGGACAGCATGCCCCCCGGGCATTTCAAGGAAAAATGGCTGGCGTTTGTCGAGCTGGCAAAAGTGGTAAAATAAACAATCAGGAGGAGACGACATGGCAACAATTGAGATATACACGACCCTTGCCTGCCCGTATTGCACGGGCGCCAAAGATCTGCTGACCCGAAAAGGGGTTTCGTTTTCAGAGATTCGCATTGAAGGAAACCCGGATATGATGGCCGAGGCGAAAAAAAGAAGCGGCGGTAGAATGACCGTGCCGCAGATTTTTATTGAAAACGAGCATGTAGGCGGTTATGATGAACTACGTGCCCTGGATCGTGAAGGAAAGCTGGACCGGATGCTTGGCATTGCATAGCGGACAGGCGAACAGGCTGACAGGTGGAGAGCGGCTGTCCGCGCTTGCGGATTTTGGGAAGAGATTCCGGGTACTGTAGATGTTGACTATCGATTTTTGGAGGTCTGATGCACCGGACAAAAAACAAGCGAAAAAATACCCGTTCCGCCGTTTGGGAAGATATCACCGCCACACTGGAGATGAAGGATCCACTAGACCCGAGGGGGCAAAAAAGGATCATAGTCAAGGGAAATGTCAAGGACCTCGGCGCCGAAGGGATGTTTTTCGTTTCAAATGAGAGCATCCCTGTCGATGCGAAGGCGTATATTGTCATTGATTTCAATCCCGGACAACCTGGTGCCTGGACGTTGGCAGCGAAGGGGAAAACCGTAAGAAAAGCACAGGAAGGGGTAGGGATTCGCTTTTCCTCTGTTGATTTGAGAAAAATGCAAAGATGTATCATGGCGCGGATGAATCATTCCTGAAAACACGGCGGCGGGCGTTCACCGGTTTTTTTGGCGGTAGGTGTCGATGGATACCAGTACGACAAAGGGAAACGTGGCTACAAATTCAAAAACAAAGCCGATTGCTACAAGGATATATACAAACGGTAGTTTTACGAGGTAAAAATACAATATTTTGAGCATGTTTTCCGGCAGCGCAGCCATCGTTACAAATCTCCGGGGATGAACAGGTATCTGGGCAAGTTATTTGCTCCTGCAGGGGCGAGTAGCACGCTTCGCATTTCTTTTCAATCATTATCCAGAATTTTTCTCAGGGCTACTGCCAGATCGCTTTTGGCAATGGGTTTTTGTAGCAGGGCATTGATTCTGGCTTTCGCGGCCTTTTCCCGGGTCGCCTTGTCATTGTAGCCCGTACAGAGGATGACCGGCATATCCGGGCGCAGCCTGCGCATTTTTTCTGCAAGTTCCAGCCCCGTCATATCCGGCATGGTCTGGTCGGTAAGGAGCAAATCGAAAATTTCGGGCCTGCGGCTGAACAACTCAAACGCCTTGATGCTGCCGGTCATGGCGGTGACATGGTAGCCTAAGCTTTCAAGCACCTGGTGCTGAAGGTCCACAATTCTTTGCTCGTCGTCTACCAGCAGTATCCGCTCGTTTCCTGTTGGCGCTGGCGTTGAAAAAAAATCTTCATCAAGTTCGTCGTCAGATTCGTCGGCAACCGGAAGGTAGACATCAAAACGGCTTCCGCTGCCGGGTTCACTGGCGACAAGGATCGTTCCCCCGGCGTTTTTGACGATGCCGTAGCTGACCGAAAGGCCGAGGCCGGTGCCTTTCCCCCGGGACTTTGTCGTAAAATACGGCTCGAAAATTTTTTCCGCCAGATCCGGTTCAATGCCGCATCCGGTATCCGAAACAGACAAATGGATATAGGGGCCGGGGGTAACCTTGCCGTAGGCGGGGCTGGATTCGTCGGCCACCTCGATTTCCTGTAAACAGACATGCATCTGCCCGGTTTTGCAGTCTTCCATTGCCTGGAAGGCATTGGTGCAGAGGTTCATGATTACCTGGTGAATGCGTGAAGGCGAAATCAGCACTTTCCCCGTCTCTTTGCGGATGTCTTGGCGGATCTCGATGTTTGCGGGGACCGTGGTCTGAAGCAGTTTCAGGGTTTCGCCAACCACCGGCTGGATGAGGACCGGCAGGAGGTCCTGCTTCCCGGAATGCCGGCTGAAGTTGAGAATCTGCGCGATGAGGTCCTTGGCGCGGTTGGCTGAATGCAATACTTTTTCAAGGTTTTCATAGGTTTTGCTGCATAAGGGAGTCCCCTTCATCGCAAGTTCGGTGTAGCCGATGATGGGGAAAAGGATATTGTTGAAATCATGAGCGATTCCCCCGGCCAGCGTCCCGATGGATTCCATTTTTTGGGCGTGGTGCAGCTGGTCTTCAAGCTCTCTGCCTTTTTTCTGTGCCGCGATCCGCTCCGTTACATCCCGCAGGATTCCCTGGAAGCCCGCAGGATTGCCATGTTCATCCCTGCGCAGGGTGATGGAGGTTTCAACGAAGAAGGAGGCGCCGTCTTTGCGAACCATTTTCCAGTCAAAGGTTTTTATGGGTTTTCCGGTCCTGTAGACGTAATTGTACGTTTCAAAGAGGACTTTCTGGAAATCCTCGTGGACAATGTCCTTGTAGCTCCTGCCGTAAAGCTCGTCGCAGGGGCATCCCAGCAGTCGGCAGAACTGAGTGTTGAAAAACCGGTAATTGCCTTGGAGGTCAACCTCGTAGTATCCGTCTTCAATGGAATCAAGGATGTCGCGATATTTTCTTTCGCTTTCCCGGAGCGCTTTTCTGGCCTCCATCCGCTCGGTAATATTCCTGGAAATTCCCCGCACGCCCACGGCCCTTCCACTGGCGTCACGGATAACAGAGGCCATGTATTCCAGCACCAGGGGCTCCCCGTGCCGGTTGACCACGTTGATATACCCGCTGTCAAAGTCGTTTTCCCGGATGCGCGCAAGATATCCGCTGACCTCGCCCTTATACGGATCTGGTACGATATCCTGAATATTCATCCGTTTGATATCGTTTCTGGTGTAATCGGATTCTTTCTGGTAGGCAGGATTATAATCCAGAATGTTGGCGTCCATATCGTGAAAGAACAGGTAGTCGTTAAAGTGTTTTGTGATATCGCTCATGAACTTTTCGTTTTCACGGGCGACTTTCAGGTCGTCGTGGTATTGGCGTAGTTTTTTTTCCAACGCCGTTGTTTTTCGACGAAATTTCGCCATTACAGACCCGCCGGCGATGGCGAAAAGGATGATAGACGCAAATAGCCATAACTCGAGATTCCAGCCCTGCGGGCCCAGAAGGGAAGCATAACCGACATAAAGCGGCGTTTCAGTTATGTTTTGAGAAAAACCCATTGCGTGAGTGTAGGCAGGATTGCATGCTAGTAGTATTGCCGAAAAAAAAAGGCTGTATTTTTTGAATACAGCGGTTCCTGCACGATGTTTGCGCGCCGTCATGGGCACACCGACAGACATGAAACCAATGGTTGGATAAAGAGGTAAGAATTAGTTTTCATTGAACCGATATACTTGCAGAAAACATCCTAGTTGTCAAAGAAATAATCCACAAGAAACAATCCCCAATTCTTTTCATTGATCCACAAATATAATGATCAGTAAGATTTCGTAGAGGCACCCCTTGCGGATGCACTGCTTATAGGTACCCGCAAGGGGCGACCCTACGGGTCCATATTTTCAGGAAATATTTTTCCTGTTCTTGCAGGAATGCAACAATTCGTATTGAATTGCCCCGCTTGATTCTACTCTTACCAAACGATGCCGCCCAAAAATCGCTTTCGGATGCCGCGTGGGGCAAAAGCGCCCATGCCGAGACGTTTTTGGGTCATAAGCGACCCGGTGCCAGCAGGGATTCCATGTGGACGACCATAGATTTTGTTATAAAATTGAATAATTACTGTTTGTTATATGTCTATCGCATCTGTTGGTATGTTCCTTGCTATCATGAGGGTAACCGCAGCAGATTCCGCGGTGCCGTCGGAAAAAAGCGCGGCGTCGGCAACGGACGATGAAGACACGCAGGGAGTATGGCATGAATGAAAAACGAAACATACGCGTACTGGTTGCAAAACCCGGTCTGGACGGCCACGAAAGAGGGGCCCATGTGATTGCATACGGCTTGCGGGATGCCGGCTTCGAGGTCATATACACCGGTCTGCGGCAGACCCCGGAACAGATCGTCCACACGGCGATACAGGAAGACGTGGACGTGGTGGGGCTTTCCATTCTTTCCGGGGCGCATCTTACCCTTTCGGGTAAGGTTTTGGAAGGGCTGAAAGGGAAAAATGCCGGGGATATTATGGTTATTGTCGGAGGGGTTGTACCGGAAGAAGACATTGCTTCGCTGAAAACCCTTGGGGTTCGCGAGGTCTTTACCGCGGGAACACCGGTTTCAGCCGTAACGGCGTTTATCGAATCGTGTATTGCCGCTGCGTGAAGATATGCAATCAGAATTCCGAAGAGGGGTATGCATGTCCGTGAACAAGGATTATCTGAAAAAATTGCAGGAGCAGAAAGAAAAATGGGAAGAAAATGTGCTCAAAAAGCGCGCAGAGCGCTTTACCATTCCACAAAGCCCGACCCGGTTTTACACCCCCCTTGACATTGAAGAGTTTGAATTTTCAGAAAAAGTGGGTTTTCCCGGACAATACCCATACACCGCGGGCAGCACCCCCTTTGATTTCTGGCGGGCCTATGCCCGTGAGGCCGCTCTGTCGGGATACCGACCGGAGTGGGGGGGCGCCGGGGGCGTCGGAAAATACGGCGGGTTCGGGACAGCGGAAGATTACCGGGATTATCTCCTCCGGATGCAGGCAATGGGGCGAACGGGCGGTCCCAATATGGCGTTCGACCTGGTGACCCAGTGCGGATACGATTCGGACAGTCCGTTTGCAGCAGGAGAGGTCGGCCGGGTAGGGGTCGCAATCGACACCTTCCGGGATTTTGAAACCATCTACGAGCCGTATACCGGCGCCTTGGAAATCGACAAGGTGCCGTCTAATTTTACCATCAATGCACCGGCCGCCGTTATTATCGCCATGTATGCGGTACTGGCTGAAAAACGCGGTATATCGCCTGGTGTACTGCGGGGGACGCCGCAAAACGATATCTTAAAGGAATTCATTGCGCGGGGCACCTTCATATTCCCGCCTGGCCCCTCCATGCGGCTGTTTCGCGACACCTGCGTCTTCTGTACAGCGAACATGCCCAGGTTCAACGTCAACAGCATGGGCGGTTATCATATCCGGGAAGCAGGCGCAACCCGGGTCCAGGACCTGGCCTTTTCCATGGCAAACGCCGCCGCCTACATCCAGGCAGGTGTTGACGGCGGCCTCGCAGTGGATGCATTTGCGTCGAAATTTACCTTCAACGCCTTTGGCGGGAGCATGGAAATATACCACGAGATCGCCTTTCAGCGTGCGGCCAGGCGGATTTACGCCCGGATGATGAAAGAGCGCTTTCATGCGAACCATCCGAAAAGCATGCAAATTCGCCAGCCCATCACCGCTCATATCGGGTGCTCCTCAACGACCTTGCAGCGTCCATTGAACAATCTGCCGCGGGGCGTGGTCGGCGGCATCGCCGCCGGGATGTCCGGGGGGATGCCCGGGGTCTTCCCGCCGTTTGACGAACCGCTGGGTCTGGGGCACAGCCAGGAGGCGGTGCAGTTGCAGCTTGATGCAACCCGAATTCTGATCTACGAGGCCAAAGTCGCGGATGTGAATGATCCCTGGGCAGGGTCCTATTTCATGGAATCATTGACCGATGAGATCGAGGCGGAAGCGGAAGCGGAAATGGAAAAAATCGAGGGGATGGGGGGTGCGGTTGCCGCCATTGAAAACGGGTACATGCAGAAAGCGATCGCCAAATCCGCATACCAGCGGCAAAAGGACATTGAAAGCCGGGAGGAGTTGGTCGTGGGCGTCAACTGCTTTACCGGGGAAAATGAAATCAATGTCTCCGTCAACCGGGAAGTTGAGGCCACGTATGACCCGGAGCGCATGAAAAGCGCTGAACGCCGGCAGGTGGAAAAACTGGCGCAGCTAAAACGCAAGCGAGACGGCACGGTTGTCTTATCCCTTCTATCCGCATTGCGGGATCGTGCTAAGGACGAATCGGTAAACCTGATGCCCGATATCTGCGAGTGCGTAAAAAACGATGTTTCCCTGCAGGAGATTTGCGACACGCTCCGGGACGTGTTTGGCGAGTTTCAGCAGGCAAAACTCTGATGGTTCCGGGTAAACGCCGGTGGATGATGGCCAGGATTGATTTTTTTACAATGCGTCAACCAATAAGGCCCCCTTTATGAACAACATTTGGGAAGACCTGATCCATGGCGTTACGAAAAAGGACGTTCGCTCCATGGCGCGCTTGATCACGCGTGTGGAAAACCGGGAGCCTGGCTGGATAGCGGCAATGGCGGAAATATACCCCCTTGCCGGTTCCGCCCGCGTATTCGGCATTACCGGTTCCCCCGGCGCCGGAAAAAGCACGCTTACCTGCGAGATTACCCGGGCGCTTACCGAGCGGGGCTTTTCGGTGGGCATCATCGCCGTGGACCCGTCCAGTCCATTCAGCGGCGGCGCATTGCTGGGGGACCGTCTCAGAATGCAGTCCATATTCACCATGGAACGCGTGTATATCCGGTCAATGGCGACCCGGGGCTCGCTGGGCGGCCTTTGCCAGGCGGCACGCGATGTCGTCCGGATAATGGACGCCTTTGGCAAGGATATTGTCCTGGTTGAGACCGTCGGGGTCGGCCAGGATGAAATCGAAATCGTCCGTGCCGCCGACAGGGTAATGCTCATCCTGGTGCCGGGGCAGGGTGACGGAATACAGGCGATCAAGGCCGGTGTCATGGAAATTGCCGACATATATGTCGTTAACAAGGCGGACCGGCAAGGTGCAGATGAGGTGGCAGCCGATGTCACGGGGATGCTCTCCCTCTCGGAATCACAAAAAGACTATCTGCCGCCGGTTTTACAAGTCTCCGCCCTTAAAAAACAAGGCATCCGGGAGCTTGTGGACACCCTTTTATCGACCCCATTGGACGAACGAAAGCAGCGGTTGAAAAAAGAAATTCGCATCAGAGAGGAAATCCTTTCCCTGGTGGAAAGGGAAGTGTTCTGGCAGGTGCGACGGGACATGCTGCGAAACGGGCGGATTGGTCGCGCGGTAGAACAGATAATGGAAAACAAAGCCGACCCGTATACCATCGTCAACCAGATGTTTGCAGAAGACCAATCCATGCAGTTCATGAGAATCGTGGAGCACGACAATGACGAAAAACGGAAAAACCGTAGCGGAAAGACTGGCTGAATTCGCCGTGGGAACACGCGGCGATACAATTTCCGGAGAAATTTTCGACCATGCCAAAACCGCCTTTATGGACTGGCTCGGGGTCACCTACGGGGGGATGGCGGATCCCCTGGTGGAAAAACTCATCACCCATGCGGATGAGATGGGAGGAAACCCGCAGGCCACCGTGGTCGGCCGCGCCGTGAAAACATCGGTCAGCCATGCGGCCCTGGTAAACGGCACCGCGTCCCATGTGTTGGACTATGACGATACCCTCGTCTCTTTTTTCGGCCATCCTTCCGTCACCCTCTTCCCATCGCTTCTGGCGCTTTCCGAATGGCAAGGGTATACCGGGCGCGATTTTCTGATCGCATACCTGGTCGGGCTTCAGGTCGGCGGCACCATCGGCGTCAGCGCAGGCCTGGACCATTACATGGCCGGCTGGCACGCCACATCCACCATCGGACATCTTGCATCCGCGGCCGGATGCGCGAAACTGCTGGGGGTAACCGAGAGGCAGTTTGTGTACGCCCTGGGTATCGCAGCCACCCAGTCGTGCGGACTGAAGCGCGTTTTTGGAACGATGTGCAAGCCGTTTCATGCAGGCAGGGCCTCCCAGGCCGGTCTGATGGCCGCCCTTCTGGCACAGAAGGATTTCAGCGGCCCGGCAGATATCCTGGAAGGGCCCCAGGGGTTTTTTGAACTTTTCAAGGGGGGGCTTAACGAAGAGGTGCTGGCGCTGCTTGGCCTGGGCTGGGACGTGGTGAATATGTCGCAAAAATACCACGCTTCCTGCCATGCGACGCACTCCCCGCTGGAAGCGGCACTGGAAGTGGTTCACTCGGAAAAGCTTGCCATTGAAGATATCTCAAAGATTACCGTTCATTCCTCCAAAATGGCGCTGGATGCCGCCGGAAACAGCAGGCCTGCCACGGGTCGTGAAGGCAAGTTTTCCATCCCGTTTTGCGTGGCCAACGCCCTTGTGAACGGTGAGACCGGTACGAACGCGTTTACCGATGAAAATGTCAGTGATCCGGCGGTAACAACGCTGATGGAAAAAATAACGGTAACGCTTGATCCGGAGAAAATCGCCCTGGAAGCCCATGTGGACATTGAAACAAGGGACGGAAAAGTACGTCGCGGTTTTTCCGATATCCTGCAGCAGATTCCGCCCCTGGAGATAAAAAAGAACCGGGTGGGCAAAAAGTTCCTGGACCTGTGCGGGGGTGTATTAACACCGGAGGCGGCCGGGAAAATCAGGCAGAAAATCGATGATTTGGAAAATATAAGCAATATGGCTGACTTTATGGATGGCTTACAGGATGGAAGCGGCCCCCATGCAAAAGCGGGCCCATACGGCTCCAATCGCTGAATACGGCGTATACCCCATGGAAAAGCAGGTTCTCATTACGGAAATTCAAAAGTTTGCGGTCAACGACGGCCCGGGATTCAGGACCAGCGTTTTCCTCAAGGGGTGCCCCCTGCAGTGCGCGTGGTGCCATAACCCGGAAACCATTGGCATGAACCCGGACATTTACTGGAAGCGGCGCCTGTGCGTGCAGTGCGGGGCGTGCATGAATGTATGCCCCAATGAGGCCATCCTTCCGCCGATCTCCCCGGAAGAAAGCGGCTTGCAGGCCGCAGCATACCGGAAAATCATCCGGGAGCGCTGCGATGGATGCATGAAATGCGTGGATGCCTGCCTGTATGGCGCGCTTTCGGTTGCAGGAAGGCGGATGAATGTTGACGACATCCTTGATGACGTGGAAAAGGATCGTCCTTTTTATGACAATTCCGGGGGGGGGCTGGCCCTCAGTGGCGGTGAGCCGACGTTTTACGCGGATTTCACCCGAAGCCTTCTGCGTGCGGCAAAACAGCGGGGAATACACACCTGCCTCGATACAAACGGTTTCTGCACCTGGCCGGTGCTTTGCAGCATCACAAAGTATGTCGATATCGTATTGTTTGACCTGAAACATATCGACAGGCTTCCTCATCGGCAATTGACGGGGGTCGACAATGCCATGATTCTGGAAAATCTTGTCCGTCTTTCCGGAACCGGAAAGGAGATATGGGTGCGGATACCTGTGGTTCCGGGATTCAACGATGCAGTGGACTGCCATTTGCGAATGGCGGCTTTTTTATCCGGCCTTCCGGGCAACATCCGCCGGGTGGACCTGCTCCCGTATCATAACTGGTGCCAGGACAAGTATGACTGGCTGGGGATCGAATGGCCCATGGCGGCGGTGGAGGCGCTCAACCCGTCGCAGCTTGAAACAACGGCGGATATTTACCGGGAAAGCGGATTTGAAGCAACGGTGGGCGGTTCAGGCTTCGAGGCCGTCGGATGACAACTATTATAAAAACGGAAATGACGCCAATCAAAAGGAGGACGACACAATGACCACATGCCAGGAGTGTAAACGGTTTTTCCCGTTGGAAGAAGCCCCGGAAAAGGGGGATTGCGTTGAGCGCGTAGCGGATCCCCGGCAGGCTTATTACAAGGCGAAACCTGTGAACGCCGGAGACGATGCGACAGCGTGTGCTTCTTTCAGCAAAAAATAGTTATTCATCCATAAAGGAGAGGGCCATGACACAGGCAGCGATACAAGATACAAGCGTGGAAGAATTTGAAAAAAAACATCAGTGGTGGTGGGCCGCGGAAAAGAAGCGTTCCAAACGACTCGGTTATCTGCGAAAGGCCATATGGAAAAAAGGGGCGATCGGCGGATTGTATGCACCGGGCGTGAAGGTGGATCTCGAAAGAGCCGTGCTTCACACCGAGAAGGCAAAGGAACTGGCGTATTCGCCGGACGCCTACGTGATCAAGTTTGCAAAAATGCTGGCCCACATACTGGACAACAAGACGATTTTTATCACCGATCATGCCCAGTTGGTGGGGTATACCGGAAGCCTTCCCCATACCATGGCGTGGGATCCGAGCTGCGCGTTTTTCCTGAATATGGAGGTGTACAACGATCCGACCGCCATTCCCGAACCTGCCGAAGAAAGCCAGAAAATCATTGAAGAGATCAATGCGTACTGGACGGGAAAATCGGACCTGGACAAAATGACCCCGGTATTCGACATGGAAGACCTGATGAAAATGTTGTCCGGATCCATCGGTTGGGGCGTCCCCCTTGCCCGGGGCGGTTATTCCAGCAAGGATTATGAATATATCATGACCGGGAAAAGGGCGTTTCAGGCGATCATTGATGAGCTGGATCAAAAAATTGACGAAGGAGACGAGAAGACCCATGCGCCCGGCGCCACCGCGGAAATCACCGATCTGTATGACAAGCTCAACAACTGGGAAGCCATGAAAATCACCCTGGAAGCAGGCATTCGCATCGCAAAGCGCTATGCCAGGTTGGCCAGGATCATTGCCGAGAATTTCGAGGAAGACCCCATCCGGCGCGAAGAGCTGTTAACAATCGCCGAAACGTGCGAACGCGTTCCGGCGCTCCCGCCGCGCAGCCTCCAGGAGTCCTTCCAGTATGATATTTTTATCCAGATGATAAGCCGGACAGAAGCCATTGAAGGGGCATGGCCCGCCCGGCCCGACTATTATCACGGGCAGTACTATGACAAGGACGTGAACATCGATCAGACGCTCACAAAGGAAGAGGCGCTGGACCTTGTGGGCGAATTTTTGATTCGGGCGGCCGAAGTTTGCCAGTTCAAGCCCAAATGGGCGCGGGAAGGACTCCAGGGCATCGACGGAACGTGGGTCTGGACCATTGGGGGCGTGGACGCGCAGGGGAGAGATGCCTGCAATGATTTGACCGTCGCGCTGATGCAGGCGGCACGCCTTGTGCGGGTCGCCAACCCGACGTTGGCATTTCGGTGGCATCCCAAGGTAAAAGACGAGGTCATGCGGGAGATTTTCGAATGCAACCGACAGGGCCTGGGGTACCCCAACATGCGCAATGACCCGATCCTGATTGCAAATTCCATGCACTGGTATGGCCATCCCATCGAAGAGGCGCGGCTGTGGTGCAATCAAGCCTGTCTTTCTCCCTGTCCGCCCACCAAGCACGGGTATCAACCCATGCGGATGGCCAATGCCACGGCCAACTGCGCCAAGATTATCGAGTACGTGATAACGTCCGGATACGACAATGTCGTCAATATGCAGGTGGGGGCGGAGACCCCGGATGTTGCGTCTTTTTCGGATTTCGAGCAGTTCTTCGACGCCTGGACGGTGCAGATGAAAACCATCTTTTCCATCCTTGTCCGCGCTGTCAACCGGGCCAGAACCCTTGCACCGACGTTGACGCCAAGGCCGTTTTTGTCCGGGATCTCGGAGCGGTCCGTTGAAAGCGGCCTGGATACACTGTCTCCCTCTCTGGAGCGCGGCAACGCATGGATCACCGCATTTACCTGGGTTGAAAACATCGACAGTCTGGCGGCGGTGAAAAAGCTGGTTTTTGAAGATAAAAAATATACCCTTGCCCAATTGAAAGAGGCCCTGGATAAAAATTGGGAAGGCCATGAGGAAATGCGCCTGGACTTTGTTCGAAATGCACCCAAATGGGGCAATGACGACGACTACGTGGACGACATCATGATCCGGTGCCTGCAGGAAACCGCCCGGTTTTCCAAAGAACTCAAATGCCCGTCCGGCAACAACTGGCCGATTCTCCCGGAAAATGTCAGCGGAAACATCCATTATGCCAATATCGTGGGCGCCCTTCCCAACGGACGGCGTCTGGGGGACGCCCTGTATGACGGCGGCATATCACCGGGACCCGGACTGGACAAGAAGGGGCCGACCGCGGTGCTGAAGTCCTGCAGCAAAATCGACCATATCACCGACGGCAGGGCGTTTCTGCTGAACCAGCGCTTTTCCCCGACCCAGCTTGCCGGGGAAAAAGGATACCAGCTCTGGAAAGCGTATATGCGCACCTGGGCCGATCTTGGCATCGACCATATCCAGTTCAACATGGTCGATGACGCCACGCTCAAGGCCGCCCAAAAGGATCCGGAAAAATACCAGGAAGTCATCGTCCGTGTGGCCGGTTACAGCGCACATTTTGTCGACATCAGCCGGAAAACCCAGGACAACATCATCCAGCGGACCGTTCACGGGTTGGGATAAGCATTGCCAAACAGGAAAACGCAGACGGGGGAAGAGGCCGATGTCACGAAGAGACGAAAAACGAAAGGCGTATGCGGGCGTCCTGGTGCCAAGGGTTGAAAACAAGGAGCCGGATACCGGAAAAGCGCCCGATACGCTTTGCGGTACATGTCTGCATTACTCTGAAAGTTCCTGGTCGAGCGACGGAAGAGGCTCCTGCAAAGTCCTGAAACTTGGATCAGATATTCACAACCGCCCGCCGACCTTTGTGACGGATGGCCGGGAAGGGTATTTGACCAAAACGCTTTCGGACGCATCCGGGTGCACATATTACGAAAAAATGAAGCTGATTGACAAGGACGGATACGAGTGCAGCGATCCGGCATACCGGCGCTCCATGCGGCAATTGAGGGAGTAGAACCCGTCACCCGAATGTGGAGATGGGTTGTCGTCCTGATTTCCGGCCACCAAACAGGCCTTCTGTCATCAACCGTTGAAACGGCCTGTCAACCTTGAGGGAGAATACAACCATGAAATGTATTGTATGCGGTCATGAAGCGCCTTTGTCGGATTTCCGGTATCTCTATAATGCACGGATCGATGCCTCGATCAGCATCCGGCAGTGCATGAATTGCGAGGAGTGGCTCGCCGTGGATGAATACAAGGGCATCTCAACCCAGAAGATCACGGGCGGGGAAGCGCCGTGGGGAAAATCGGCCGGGATTGAGGGTCTGGCAGAAGAGCGGCCATGAACAGCGCAGCCGTGAAATTACCGGTTCCCGACCCGGATCCGCATTTTTTTCTTCCGGAGGAGATCATTGAAAGCATGGACCGGCTTCAATGCCTGTCTGAGCGACACCCCGTTAACGTGCTGGTCGCCGGCAGGCAGGGATCCGGAAAGTCGACCCTGGTAAAGCAGTTTGCGGCCCGGAACAAACGGCCCCTTGCCACCTTTCAAATCGGGATGCTGTCGGAGCCGGGGCAGTTGTTCGGGGAGCTTGCCCTCAAAGACGGGGAGACGGTCTACCGGAAATTTTTGTTTCCGGATGCGGTTCAAACCCCGGGCTGCATCATACACCTGGAGGAGATCAACCGGCCGGAGCACCCCAAGGCCCTGAACATGCTGTTTTCCGTACTCTCAGAGGACAGGAGCATTTATACGGACGAACTGGGGCATATCCGCGTTGCCGATAAGGTCGTGTTTTTCGCGACCCTCAATGAAGGCGACGAATTTGTCGGGACCGAAATGCTCGATGCCGCGCTGAGGGACCGCTTTTACGTGGCCATGCTCGACTACCTGCCGCCGGATGTGGAAGCAAAAGTGCTCCATCTCAAAACGGGCATCGATGCGGCGGACGCACAGACCATCGTGAATATAGCGGGGCAGTTGCGGAACAATTCCCGGGAACCGGTGGTCGTTTCGACCCGCCACACCCTGATGATCGCAGAAATGGTCTCCATCGGCGCCGGTATCGAAAAAGCGTTTGCAATGAGCCTGCAGATCGGACCCGACATGCTCGAATCGGTTCTCCTGTCGTTTCACGTGGCAATGAACAAGACCCAAAGAAAACCTCATGGCGAAACCTACCAGCGATACTGATATGATTCCATTTGCCGCAGGGGATGACGGAAATTGCCCGCAATCGTTTTCTTGCCAGAAAAACGCCTGCGATGAGCAGGGGCCTCTGGCAGCGCCCGACAAACCGGGGATCTCCTCTTACTGGCGGAAAAACACGTCGGCAAGAGAGTCCGTGGAGCTGGCCAATTTGCTGCGGGCCATCCAGAAGGTTGCCGGACATCTCGGCCCCAATGCCGGTAGAATCGAATATGAAGGGATGTCCGGTGGGTGGGGGATGTCCGGGGCGTCGGGTTCGGCCATTCGCATCCCTTCGGAATGGGTAATGGGGGCGTATCCCGTCCCCCCGGAAAAGGTCGATTTTGTCATCGGATATGTTGTCCATAAAGCCTTGCATCACATGGAATGGTCTACACTGGTCTGGCGGACCCTTGAACCGGAAATGAAAGGCATGTCGCCGTTTCCGCTGGTGATGTTCCAGCAGATGGTTGCCACCGGGGAGGATATCTATATGGACTGGAAATCCAACGGGTCTGTTCTGGGTTTGTATACCGCTATTTTACGCGGCAGCGAACTGGCCTGCCTGGACAAAATTACCCCCTTGTCCGGTCTTTCCCTGGATGAACTGCTGCTTACATGGCGTTCAAGTTTGTTTCACGGGCCTGTTGCCCGAAAGGAGAAGCCGGAATACCTGCCGTTGCTGGACGTGCTGAACGATCTTGCCCGGCACTTGCGGGATGTGGCTGGGGAAAAAGGCAGGGTGGTTGGAAAAGGCAAAAAGCGGGCGTCGCTCTATCTTGACGCATGGCAGCGCATCGGCGATCCGATTCACCGGCTGACCGTGCACAAAAAACAGCTCCACTGGTTTCCAGCGCGCCCCGCCAAAGGGGCCGGAAAGATAAATGGGCCCGTGGATGTGCAAACCAGCAGCAAAATGGCACCGCAGCTCGTCCGTGAGATTGAAACCCGTCTTGCCGCGGACGCCGTTGACATTACGCCCCTCATCCGGTCGGTCGCCGGGTTTGATAATGAAACCGTGGCGCCCATGTCCCGGTGGGATTTTACCATGCCGTCCCGGCCGGTGATCGACAAGCGAATGATCGGCAGGCTCAAGGCGATCTTTCAGAACTATGCCGACCGCAGGACGCTTGTGAACCGGGGATTGACAAGGGGACGGGTCGATCCGGGGCGCCTCTACCGTGCGCCGGTAAACGGTCGATGCTTCAAGGAAACGCTTCGAATCCCGGGCCTTGATTGGTGCATCGGGCTTCTGGTCGATGCAAGCGGCTCCATGCACGGGCGCAAGTGGCAAATGGTGGAAAGCATCATTGCCAATCTGCACAGGGCCGTTTCCGGAGATAAAAACCGTTTGCATGCATGGGCGTATTTCGAATCCGGCGGGATCTGCATGATCTCCCGGCTGCTGAAAGAGGGCATGCTGCTCTCTATACCGCCTGCCGGGCAGACCGCCTCCGGACAGGCGATCATTGCTGCAGCCATGATGATGCCGAAAAAACGAAAGAGAAGAATACTCGTGCATGTGACGGACGGGCAGTCGAACTTCGGATGCGACGTTTCTTACGGTATCGAACGGTGCAGGCAGGAAAACATCCATTTGATCACGCTGGGATGCGGTTACAAAAGCAAAAAAGCGATGCAGGCCCAGTACAGCGGTGCCATCCAATTTATTGACCACTTTGAGCAGCTTCCCCGTGCGATGGAAAATCTTCTCCGGTCGCTTTTTCTCTACGGGGGGAAAATGAACACCACCATCAGCCGGCAAAGGAATACCGTATGGCCGCCACGGAACTGATTGCAGAAATCAAGGAAAACATCGGATTCTTGCAGCTCAATCGCCCCGGGAAGGGAAATGCGCTGTCTCCCTCGCTTTTGGCGGAGATTCATCTGGCCCTTGCCGCATGGCAGGAAAAAGAAGCGGTTCGTGTTGTGGTTATCTCCGGGGGGGAGGGGAAGGCTTTTTCCTCAGGGTACGACATCGCCGCCATTCCCACGGACCTGACCACCGAGGCTGCGGAAGTGTTGAAGAGAGGCAATCCGCTTGATCTGGCACTTGACAGTATCAAAGCCTTTCCGTTTCCGGTGATCGCCATGATCAACGGGTATTGCTTCGGCGCCGGTTTGAACCTTGCCTTGTGCTGCGATATCCGGATCGGGGCGGATCATATCAAGGCCGGGATGCCGCCGGCCAAGCTTGGCGCGGTGTATCATCCCGAAGGGCTGATGCAGTTTGCAGCGGTCATCGGTATTGCCAGAACCCGTGAGATGTTTTTCACGGCACGGACCTACCAGGGGGCGCAATTGTTGGAAATGGGCCTTGTGCACCAGCTGGTGCCGGCGGAAGCCCTTTTGGAAACCGCGTCCCAAGTGGCGCGCGACATCGCGGGGAATGCCCCCCTTGCGGTTTCCGGAACCAAAAAAATCATCAACATGATCGAAAAACATCCACCGTTGTCTGCCGAAGACCGGGCCACAGCGGATAAATTGATATTCGAAGCCTTTAACAGCGACGATCTGCGGGAAGGGCAGACCGCCTTTTTGGAAAAGCGGCGCCCGGTTTTTACGGGGAAATAAGGCTTTGTCAGAACCGATTCTCCCCTTCGCCGCCGCCCCCATAAAGGCGACAGGCAAAGCGTATCACACGGGAGCAACCACTGCAGGCAATATACAGAAAGGAGCCGATTATGTCGTCCGTTCCATGGAATGTGGGGTATATCCCCTATAAGCACGCACAGATGCATCCGGAGAAAACCGCGGTCATTTTTGAGGATGAACCGGTTTCATACCGGCACTTGAACGAAGGGATCAACCGGTGCGCACATATGCTCCAGTCAAAGGGGATGAAAAAAGGGGACCGTGTATCCGTTCTGATGCTCAACTGCATCGAATTTTTAGAGATTTATTTTGCTGTTGCCAAGCTCGGCGGCATCCTGGTTCCCCTGAACTGGCGCCTGCTGGGCCCGGAACTGGCGTTCCAGCTCAATGACTGCGAAGCCCGTTTTCTTTTTTTTCACGATTCCTTTCTGGGAAGCATCGATCTTGTCCGGTCCAGCCTGAAAGTGGAAGAGGACAAACTGATCTATTTAAAAAGCGGCGGTCCGCAGTTTCCCGGCTTTGAATTGCCGGGCTGCCCGCAGTGGGCAACGGCGTATCCGGATTTGGTGGCCGATCAGCGGGTGACCGAACCGGTTGTTTCCGAGCCGGTACTCATGAATGATCCCCTGGCCATTGTATACACTTCCGGCGTGACCGGTGATCCCAAGGGGGCGGTGCTTTCCCATGAACAGACGTTTTTCAAGAATTTTCAGATCACCGCCTATACGGATACGGGGCAAAGGGATGTTATTATTGCGCAGATGCCGCTTTTTCATTCCGGCGGGCTCTTTATCGTTGCCACCCCGTCCCTGAATTCCGGGTCGACGCTGGTCATGCGCAGGGGATTCGATGCCGGCGAGTTTGCGGAAGATATCCAGACATACCGGGGGACCATCGTCTTCGCCTTGACCACCATGTGGAAAATGATCCTGGAGTCGGGGAGACTCGATGAAATCGACGTCACCAGCGTCCGCTGCGTTATCGGCGGCGGTGAACGAACGCCGCCGAGCTTGTTTGAAGCCCTTGCGAAAAGGGGGCTCTATATGCAGCAGGGGTTCGGGCAGACGGAAAATTCCGCAATGATGCTTGTGCCCCGGGCGGATATTCAGCGGAAAATGGGATCCATCGGCAAACCGGGGTATTTTACGGAGATATGGATCGAGGACAAAACCGGTAAAAGAATGCCCCCCGGAGAGGTCGGGGAAATTGTCGCCACAGGGCCCACGGTCATGTCCGGCTACTGGAACCAGCCCGAAGCAACCGCAAGGACCATTGTGGACGGCGTTCTTCACACCGGAGACCTCGGGTACATGGACGAGGAAGGATATTTCTATATCGTTGACCGGGCCAAGGACATGTACCGCAGCGGCGGTGAAAATGTATATCCGGCGGAAGTGGAAAAAATTCTGCTGAACCATCCGGATATCTCCCAGGTGGCCATCATCGGCGTGCCCGATGAACGCTGGGGGGAAGTCGGCAATGCATTTATTGTTCCGAAAGCGCCCGGAAATGAGATCGGCATCGATGATATCCGGAAATACCTGAAAGACAAGATCGCCGGGTACAAACATCCGGTATGGGTGACCATGATGAGCGAGCTGCCCATGACCGCCACCATGAAGATCAAAAAATCGGAGCTTCGGATAAAATATGCTGCAATGGCGGGCCTCGATGCCGGAAACGCTTCTGATGAACGGCGCGCTGCGGGCTCATCGTAAATTCCTGTTGATTTTGCCCGCTTTCACGGCTACATAACAGGATATCCGCGTTTTCGAACAAACCCCTGTTTTGTATCCAAGGTGAGGCGCATGACAAAAAAACCCATCCGAAAAGAACTCGAGGACAAGCTTTCCGACCTTCAGGACAAGCTGCTCCTGCACACCCGGCAGAACCAGTTTTTTGATCTGTTGATCAGCAGTCTGCCGGGGCTTTTTTATCTTTTTGACAGCGATTTTTTTGTCCACAAATGGAACAAGAATGTGGAGACCGTAACGGGTTTTTCCGCAGAAGAAATCCGGTCGCGTCATATTTTTGACCTCTTCCAGGGGGAGGACCTGAAAAACATTCAACAGGGGATTGAAAAAAGTTTTGTAAACGGCGAGGCCAGTGTGGAGGCGGTGCTTGAAACCAGGGGCGGGGAAAAGATCCCGTATTTCTGGACCGGTGCAAGTACCACCATCGACGGGAAAAAATATATGCTGGGCATGGGGATCGATATCAGCCAGCGGATAGCGACGGAAGAAGCCTTAAAGGAAAGCGAAGCCCTGTACCGGATATTTGCCGAGCGAATGACCGAAGGGGTTGCTCTTTTGAATAATTTCAAGATTATTTTTGCAAACAAGGCGTTCACGGCAATGACCGGTCATACGGACCCTTCCATGCTGATTGGCACCAATGTCATGGACATGGTTGCGGAAGGCTTTGATGTTTATTTTCGGGAAATGTTTGAAGCCATCCAGAGCGATATCTGCAAGGAGCGGTTTTTTCAGGCCCGGTGGCTGACAACGGGGCAAAAAGAAATATGGCTTGAGGGGAGGGCGAACCGGTTAACATGGAAGGGGCGCCCGACCGTGCTGGTAACGGCAAGGGATATCACCGAGATCAAGCTCAAGGAGCTTTCCCTTCAGGAGGAAACCGAAAACCTCCGAAGGGAGAATGTCACCCTGCGTTCCTCCATCAAAGACCGCTATCGGATGGGTGAAATTATCGGCAAGAGCAAATCCATGCAGGCCGTGTATGAGCGGATTCTGAGCGCGGCTTCATCCAACGCCAACGTTTTGATATACGGGGAATCCGGAACCGGCAAGGAGCTGGTGGCAAGGGCCGTCCACAAGATGAGCCGGCGCAGCGCCAAACCCTTTGTCGCGGTCAACTGCTCCGCCATTCCGGAAAATCTTCTGGAAAGCGAATTTTTCGGACATAAAAAAGGAGGGTTTACCGGCGCCCATGCCGACAGCCCCGGGTACCTGGACCAGGCGGACGGCGGCACCCTGTTTCTGGACGAGGTGGGGGACATCAATCCGGGGCTGCAGGCAAAACTGCTCCGTGCGCTTGAAGGCGGCGGCTATTCGCCGGTTGGCAGCAGCGTTGTGAAACATTCCGACTTCCGGATCCTTTCCGCCACCAACAAAAACCTGCTTAACCAGATCAAAGACGGCAGGATGCGCGAGGATTTTTTTTACCGGATTCATGTGATCCCCATTAATCTGCCACCGCTGCGGGAGCGAAAAGGCGACATCCCCTTTCTGGTGGAGCATTTTTTGAAAATTTATTCCTCTGAAAAAGGGCTGAAAGAGCTCAGCGGCCAGGTAATGGAAAAGCTGATGCGACATGACTATCCCGGCAACGTACGGGAGCTCCAGAATATCATTCAACGCTATCTTGCGGTCAAGTCATTTGACTTTATCACCCGGAGCGGGGATGCCCCGGCCTCCGGTTTTGGCGCTGCAGAAGGGGGAATCGAATCCCATGGGGAATCCGGCCAGGATCTCCAGTCCACGATTGACAGCATTGAAAGGGATGTGATTCGCAAAACACTCATGCAATACGATGAAAACAAAAGCCGCACCGCCGACGCCCTGGGCATATCCCGCAAAA
Organism: Desulfosalsimonadaceae bacterium; assembly: GCA_046498365.1. Taxonomy (GTDB): domain Bacteria; phylum Desulfobacterota; class Desulfobacteria; order Desulfobacterales; family Desulfosalsimonadaceae; genus B1SED10-16. Next base: position 28,988 of record JAWOAV010000197.1, read on the forward strand.
CCCTTTTCCGCAAAATCAAGCGGCTGAAGCTTTGAGCACGCTGCAAGCCGTTTCCTTTGCGGGGAGCAGGGGAGTCTATATGTCAAGAGAATCCGCAGGGGAATAGACGCCAGGCAGCAAGGGGAAGGCAGGGAGGATCTAAAAGGTGTCAAGCAAGGAGGGGGACTATCCGGTCTCGGATCGTCCCCCTCTTTACTTTTCAGTTGTATGGTGCCGAAGGCCGGATTTGAACCGGCACGGGCGTAGCCCACTACCCCCTCAAGATAGCGTGTCTACCAAATTCCACCACTTCGGCATGGATGGTTGCGCCCGGTGCGGGCAGAAAAAACGTCGCCTGCCGCTGGGCAAACGCCTGGTCTACTGGTCGGCCGGCGGCTGTGGTTGCTGCTCCAGTGGCTGTTCCTGCTGGGTCCTCGGCAGGTGGTCGGTGACAGCCGATTCCTCTCCGCTTTTGGATACGTACGCCAGCGTCAGGGATGTAAGCATGAATACCACGGCCATTGCCGTTGTGGCTTTCGTCAGAAACGACGAAGCGCCGGAACTGCCGAAAAGTGCCTGGCTGCCCGAACCGCCGAACATCGCGCCCATGCTCTGCCCTTTGCCGGACTGCAGAAGTACGACCATAATCAGGGAAAAACAGGCGATCAGGTGAATAATGATTACTAACGCATGCATAATTGTCTTATCTGTATTGGATGATTTTGCTGAATGTTTCCGGATCGAGGCTGGCCCCGCCGACCAGCGCACCGTCGATATCCGGCAGAGCCATCAACTCCGCTATGTTCGACGGTTTGACGCTGCCCCCGTAAAGAATCCGCGTTTTGGCGGCGGTTTTTTCTTCAAAACGGTCTGCCAGAAATTTTCTTATGAATTCGTGGACCGCCTGCGCCTGCCCGGGGGTCGCGGTCTTGCCCGTGCCGATCGCCCATACAGGTTCATATGCGAAAACCGCCGAATCCATTTGATCCAAGGATAAACCTTCTAACCCTTTTTGCATCTGTTTGTCAAGTATTGAAAACGTTTTTTCCGCTTCCCGCTCGGATTCGCTTTCCCCGACGCAGATCACTGGCCGCAGGTCTGCGGCCAGTGCGGCATGGATCTTTTTGTTGACGCTCTCATCGGTTTCCCCGAAATACTGCCGCCGCTCGGAATGGCCGATGATGACATAGCGGCATCCTGCCGAATAAATCATCTGCCCGGAAACTTCCCCGGTATAGGCGCCTTCTGCTTCCCAGTGAAGGTTCTGCGCCCCCAGGGAAATATTCGACTGGCGGATGACGTCAAATACCCCGGTCAATGCCGTAAAGGGGGGTGCGATCATGACCTCCACCCCGTCCGTGTCGCCCGCGAGCGCGACCAGCGACCGTGCGGCCGCAACGGCTTCGGGGCAGGTTTTGTACATTTTCCAGTTGCCTGCGATCATCGGTCGTCTGTTTTCCATAAAAACCCCTTTCGCATATTATGGCACGAAGAAACCCGATGGGTTACAGTTGTTTACCGATCATGAGCGCCAGGTCCACCAGCCGCTCCGAATACCCGGTTTCATTATCATACCAGGAAATGACCTTGACCTGTTTGTCAATGGCATAGGTGACATCTGCGTCCACGATGGAAGAAAGCGGGCAGCCGTTGTAGTCCGAGGAAACCAGTGGTTCCTCGCTGTAACCGAGAATTCCTTTCAGCTCGTTTTCCGATGCTTCGCGGAGCGCCTTGTTGACCGTGTCCGCCGTAACCGGGGTGTCCAGCAGGGCGACAAGATCCACCAGGGAGACGTTGGGCGTCGGCACCCGTATGGCCATGCCGTTGAGTTTGCCGTTCAGGTCGGGAAGGACCAGGCCTACGGCCTTGGCCGCGCCGGTGGTGGTCGGAATCATGGACAGGGCCGCACCCCGCGCCCGCCGGAGGTCCTTGTGCGGAGCATCCAGGAGCCGCTGGTCCCCGGTATACGAGTGAACAGTCGTCATAAGCCCGGAAACGATACCGAATTTTTCGTGCAGCACTTTGGCCACCGGGGCCAGGCAGTTGGTGGTGCATGACGCATTGGAAACGATATGGTGGGCGTCCTTGTCATAGGTCTCGTGGTTGACCCCCATGACGATGGTGTGATCCGGGTCCTTGGCCGGTGCCGAAATAATCACTTTTTTGCATCCTGCGGAGATATGCTTTGCCGCGGTGTCCTGGTCCCGGAACAGGCCGGTACATTCGGCGACGATGTCCGCACCGTATTGTCCCCATTTCAAATTTGCCGGATCCTTTTCCGCCATGACCGGAATGGTTTTGCCGTTGACCTCGATCGCGTTTTCTTTGGGGACGATGGTTGCATCCAGCCGTTGGTGGACCGAGTCATACATCAGCAGGTGGGCAAGGGTCGCCGGGTCCATTATATCGTTTACCGCCACGACTTCAATATCCGGGCGTTTCAGAGCCGAACGAAACACAATTCTTCCGATTCTCCCCATGCCGTTGATTCCCAGTTTTACTGCCATGAGTTTCCTCCTTTCAATATTTTTTGCATGATTACTGCATTTTCACGTTTGCCTGGGTCCTTCGGGTAATACGCCGGCCGCACCCCGACAGGACGGAACCCGATCTTCTCATAAAGCCGTATGGCCGCCCGGTTTGACTCCCGCACTTCCAGAAATGCGTATTCAACGGCATCTTCGACGGATTTTCCGAAGCACGCCGCAAGGAAGTGAAACGCGAGGCTCTGTTTCCTTTTTTCCGGTTTTATGGCCATTTTCAGCAGGTGAAGCTCGTCTGCTGCCACGTGGAAGCAGCTGTATCCGTCCACGCTTTGCAAGCCGGACAATGCCTTCTCACCGGCGGGATCTTCCCGTATGATATAATTGCGGGCATTGCGGTTTTTCAATTCATACAGGAACGCGTCCCGGTTCCAGGGGTTTTGGAATGATACCCGTTCTATTTCCAAAACCGAATCGATATCCGACGGCGTCATTCGATCGACGATAATGGCCATTTGCAGCGCTATTCCCGCTTGTTTCCTTTTAGAATATCGCTTGCCAGGGAAATGCTTTTCTTGCCGTAGGCTTCGATGGTTTTTGCCATTTCATGGAGGTCCGTGCTTTTGTTTCTCAGATTGACGGACTTGATCAGCACCGGCAGATTGACCCCGGATATGACTTCAACGCGGCCTTCTTCCAGAAACGAATAGCTCAGGTTGGAAGGCGTGCCGCCGAACATGTCGGTTAAAATGACAATCCCGTTGTTATGGTTTACCTGCTTGATGCCGTCCTGGATTTTCTGCCTGAGCTTGTTAATATCCTGGGTCAGGTCTATGGATACCGGTACGACCGCCTCGGGGCGCTCGCCGAAAATAACGGCCGATGTATCGATCAGTGCTTCTCCGAGCCGGCCATGCGTCACTACGACAATTCCTATCATATCACTGTTCCTGCTTTACAAATTAAGATCAACATCCCGGTGCGTCAATCGAACCAGGCGACCCGGCTGGTTCATATGGGCATACAACGAATCCGCGACGACCACACTGCGATGCTGTCCACCGGTACAACCGATGGCAATGGTGAGATACGCCTTGCCCTCCTTTTCGTAGAGCGGAAGCAAAAAGTCAACCAAATCATAAAATTTTTTCAAAAAAATACGGGCGGATTCTTCGGAAAGGACATATTGCTTCACATCCTGGTTCCGGCCGTCCAGGGCCTTCAGGTGCTCAACAAAAAAGGGGTTGGAGATGAATCGCACGTCCATGATCAGGTCGGCCTCCTGCGGCGTCCCGTGCTTGTAGCCAAAGGAGACAATATTGATCTGCAAGGGCGTTTGATCGATAACATTCTCCACCAGGTTGAAAATGACCGATTTGAACTCGTGGACGTTGTACGTTGAGGTGTCGATAGCCTGGTCGGCAAGGGCCCGGATGGGCTGCATCCGTTCTATTTCCGTTCGTATGCCTTCGAGCAGCGTTTTGTCCTGTCCCAGGGGATGGTGGCGGCGGGTCTGGCTGTATCGCCTCACAATGGCGGCTTCTTCCGCCTCCAGAAACAAGACTTCAATATTGTAGCCTTTTTTCTTCAAGGCGGAGAAAATTTCGGGAAAGGAGTGCAGAAACCCCTTTTCCCGCAAATCCATTACAAAACCAAAGCCCTTTATCCGCTCATCCTTTTCCACCGGCATTTCCAGGAACTTGGGCAGCAGTTTGACCGGCATGTTATCGACGCAGTAAAAACCCGCATCTTCCAGGGCGGCGAGGGCAACACTTTTACCGGAGCCGGAAAGCCCCGTAATAATGATGATCGTAACGTTTTTCATGCACGCCTTCTATTGCAGGCTCCTGGATATGCTGTCGTGCAGCGTTCAGGAATCTGTGTCGGCTTCGTCGATGATGCGGATGACCTCCCGGTCGTCCTGGGCTTTTTTCAGCCCGGCCTTGAAATCGGGATCTTTCAGCAGTTTTGAGATTCTGGCAAGCAGCATCAGGTGCAGACCGGTTGAATCGTCCGGGGAGAGCAGAAGGAAAAAAATATATGCCGGTTTTCCGTCCATGGTGTCGAAGTCGACCCCGCGCCGGCTCAGGCCGAAGCCCACAACCAGTTTTTCCAGCCGGGGCACCTTTCCGTGGGGAATGCCAATGCCGTCTCCGATGCCGGTGCTGCCGAGCCGTTCCCTTTCAATGAGAACGTTTGCGATTTCCCTGTGGTCGATGTTTGCCACGCGGGCCGCCGGGAGAGACATCTCGTCGATGACCCCTTTTTTGTCCGTGGCTTTCAGATCCGTCAAAATCGTTTCCGTATGCAAATAATCCAGGATTTTCATTGATATGTATACCTTGTTCTTACGGGCGGTCGGAACGCCACCCCCCCGCCAATCGTCTTTTTGCCGGGGGCCTTTGGCAAAGCCCCCCGGCGGTGCCGGTTTTCCGGAGTTGTCCCGGGAATTTCAAAGGGGTTCGATGAGGCCCAGATCCCCGTTTTTTCGCCGGTAAAGGACATTTACGCGGTTTGTCCGGGCATTGGTAAAAACGAGAAAATTATCCGACGTCAGCTCCAGCTGCATGCCGGCCTCCTCGATATCCATGGGTTTGTATTCAATGCTTTGAATGTGGATTTCAGGCGCTTCATTTGCAGGCTCTATGGCCGGGTTCATCTCCTTTACGGAATCCGTCCCTTTGTTCGGCCGGTGATTTTTGATCTTTTCTTTTTGCCTTTTGAGCTGTTTTTCCAGTTTGTCCAGGGCCAGATCGATGGATGAATACATATCGCTTGCTTTTTCCCGGCACACGATATTCAACCGGTCCCCTTTGAGGCGAATTTCCGTGTAATGGCGTATTTTTTCAACACTGAGGACCACTTGCGCTTCTGCGGGGTTGTCCAGCAGTTTGTCCAGCCGGTTGAGTTTGCCGGTGACATAGTCTTTCAGTGAATCGGAGGGTTCGAGGTTTTTAAACGTTACCGAAGTTTGCATAGGTACCTGCCTCCTTATAGTTGTTTGCGTTTGCTTGATGGTAGGATGCCCATCATTTCCCTGTATTTGGCGATTGTCCGCCGCGCGATCTCAATGCCCAGCTGATCGACGAGAAAGTCTGATATTTTTTGGTCGCTGTATGGTTTTTTCGGGTCTTCCGATGAAACGATCTTTCGGATTTCCTCCTGGACGGAGGCCGATGCGATGGTTTCGCCGTTGGAACGGTTAATGGCGCTGTTGAAGAAAAATTTCAGTTCAAAAATCCCGTGGGGAGTGTGGGCGTACTTGTTGGTGGTAACACGGCTGATTGTGGATTCATGCATATTGATGTCCTCGGCCACGTCACGAAGCACCATGGGCTTTAAATGGGCGATGCCGTGGTCGAAAAAATCGCGCTGAAACTTTACGATGCTGGTCATCGTATTGAATATGGTTTTTTTGCGCTGTTGTATGCTTTTGATCAGCCATTCCGCCGACCGGAGACGGTCTTTGAGGTACGAGCGGGTCTCGCGGTTGATCTGTTCCCCCTTTTTCACGGCATTTTTGTAATAGCTGCTGATATGAAGCTGGGGAATATCGTCATCATTAAGGAAAACAAGGTAGTCGTCCCCGTCTTTCTGGACATATACATCCGGGAGTATGTAGATCTGCTCGTCCTCTCCGTAGCGGTCGGCGGGGCGCGGATCCAGGTTGCGGATCAGTTCGACCGCCGCGACAACGTCGTTCACGCTGGTCTTTAGTGCTTTGGCGATAACCGAATACCGTTTGTTTTCCAGGTCTTTCATGTGGCTGCGGAGGATCTCGGTGATCAGCGGGGAATCGATGCCCAGCAGGCGGGCCTGGATCAAAAGCGATTCGCCGAGGCTTCGCGCGCATATGCCCGGCGGGTCAAAATCCTGCATCCGCAAAAGCACCTGCTCGACTTTCTCCACGGAAGTTCCGGCGTTTTCCGCGATTTCCCCGAGACTGTCCTCAATGAATCCGAATCTGTTCAGGTTGCCGATAATCATGGAGCCGATCATTTCTTCTTCGGAAGAGGGCTGGGTCATTAAAAGCTGCCACCGGAGATGATCGGCCAGGGTTGTTCGGCTGGCGGTAAATGCCTCATAGTTGGGTGATTCCCGGGTTTCCGATTCAAAATGGACCTTTCCGGTCGAGCTGTATTCATCCATGTAATGATGCCAGTCAAGACGCTCGTCAAAGGTCTCACTCATAGAGACTTCCTGCTTGGCAGGCACCTCCGTTGGAAGGGCCTCTATGTTTTCGGCCGGCTCGATATTTTCCGTTTCCTCCAGGGTAGGGTTGTTTTCCATTTCCTGGCGTACCGTTTCCACGAGTTCCATGCGGGACAGCTGCAGCAGTTTGATCGCCATCTGGAGCTGCGGCGTCATGACCAGCTGCTGTTGCAGTTTCAGGTTTTGTTGAAGTTCAAATGCCATATTCAGAGCGTAAACCGGTTTCCAAGATAAATTTCACGGGCGGTCGGGCTGTTTGCAATTTTTTCCGGCCCCCCGGATTCGATCACCTTGCCGTTGTTTAAAATGTATGCCTGGTTACAGACGCCAAGGGTCTCCCTGACATTGTGGTCGGAAATAAGTACTCCGATGCCCCGCTTGGCAAGGTGAAAAATGATATTCTGTATATCGATGACCGCGAGCGGGTCGATTCCGGCAAAGGGCTCGTCGAGCAGGATAAAGGCCGGATCGGTCGCAAGTGCGCGGCTGATTTCAAGCCTTCGTCTTTCCCCGCCGGAAAGTACGGCCGCTTTCTGCTCTCTTAAATGGGATATGCCCAGTTCGTTGAGCAGCGATTCGGCTTTTTCCGCTTGTTGACGGCGGGAAACCGGAAGGGTTTCAATAATCGTCATGAGGTTGTCCCATACGCTCAGTTTTTTAAAAACCGATGCCTCCTGGGGGAGGTACCCGACGCCTTTTCTGGCGCGCAGGTACATGGGGTACCCCGTTATCTCGTCATTGTCAATATAGACCCCGCCGCCGTCGGGGCGGATCATGCCGACGGTCATGTAAAACGTGGTGGTTTTACCCGCGCCGTTCGGCCCGAGAAGTCCAACGACCTGCCCGCTTTCGATTTCGAGGTCAACGCCATCGACAACCCTTCTTTTCAGGTATATTTTCACCAGATTTCTAAGGGAAAGAATGGTCATTGTATTGGTGGTTTGTCCCCTTATCGCTCGATTGCATCGGGCAGAACCCCCGACGTTCCTGTGCCTTCAAATACCGCTTCGACGCGGCTTCCGGTTTCCCCGGTGACGGTGATTTCACCGGTTTCCTGGTTGAACACCACTTTTTCGCCGGTGATGGCGCCGCCGTCTTCTTTAACGACAACGTTTTTTCCCGTCAGTACCAGAAGCCCGTCCGATGCTGTATATGTCGCTTTTTCGCACGTTGCGTTCATGTTTTCATGATCAATGACGACATTGCCGACCGCCACAAGCTTTTCAATGGAATCCGCATTGCCGTCGCTGTCTGCGGCAATGCCCTCCTCGTCATTGAAATGAATGGTAAGCATATCCGATACGATCACGGTATCTGCCCGGGTTGCCCGGACATTTCCGGAAAATTCGACGTACCGTCCGGCCTGGCGGGAGATGAGACGATCCGCGGTGATGTGGATTTTCGATTCGCCGTCGACGTTCATTTCCGGTTCCCGGCCGTAGGCCGCCGCTTGAAGCAGCATGACGGACCCGGAAAAGAGCAGGCCCAATCCGATAAGGATGCGGCGTTTGCAAAGGTTACGGACCAATTGTATCCACCAGCCAGGTTTCAATGTTTCCCTCAAAAAATGCAGTGTTGTCGTCCATTTCGTAGTGTGCTGAATCCGCCGTAAACGTCATGGTATCGCCGGCAATCTCCAGAGGAGCGTCGATGACCATTATACGGGAGTCGTACGTATAATTCAAGGTCTCGGTTTTCAGCGTGTATTCCGGAGAGCGAACAACCACATTGTCCCATGCCCGTAAATTTTTGGAGGCCATGTCCACTTCTCCCCGGTCGGCCTTCATGCGGATCTGCTCCCCGTTTTCCATGAAAAATACCGCTTCCAGACGGGACAAGGCGGCTTTTCGGGATTCTGAAAAAAGTCTCGCCGTATCCGCATGCAGTGTCCACTCCTTCTTTCCGTTTTTCATTGCCGTGTGCGCAAAGCGGCTGATGGAGAGCGTGGCCCCGGTTTCCTCGGGAACCTCGGGCTGTTCTGCCGGATTCGTCGAATACCGGTAGTTTATGAACAGCGCTGCCATGACACCGGCAAGGAGGACGATGGCGATGATGAGCGTTCCCTTGAGGCGTCTTGACCCATGATACGCTTTTTCGGATGTTATTCCCACTGCGCTACAGCGTCCGTCCAGACCCCTTTGGCCTGAAGAATGGCGTCACAAATTTCACGCACGGCACCTTTCCCGCCGGGCTTTTCAGTAACGATCACTGCACATGACTGAATAACGGGCACGGCATCCGCCACGGCGATGGGCACGCCCACCTTTTTCATAATCGACATATCCGCGAGGTCGTCAGCGATGAAGGCGGTTTCTTCGGCCAGGAAGCCGGTTTGCCGCAGTATCTCCTCCAGGAGACGCCCCTTGTCCGAAACCCCGTCAAAAAAAAGGGAAATTCCCAGTTCCCGCATCCTGCGGGACAAGGCGTCTGATTTTCTGCCCGTGACAACGCCGGCGACGATGCCGGCTTTCTGGACCATCCGGAGCCCCAGGCCGTCTTTCACATTGAACGTCATGGTTTGCATCCCGTCCCCCGTATAAGAGATCGAGCCGTCGGTCAGGACGCCGTCTGCATCCATGAGCAGAAGCTTTATGTGTGAAAGTGTTTTGTCGGTCATAATATGAATATAATACATCCGGCCGGGGTTTGAAATGGTTATTCGATGATTTGCCGGTTTGCAGGCATTTTCACTGTTTCACGGCGTTGGCAATCGCCAGAAGGTCGTTTAAAAGATGCTCTGCGTTTTCCAGCGCAATGGCATTGGGCCCGTCGCAAAGGGCCCTGTCCGGATCGGGATGCACCTCCATAAAAAGGGCGTCCGCCCCTGCGGCGATCGCGGCCCGCGCAAGCACCGGGGCAAATTCGCGCTGCCCCGAGGAAGCGCATCCTGCGCCGCCCGGAAGCTGTACGCTGTGGGTTGCGTCAAAAACAACGGGGCATCCGAATTGCTGCATGATGCCGATACTTCTCATGTCAACGACCAGGTTGTTATACCCGAACATGGTGCCGCGTTCCGTCAGAACGATTTTCCTGTTTCCGGAGGCCCTGGCTTTGTTTACGACATTTTCCATGTCCCACGGCGCAAGGAATTGTCCTTTTTTAATGTTGATCGGTTTCCCGGTTTCTGCTATTTTGACCACAAGATCGGTCTGGCGGCACAAAAATGCCGGAACCTGTATCATATCCAGGACTGCCGCCGCCGCATCCACTTCCGACAACCGGTGTACATCCGAGGTGACCGGAATATCGAGTTTGGTGCGAATTCTGGAAAGCATGTCAAGGCCTCTTGTAATTCCCGGACCCCTGAATGATTCAATGGATGTCCGGTTCGCCTTGTCGTAGGAAGCTTTAAAAATAAAACCAACGGCGCGCTTAGAAGTAATTTCCTTCAAGGTCGCGGCAATCTCCATGGCCATGGCCTCATCTTCAAGAACACATGGCCCGGCGATCAGCACAAACGGGGATCCCCCTCCGATGCTGCAGCCGTTAATATCAACAGGTTCCATTGGCTTCTCCGTTTTTGCAGAAATGGTTATCATGTCGGAAGTGCCTGGATCGATTGTCCGGACACGAACGAAAAAACCCGTTTTGCGGGAAATTCTCGCCGGCTCTACGCCGGCGCCATTGGCCGGCCCGCCGGTCAATGCACCGTGTTACCCCGCAAGTGCGTAAAAGTCAAGACGGGAAAAATAAGACCTTGCCCAAACAGCGACAAATTGCTAAAAGCACCTCGGTGTAAGATACTTTTATGACAGGAATGAAAAAAAGATGAGATTTAAGCGCAAGGAACGCGGAAAGAAGCTGAAATATATTCTTCTGGGACTGATCGGTGTGGCTTTGGCCGCAGCGGTTGTCTGGGTGCTGGCAACCCGGCTCGAAGGACAGGCGCCGGTTGTCGTCATGGACATGGAATCCATGCATATACCGGCTGAAGCCGAAATTCCGGTGACCGTCAAAGATGAAAAAAGCGGGATCCGCAAGGTGTTCGCATCCATCCTCCAGGAAGATCGCGAAGTCGTTCTGGCAAACATGACTTTCGGAGAGGGGGTATCCGGGGTGGATGACGCAAACACCGCCGTCGATCTGGTGCTGCGAGTCAATGTCCGGGAACATGGTCTGAAAGACGGCGAAGCAATGCTGAGAATCGCCGCATGGGACGGTTCGTGGCGCGGGTGGTTTTCCGGCAATACGGCCTACCTGGAACAAGAAATCAACATTGATTCCAGATCCCCGCGGATTTCTCCCGTGACACGGCAGCACAATCTTCGCCAGGGGGGCGCCGGCCTCGTCGCGTACAGGCTTTCGGAGTCATGCGAGAAGCACGGCATCCGCGTCGGGGACAATTTTTTTCAGGGGCGTGCCGGTTATGCCGACAATAAAGAGGTATACATGGCCTTTTTCGCATTGGGGCATGATCAGGGGGACGACACCGAGATTTCCCTTTTTGCCCGGGACAAGGCCGGCAACGAGGGGCGAAGCGGACTGCACTACTATATTCAAAACAGGACGTTCGACTCGGAAGGGCTCACCATATCCGATACTTTCATTCGCAAGGTTCTCCCGGAGTTCCAGTCGGACAAGGACCTGCCCATCGATGAATCCCTCCGGGATCAATTCCTGTATATCAACAGGGATCTTCGTGTACAAAACAACGAAACGCTTCTGTCTCTTCACAAAAATTCGGAGAACGAGCTGTATTGGGAAGGCGTTTTTCAGGCGCTGCCCCGGGCCCAGCGGAGGTCCGGGTTTGCGGATCACCGCACCTACATCTACAACGGCGAGGTCATCGACGAGGCGAATCACATGGGGGTCGACCTTGCCTCCCTGCGACAGGCGCCGGTTCCCGCGGCTAACAGGGGGAGGATTGCGTTTGCGGACTGGATCGGGATTTACGGCAATACGGTGGTTATCGACCACGGATTCGGACTGATGTCCCTTTATTCTCATTTAAGCGCCACGGATGTGGAAGTCGGCGATGTTGTCCACAAGGGGGATATTATCGGCAATACCGGAACCACAGGTCTTGCAGGGGGGGATCACCTGCATTTCTCGATGATTGTCGGCAACGTGTTTGTCGATCCATACGAATGGTGGGATGGTGCCTGGATCAAAAACAACATTACCGGCAAGCTGGAAAATGTCGCGGAAACGGCGGAAAAGTGAAAAAACATACAAAGCGGTCCGAACCAGATACAACGAGCAGAAAAAAAAGCAGGCTGCGGGAAAATGTCGAAGCCATTTTGATCGCCATACTCCTTGCCCTTTTCATAAGAACCTTCATTGTTCAGGCGTTTAAAATTCCTTCCGGCTCCATGAAACCGACGCTCCAGATCGGCGATCATATACTGGTGAACAAGTTTACGTATGGTGTTGACCTGCCGTTTACCGATGTTACCATTATTCCCGGAGGGCGGCCGGAAAGAGGGGATATCATTGTATTCGAATATCCGGTTGAGCCGGACAAGGACTTCATCAAACGGGTAATCGGTATTCCCGGCGACGTGGTGGAGATACGCGACAAAACCGTTTATGTCAACGGGGAGCCCATTGATCAGGGCTACACAATGCATACCGAAGCGAATGTTATTCCTGCGGAAAAAAATGCAAGAGACAACTTCGGTCCTGTAAAAGTTCCGGAAAATGAATATTTCGTCCTCGGGGACAACCGCGATAACAGTTATGACAGCCGTTTCTGGGGGTTCGTGGAAGAGGAGACCATAAAGGGAGAAGCGTTTATTATCTACTGGTCTTGGGACAGTGAACAGTTCTGGCCGAGATGGTCGAGGCTCGCCCAGATATTGCGTTAGGCGGTATGTGCGATGACATGGTCGAAAAAACACATTCTGGATATCGCGTCTCTTTCCAGGGATGAAATATCAATGGTCCTTGAAACCGCAACCGGTTTAAAGGAAATTTCAGAACGCTCGATTAAAAAAGTGCCCACCCTTCGCGGCAAGACCGTTGTCCTGTTTTTCATGGAACCAAGCACCCGGACCCGCATATCCTTTGATATCGCTGCCAAGCGTTTGTCAGCGGATTCGATTTCCATCGCCGCCTCCTCCAGCAGTATCATCAAGGGGGAAACCCTCATTGACACGGCCAAAAACATCGAGGCCATGCACCCGGATATTATTGTTATCCGTCATTCTTCCGCGGGAGCGCCGCACCTTCTGGCAGAAAACCTGTCTGTGAGCATTGTGAATGCCGGCGACGGCATGCATGCCCACCCGACCCAGGCCCTTCTGGATATGATGACCGTGAAGGAAATCAAAAAGGATTTTACCAACCTCAAGGTGGCCATAATCGGGGATATCGCCCACAGCCGGGTGGCGCGCTCCAACATCATCGGTTTCAACCGAATGGGGGCGAATGTGACGATTGCGGGCCCCCCCACCATGATCCCCGCAGGCATCGAAGCCCTTGGCACGACCATTGCCAAAAATGTGGATGAAGCCATTGAAGATGCAGACGTGATCATGATGCTCCGGATCCAGAAGGAGCGGCAGAAAAATTTTCTCATGCCTTCTGAGCGGGAATATGCCGCGCGCTTCGGGTTGAACCGCAGCCGCCTCCAACGCATCCGCCCCGATGCCCTGATCATGCATCCCGGACCGATCAACCGGGGGATCGAAATCGCCCCGGAGGCGGCCGACGGTCCCCATTCGATCATCCTGGACCAGGTGACCAACGGTGTTGCGCTCAGGATGGCGGTTTTTTACCTGCTGGCGGGAGGTGTACGCAATGCGGATTCTGATTAAACAAGGCAGGGTAATCGATCCCGGGAAAAT